>NZ_JBFUHL010000022.1:0-86713 GCF_056402415.1 Paenibacillus sp. P4_A9
GAAAAAGGAAGGGTAGATCCTGATGCAAAAAAGCGGGAAATTTGCTTGGACATGGACGATACGTGAGGAAGTTCTGGAAGAGTATGTTGAGATGCACTTGGCTCCTTGGCCAGAGATTATGGAAGAACACAGTAAAGCTGGCATTCGAGATTACTCCATTTTTCAAAATGGCGCACAATTTTTCTATGTATTCTTATGTGATGATTTAGATGCTGCTTTCGCTTATCTGGCTGAGAGCGACGCTTGTAATCGATGGAATGCCATTACGTCCAAAATGGTCGTAGGTTCATTTGATTTCCGTGAAGCAGTACCGATCACTCCGATGCGCGAGGTTTTTTATCTGAAATAATAGTATTAAGGCTGAAAGGATGACTAGAGCCAATTCTAGCATCCTTTTTTCATTTCTCCGATTAATTTCCAGAGCTGGTAGACCGTGGCTCCAAGGGAATAGAAACTCACTTGAAGTACTAGTTAGATTGGGATAGTATGAGGTGCAGAGTATTATTGAAAGGAACGTGAATATGAATAACCTCAACCTAAAGCTATTGATGAAAGCAACACGATTCCGGGTTATTCCAGTCATGATCATTCCCATCCTATTAGGTGGATTGGGCGCCATTGTGTGGAAAGATACATTTCATCCAATGCTATTTGTGCTGACCTTCGTTGGATCTATAGCAGCGCATCTATTCTCAAATATGATTAATGATTTATGGGATTTTCGAAATGGAGTCGATACGGCAGCAAAGGAAACGGCCTCTACGATTTCAACGAATTCAGGATTTCTGGCCAATGGCATTATTGCAGAACGTACGTTTAGTTTGTTAACTTGGTCCGTGTTTGCTGTTGCCCTTATTTGTGGTCTTATTTTAAGTGTAATCAGTGGTTGGCTCGTACTCATTTTCGGAGGTTTAGGTGGCTTAATTGCCTATTTCTATGTGGCACCGCCTATTAAATTTGGTTACCGCGGCAAAGGATATAGCGAGATTGCTATTTTGTTATCCTTTGGTGTTTTACCTACGCTAGGCAGTTATTATGTGCAGACCATGCAGGTGGATTATCGCCCGATATTGCTATCATTACCTATCGGCTTACTAACGACATTGATTCTATTTAATCATCATTTTCTCCATTGGCAATCGGATCAAAGTGCTGGTAAACGTACGCTAGTTGTAGTTTGGGGCGAGAAGCGAGCACTGGTGTTCTCCAAGTTCTTATTCGTATTGTCTTACGCATCATTGATTGCTTGTGTCATCATTGGTGTGTTCCCTTACTATGCCCTTCTTGCGTTACTAACAGCCGTTCCATTTTATCGGGTGTATCGTAATTTGAAGTCAGAGAATCCTTCCCCGGCCTATCTGCCATTAATGGGTGCTTCCTTAAAAGCAACAATAAGAGGCGGCATCATTATGATGCTAGCGCTGGTGGTACAAGCTATCTTTCAATCTTAAAATTCACAGATGAAGTGAGGTCATATACATGAGCAGACAATTTACAATTGGTGATTTCCACACGATCTTATCGGAAGGCGAAGTTTGGAAAATAGGCGGTTTCCCGATGCCGGATGGCTCATTCTGGGAATTCAGAGAACCGAATGCGACGATTATTGTTCGAAACGGCATATTATATGCGCGTGCGCCGCTTAGCCGCAAAAATGATTATGTACAATTTCTAGATAATGCCAAGCATATGTATTATTCCGCTAAGGATGTTGAAGTGCCTGAAGAAGGAGAAATTTCATTCGAGCTACAAATCCGTGCTCGTACGCAAAACACGGCACCGAACGATTTATACGATGGTTTCGTTTCGTTGAATTTGCTTGATTTTACAACAGGCGCAGCGCTGGATTTCTTCGCTGGGAATGATAAATACGCAAGTGTTTACGCAGTACTACCCTTCCCAGGTGTGCAAGTGCCTGAAACAGATAAAACACGCTTTTTCTGTATTTTCAAAGAGGAAACGAATTTCCAACCACGTGAATTTAATACGTATAAAATTACGTACCACCGCGGTAATGATGAAGTCATTTTCTATGTGAACGGTGAGGAAGTACGCCGTGAAAAAAACGTGCCGATCAAATTMAATCGATTCACAGTTGCATTAGGCATGATGACGGAGAAGGATTTGACGCCTCAAGGAAGTGTCTCTCTACATGGACAAACGATTATTGGCGAATGGACGCCCGTCACTGTTACAGTAACGGAATAAAACGTACGATCGAAAGAGCTCGGACTTCATTCCTGAAGTCGGGCTCTTTTTTGCACGCTCCTGCCTATGGGTGAATACACTGGAGTACTTAGCGATTAGGCTTCATAGGAGGTACGGGTATGCGGAAATATACAGTCAAACAGGACCCTCGCGATTTTCGTGATTTCACATACAGGAGTGTCAATTATATTCGGGAATCCCAATTGCCGAAGAAATTCGATTTACGCAACAAACTCTCTCCTGTTGTAAACCAAGGCTCGTTAGGTTCATGTACTTCGAATGCGATTGTGAGCGGATTGCGAGAGTATTGGCTGCGATCCGAAGATGAGAACACAACGCGGTTATCCCGACTTTTTCACTATTGGCATGAACGTGAGCTAGAGCATACGGTTAATCGTGATGCAGGGGCTACGATCCGTGATGGGTTTAAAGTGCTGCAGAAAACGGGCGTATGTCCAGAGGAAGTATGGCCATATGAGATTGCAAATTTTCGCAATACGCCGAATCATGAAGCTGAAGCTCTTGCTAGGTACTATCGTATTGATGGCTATCATCGTATTCATGATCTAGCAGGTATAAAGGCTGCACTTGCCGATGGATCACCAGTTGTTTTCGGAATTTGGATCTATGATTCGTTTGAAAGTAAGACAGCTTCCAAAACTGGGAAAATTCCGTATCCAAATCGGAAAAAGGAAAAGCTTCTAGGCGGTCATGCCTTACTTGCTGTTGGTTATAAGGATAGTAAAGTGAAGGGGCAGGGTGTCATCATTGCTCGGAACTCATGGGGTACCGCTTGGGGTGACGCAGGCTATTGCTATATTCCTTATTCCTTTTTCAAAAATAGATCGCTAACCTTTGATTACTGGACGGGTAAATAATACGGGTAAATAAATCGAAACATCCAATGAATATCAACGAAACGAGGGGCGGCTTTATGCCAAAGGAAAAGCTTAGGTTACTTATTCTTATCCTATATGTTTTGCTAATCTTGTTTCTTAGTTTGTTTTTATGAAAAAGAGAAAAACAGCCGCTGCGATCCGTCGCAGCGGCTGTTCTGTGTTTAAAAACCTTTGTATTGCGGCTCTTCATTTTCTAATTGCTGTACACGAGAGGAGACTTGATCAACGATTTGCTGGGTAGATTGGGCAGCAGTCTCATATAATTGCTTGGCCTCTTGATTCTGTGTGCTAAGGGCAAAGGTTTCAAGACTGGCCTGGGCACTTTTTAAGGATGCTAGTGTGGTTTTAACTTGTGCTGCTACTGTCATGTTGTCGTAAACACTCCTCAAATTTGATAATGGATGAGAACAGATCGATTCAATGTGCGCTCTCCGGTTTGCGATTGTTAATATGCCCGCAGTGATTGCTGTATATTTTACCAAATAAATCCAATTTAGAGTGATGATAGTTAGTGCCCGATTGGCACATAATGTAGATATTGAAAGCTGGTGAAGGAGGAGGAATGATGTGCCTGAATGGCTACTTATTGCCATTAGAGCTCTAGGTACCTTAATGTTTCTGTTTGTTTTAACGCGGATTCTAGGTAAAAAACAAATATCTCAGCTCACTTTTTTTGAATATGTTATCGGCATAACGCTTGGGGATCTGGCTGGTAACATTTCGACCGATGTCGAGGCGAATTACTATCATGGTGTTATCGCAATTTTGGTATGGGTCCTTGTGCCATTAGTACTGGAAATATTGACTTTGAAGAGCAAGACACTTCGTGTCTGGTTTGAAGGGAATGGCAGAGTTCTCATTAAAGATGGCAAAATTCTTGAGGGGAATTTGAGAAAAGAACGCTATACAGGTGATGAACTACTTGAACAGTTACGTACCAAAGGTGTATTTCGGGTGGCTGATGTGGAATTTGCGATGCTGGAGACTAGTGGTGATTTGAGTATTCTGTTGAAGAGTGAGAACCAGCCATTAACGCCAAAGCATATTGGCATGAAGTTGACCATAGAGAAACCAACGCAAGCTGTCATGATGGATGGTGTCATTCAAAATGAGCCGCTGGCTGCCGCGGGAAAAAGTAGAGGATGGCTGCAAGCGGAACTTGATAAGCTGGGTATTGCTAAGGAAAATGTATTTCTCGGTCAGGTTAACACAAATGGTGAATTAACTGTTGATCTTTATGATGATAACTTACAAGTCCCTGCACCGACCGAACGTCCTGCTTTACTCGCGTGCTTAAAGAAATGTGAAGCAGACTTGGAGCTGTTCTCACTAACGACACAAAATATAGAAGCCAAACAAATGTATGAAGCTTGTTCCATTCAGTTAACTCAAATTATTCAGCAGGTACATACGATTCTCAGAGCTTAGGTTTTGAGGGAATAGGAGTAAGTCATGCCTAACAACAAGAAGAAAAACTTAACAATGACACAGCAAGAATACCAAAAATTAGCCAAGCAGCAAGAGCCCAAAAGACCTGTGCTTAAAAATTGCGGCAGAGCCTTTCTCGTAGGGGGGACGATCTGCCTGATTGGTGAATGCTTTATGCGTATGTTCATTAATTGTTTTGGATTTACGGAGAAAACAGCGGGCAATCCAACCGTAGCTGTGATGATTATTATTTCTGTTATTTTAACCAGTCTCGGCATCTACGATAAAATCGCGCAGTGGGCAGGAGGAGGAAGCTCAGTCCCCGTTACTGGCTTTGCGAATTCGCTTTGTTCGGCGGCTATTGAGCATCGTGCGGAAGGTCTAGTGCTTGGCGTTGGTGGGAATATGTTTAAATTAGCGGGTTCAGTTATCGTTTTCGGAACTGTTGCGGCCTTCTTTGTAGGGATTGCGCATCTTATCTTCACGGGGGGTTGACGATATGCTGAAGGGACACCAAAGCTGGCTGTTTGAAAATCGGCCCGTGATTCTTTCAACGGGTACTGTTGTAGGTCCTGATGAAGGAAAAGGACCGCTCAATGAGGATTTTGATATTGTTCATGGTGATTTGACACTCGGTCAAAAAACATGGGAAAAAGCAGAGAAAGCGCTGCTGGAGGAAGCTGCGCATCACGCGCTGGCGAAAGCCGGGCTAACCGACGGCCAGATCCAATTCTATGTTGGAGGCGATCTGATGAATCAGATCATCTCCAACACTTTCGCGGCTCGGACGCTGAATATACCTTATCTGGGTATATTCGGTGCTTGCTCCACGTCGATGGAAGGACTGGCGCTAGCCGCCCAACTGGTCGATTCTGGCGCAGCCAATTATGTTATGGCTGGCACCTGCAGCCATAACTGTACGGCGGAGAAGCAGTTCCGTTATCCAACGGAATATGGTTCTCAGAAGCCGCCGACAGCACAGTACACCGTCACGGGCGCAGGGGTCGCCGTGCTTGGTAAAACCGGTGACGGCCCTGTCGTCACCGCAGCTACGATCGGTCGGATCGTGGATATGGGGATCACGGATCCTTTCAATATGGGCGCAGCTATGGCGCCGGCCGCCGTCGATACGATACAAACCCATTGCCGCGAATTGAATCGCGACCCTTCCTATTACGATCTCATCGTGACGGGGGATCTAGCAGCAGTAGGGGTCAGCATTGCGCGTGAGCTGTTCCAAAAGCACCAGTTCCCAATCGAGCAAACAACCTACAGCGATTGCGGGTTAATGATCTTTGATCGTGAAACGCAATCGGTTCAGTCAGGAGGAAGCGGTTGCGGTTGCTCGGCTACTGTTACCTACGGGCACTTGCTGAAGCGCATAGCCAAAGGGGAGCTGAAAAGAATTCTCGTTGTTGCGACAGGAGCCTTGCTTTCGCCGCTTTCTTTCCAACAAGGAGAGAGTATTCCTTGTATCGCACATGCTGTTTCCATTGAGTCTGGAGGGTTATACGTATGAGCTTTTTTTGGGCTTTTGTTGTTGGAGGGGCCATCTGTGTGCTTGGGCAACTCATGATGGATGTTGGTAAACTAACGCCAGCCCATACCATGAGCACACTTGTTGTTCTTGGTGCCATTGCGGATGGCTGCAATTTATATGAACCATTGATTGCCTTTGCTGGCGCAGGTGCGACTGTGCCCATAACGAGCTTCGGGAATGCGCTTGTTCACGGTGCTTTAGAGGAACTCCATAAGGATGGCTACATAGGCATCATAACAGGTATTTTCAAGGTGACCAGCGCGGGGATATCCGCCGCGATTATTTTCTCATTCTTGGCTGCCTTGTTTGTGAAACCCAAAGGATGAAGCTAGTGTGAGATCGATGGATGGAATAGCAAGTGTAATGGACGCCGAGTGGCGTCTTTTTCTGTTTCACGTGGTTAATTTTAACAAATAACTTTAGAGGATTTACAAGTATACGGACGAAAAACTTTCCTGTAAACTAGATTTATGTACATTTTTGTTTATTTTCTGAACCAAACAGAAGATGGAAGCATGTTCGTACAAATTGCCTTGTTAACGCATACAAGTTTTCTACGAAAACTCTAAGGAGGACCAACAAATGGAAACTGCCACTCAGCATCATGTAGAAGTACTAGCTAGGCTGAAAGCAAATTTAGAATCATGTATTCTTGGCAAAAGCGCTGAAATTGAATTGTTGCTTACTGCGATGTTGGCCGGTGGTCATGTTCTGCTTGAGGATGTCCCAGGAACAGGTAAAACAGTGCTCATTAAAGCGCTAGCGAAATCTATTAACGGGCAATTCCGCCGTATTCAATGTAACCCGGACTTATTGCCAACAGATATAACTGGCGTTTCTATATATCACCCCAAAAAAGAAGAGTTCATTTTCCGTTCTGGGCCGATTATGACCAATATTTTGCTAGTGGATGAGATCAATCGGGCTACTACGAAAACGCAATCAGCTCTTCTGGAAGCGATGGAAGAGCAGCATATTACGGTAGACGGTGACTTGCATGAACTTCCATCTCCGTTCCTGATGCTAGCGACTCAGAATCCGATCGACTTTGAAGGCACATATACATTGCCAGAGGCACAATTAGATCGATTTATGATCAAGCTGAGCTTAGGCTATCCTAGTGAAGCAGCTGAGAAAATGATGATTGCATCTCAGAGCAAAGTTCATCCGATGGAAGCACTGCACGCCATTGTGGACACCAAGCAAGTGCTTGAGATTCAGGAGCAGGTTCGCCGTGTTCACTTGGATGAAGCTGTGGCTGATTACTTAGTCACCATTTCGCGTAAAACACGGGAACATCACGCTGTTTTCCTCGGAGCGAGTCCGAGGGCTACACTTTCGTTAGTTTTAGCATCCAAAGCGTATGCTTTCATACATGGACGCGATTATGTCATCCCGGATGATATTAAATATTTAGCTCCTTTTGTACTGGGTCACCGTATGATCCTTCAAATGGAAGCACGTATGGATGGCGTCAGTATCGCTTCTGTGCTCGCGACGATTTTTGAGCAAGTACGGGTCCCGGTCAGATTGGAGAAGTGAGCCTATGAAACGACCGGTATTTAAACGATTCGGGGAGCGTCCCCGGTTTCCGGCAGCATTATGGCTACTTTTAACTTGTTTGCTGGCTAGCTTGTTCTTCATGCTATTTCAAGGTGGGAAGCTGGCCTCCATGTTATTCATTACGATGACGGTTTTAACGGTGTATTTGCTTTCAGGGAACTGGAGTGGCATTAAACGCGCGCAGGGGACTCGCAAGCTAACGAACGCAGGCTTAGAGGCTAAACTTGAGGCAGGACAATCGTTACAAATTAAGATCGGGGTACAATTGCCAGGGTATTGGCCAGTTCCTTACCTGATGATTAAAGATCAGCTTATTCGGCAGAATGGTGATGAATCTGTATTTGAAGGGTCGATCGTGCCTGATTGGAAACGTCGGGGTGAGTTCACTTACAGTACGCCGCCACTCCGCAGAGGCTATTATCGTTTCGGGGAGACAGAGTGCTTAACGGAAGATATTTTCGGCTTTTTTCAGCATAAGGGCCGAGTGGATCTGCAGCAGCCGATTACTGTGTATCCGCAAACTGTCACCATACGCGAATGGGCGCAATTTCATCAAATGCTCAAAGGGATGCAGCATCACTCTACGACGACTAGCGCACACCGTGAAACGACGCAAATTAATGGCGTTCGCGAATACATTTACGGCGATCGGCTTTCACGGATTCACTGGAATGCGACGGCTAAGACAGGCACTTGGAAGTCGAAGGAGTTCGAGCGGGAATCTTTGCCGAAAACCATTATTTTACTAGACCGAACCGCACGAGCGTACCGAGATGGCGCTGAATTTGAATTAGCTGTGTCGGTTGCAGCTTCCTTGTTCCGATACGGAACAGGGCGTGAAATGTCGCTGGGCCTCCTGTCGATCGGCAAGGAATTTACTTATTTTGAACCGAAGCACAGCCAGCATCATTACAAGGAAATTGTTAAACATCTAGTAGGTGTAGATGCGGATGGCTATCAATCGCTGAGTCAAATATTGAAGGAACGCTCACAGGATTGGCCTGCAGGCAGCTTAATTGTACTCATATCTCCGCAAAAAGGCAGCGCCATGCTGCAAATGTTTCAGCAAATGGCGCTTCTTCAAATGAAGCCCTGCCATATCTGGATTCATGGTCATACTGATCCAGCTTTTGGACCTCAGGGAGTGGAGCAAATCACTACGAATGAGGATTATATTAAAGCCATTCGCTCACAAGGCTATATGGGGTATGAGGTTAGTCAATTAACGGACTTGCCWAACCTTCTGGGAGGGGCGAAACGGTATGCCTAACACATGGTGGAGCAGACTCCTTCTAAAGGATTGGGCGTTACGAGTATCTGCAATTTTAATTGCTATCTTTCTTTATCAATTTGTGATTTGGATTATGAAAGAAGATGGTCTTTGGCTTGCTGAGACGGTCTCTTTCGTGACATGGACCTTAGTCCTTATTACGGCGACGTATTGTATACCCAAAATCACGAATGGATGGCGCGCATGTATCCAGTTCCTACTCATTATCTGGCTCCATGGCTGGGGTATGGGATATCATTGGGTAGCAGTTCATATAACAACCTGGAAAGAAGCTTTGCGCTTTATTGGCCTTAATGCGGGGCAACTAGAACCTTATATTTGGTTTAGTTTAAGCGCGTGGATCGTTTATTTGTTCGCGATGTGGTCCATTACTTCGAAATTTCGTATTGTCGTCCTTATTTTTGTTAGCATTTTATTTTTTGCCGTACGTGATTCTTTCAGTATGATTTTTCTTTGGCCTCAAGTGGCGATGATCCTGCTCTGCGGATTTCTCCTCTTAATTGTGAAACATTTTTCACAGTTGAAGAAAAAAGCGCCAGACGTATGGGAGACGATTTCCGATTATCCGTCTTCTTTCGTTGTTCCTATCCTCATTTTGGTTGGCGTGATTACTTTGGCTGGTGTTTTTGCACCAACGGTAAATCCCATTTTGACGGATCCTTATACAGCTTGGAAAGTGAGTCGYGGGGAAACGGTGCCGTTACTTGGCAAAGGGGTTAGCGTTGCTACTTCGACGGCTGACACTTCATCTGGTTATAGCCGTGATGATAGCCGACTCGGTGGTGGCTTTCGATTTGATTACACGCCGGTGATGACGATTGAATCTAGTAAACGAACCTATTTCCGCGGTGAAACGAGATCGATGTATAACGGGAAAGGTTGGGAGCTGGGGCCCACGGAAAAGAGACTGCCGATGTTTCGGGTGAATTTGAATCCGTTACCGTTGGATGCACGTTTTAATATATCGCAATTGAAAACGCAGGAAGTCACACAAAGTGTTGTGATGGATCGTGAAGAGGTGTTCCCAGTATTATTCGGGGGATTCGCCATTCAGAAAATTGTGGAGATTAATAAGGGTGAAAACCCATTCGTGCGTATCATTTGGTCACCGCGACAATCTGAGTTGCGCTTCACAGGACGAAGTAATTATCCTAAAGACTACTCGGTTGTGGTACAAGAGCCGATTCTTGAGGAAGATCTACTGCGGAAAACGACAGGTGATTACGTAAACAAACCGGAATGGGCAGAGTACTTACAAGTTCCTGCTGATTTGCCTGAGCGTGTGAAGCAACTAGCTCTTGACCTTACGAAGACAGCAACGAATCCCTATGATAAAGCGAAGCTTATCGAGAAGTATTTGTCTGAGAATTTCCCTTATACCAATACACCGGACGAAACGAAGGGGAAAAGCAAGGATTTTGTGGACCGTTTCCTATTCGAAGTCAAGCAAGGGTATTGTGATTACTACTCGACGGCAATGGCTGTACTCACGCGTTCGATTGGTTTGCCCACTCGCTGGGTGAAAGGATATTCCTCTGGATCCTCTTCGATCACCGATGAAATTCGGGAACAGGGAATATTAGGCGCGTTAGGAGCCACATTTGACACRGATGGTGCTGGTACGTATACGATTCGCAACTCCGATGCACATTCTTGGGTAGAAGTTTATTTTGATGGCTTTGGTTGGATATCCTTTGAACCTACCTCGGGCTTCACACTGCCCAATGTATTCCCAGAGGCAGCACCAGTCCCAGAAGAACCAGCAACGGATACGGAAACGAGCACATTGCCAGAAGAAACGACAGAAGCACCTAGTTTCACATGGCTTTGGTTGACACTCAGCAGTGTAGTAGTTGTAGTACTTCTTTCAGTCGCTGTATTTTTCCTAATGAGAACTGAAGCTTGGCATAACTGGCGAGCTCGCAGGAAACAGCTGCAAGTCGTGAATTTTAACCAGAAAATAATCGTTGAATTTGAAAGAATGCTCCGTGCCTGCCGTCGTAAAGGGTACACGCGACACGAGTATGAAACGGTTCGAGAAGCAACAACCAGATGGTCATCGCAGAGTAAATGGTTGAAGAAAGAGCTGGATGCGTTGATTGAATTATTTGAACGTGCGAAATATAGTCAATTAGCGGTATCTGAAGTTGAATATCAACAAGCGAACCAATTAATTCTTCGTGTCAAAGAACAAATCAAATGAACAAACGAAGCCACTCTCCAATTAAGGAGGGTGGCTTCAATATGAGAGGAGATATAATCAAATGGCGTTTATCGATTGTCATTTTCATTCAGAATCCCTTGGTGTTGCAGCTTCCATGCATGTAATATTACCTCAAGTTGCCAAAGGCCAAATCGGACTAGCTTCACATGCTTATGGGGGCAAGCACCCAACCTTGTTTTTGCTTCATGGCTTGTCTGATGATCATACAATTTGGATGCGGAGAACCTCGATTGAGCGATATGCTTCCCARCTCGGTATTGCCGTCGTTATGCCTGCGGTGAATCGGAGTTTCTATGCTGATATGGCTGCAGGGCCGAAATATTGGGAGTTTATTAGTGATGAATTACCAGCGATAGCGAGATCCTTCTTCCCATTAGCAGAGGAACGAGAGTTAAACTACGTTGCAGGTCTTTCTATGGGAGGATATGGAGCTATGAAGCTAGCGCTCTCGCAGCCGGATCGATTTGCAGCGGGCGCGAGCTTATCTGGTGCGGTAGATATTGTAGAGAGAGCGACTGCGTTTCCCAATGATTTTCAATTGATTTTTGGCGACGTATCGACGATGAAAGACAGCCCGAATGATTTGTTTTATCTTGCTGACCAGCTCGTTGCTAGTAAACAAGATAGACCGCAGCTCTATCAATGCTGTGGCACGGAAGATTTTCTGTATGAGGATAACATTCGGTTCCGGAATTATTGCCGAGCGCAAGGTTTGCAAATTACCTATGAAGAAGAGTCTGCCACACATGAATGGGGCTACTGGGATCGCAAAATTCAAAGCGTTTTAGACTGGTTGCCATTGCCATCAAGAGTCTAGTGGGAAAATATGTTCTTTTCTTTTTGCAACAAACGAGGCACTATGGTATAGTTTCACGTATATGTCAAGGAAGCAGTTGGAGGGAATTCGTTTGCTGAAAAAGCTTGTACCCAGACAGTCTGTTCATACAATTTATGATATTGATGCCAATCACCTGTGGGGATTCGGTATTCGCGGAATTATAACGGATCTAGATAATACACTTGTCGGTGCACGCGATCCACATGCGACGCCTGAGTTAATAGAATGGCTGAAACAGATGCATCAGATCGGGTTCAAAATCGTTATCGTCTCGAACAATCATCGTTTGCGAGTCGCGACTTTTGCAGATCCACTGGGCATTCCGTTTATTCACCGTGCCAAAAAACCGACGAATGCTTCCTTCCATAAAGCGATGAAGCTGCTTGGAACGAGTGCGCGACAAACCACTGTTATCGGGGATCAAATGCTGACAGATGTGCTTGGCGGCAATCGAATGGGGCTATACACGATCCTAGTTCAACCGATCTCAAGAAAAGATGAAGGTTTCTTTACCAGAATTAATCGCTTGATTGAGAGATGGGCAGTAGCAAGGATGAAGAAATAGGAGGTTTCATGAGTACAGAAACAATACAACATTGTGCGGGTTGCGGCATTGGGCTGCAAACAGAAGACAAAAGTAAGCTTGGCTTTATTCCAGAGGCTGCCTTGCAGAAGGAACCTTTGATTTGCCAACGCTGTTACCGGATTAAGCATTATAATGAATCTTCGAGCATTACCCTTCAACAGGACGACTTCCTGAAGTTATTAGGACATGTTGGTCAAACGAAGGCGTTAGTCGTGAAAATAGTGGATATTTTTGATTTTGAAGGCAGTATGATCAGCTCACTTGCCCGATTTATCGGCAATAATCCCGTTTTACTCGTTGTTAACAAAATTGATTTGCTTCCGAAAGTGACGAATGCCAACAAGATCATCAACTGGGTGCAGCGCAGAGTCAAGGAAGAGAACCTCAAGGTTGTTGATATCGTCCTTTGCAGCGCGAAGAAAAACATCGGCTTCGACCGAGTTATTTCGGCTGTACAAGAATACCGCGGCAACATGGATGTGTATGTAGTTGGCGCTACGAACGTAGGGAAATCGACGTTAATTAATCGCCTTATCAGTGATTACAGTGATTTGGAAGCCGAATTGACGACATCGCAATATCCGGGAACTACGCTCGATCTGGTCAAAATTCCGCTTGATGACGGCAAATTCATTATTGATACGCCTGGGATTGTGTACAAGCATCGACTGACTGAGGTCGTGAAGAAGCGTGATCTAACGCCGCTTATGCCAGATAAACCGCTTAAGCCGATGGTATTTCAACTTAATGAGGCACAGACGTTATTTTTTGGCGCTCTCGTTCGATTTGATTTTATCCAAGGTGAGCATCAATCCTTTACTTGTTACACGTCGAATGCGATTCAAATTCATCGCACGAAGCTGGAACGGGCGGATGATTTGTATGAAGAACACAAAGGTGTCATGCTGACACCGCCACAATTAGCTGATCTTGAAGAGCTTCCGAAGCTGGTTAAGCATCCGCTGCACATTCCGAAGGGGAAACAGATGGATGTGCTGATCTCGGGTTTAGGCTGGATTAAGGTGAATAGTCTAGCTGGTGCACAGCTCGCTGTTCATGCACCGAAGGGTATTAAAGTGATTACACGTGAGTCGTTGATTTAGGGGGCATTGGGGGATCATGGAGAAGACTCGGACGATCGACAGTCATACGGTACTATACGGAGTATTCGGGGATCCGATCAGGCATTCCCGTTCTCCGATCATGCTGAATCGCGCTTTTCAGGAAGCGGGGATTAATGGCGTTTATGCAGCTTTTCACGTTAGGCCTGAAGAACTTGGGGAAGCTGTTCGTGGAATTCGGGCGCTCGGATACCGCGGTGTGAATGTTACCATTCCACATAAAGTAGATGTGATGAATTACCTCGATGAGATCGATGAAGGGGCTATGATCGTTGGCGCAGTCAATACCATCGTGAATGAAGAGGGCAAGCTCAAAGGCTTCAACACGGATGGGATTGGTTATGTACGTTCTTTGAAGGAAGAGACGGGAATCGAGCTCAAAGGGAAACGTGTTCTACTTCTTGGTGCAGGCGGAGCAGCACGCGGTGTGGCTTATGCCTTGGCCAAAGAAGGCGTGAGCTGTATTTATATTGCGAATCGTACCAAAGCGCGTGCTATCGAGCTTGCTGCTACTATAGGCGCATTCACCGAAACCGTTGGCTTAGGGATGGATGAGTTGGGGGATATTGTTGATAATGTTGAATTTGTTCTCAACACGACGTCAGCTGGCATGCACCCTAATGTAGACGAGCTTCCTATGCCGCTTCATCTACTTCGACCGCATCACCTAGTTAGTGATCTTATTTATAATCCGCGCATCACAAGATTTCTTCGTGAAGCGGAAGCCATTGGAGCTCGCATTCATGGCGGGCTTGGCATGTTTATTTATCAAGGCGCTTATGCCTTCGAGTATTGGACGAATACACCTGCGCCGGTTGAGGCGATGAGACAGGTGGTAGAACAGTCACTAACTGAATAAGAATGAATAGAGGGACATCCATGTTAACAGGCAAACAAAAACGTCATTTACGCTCACTCGCGCACCACATTGATCCAATCTTCCAAGTTGGTAAAGGTGGCGTGAATGACCATATCATTCGTCATATCCAAGAAGCAATTGAAGTACGTGAATTAATTAAGATTACCGTTCTTAACAACAGTGGTGAAGATCGTCAAGAAGTCGGAGCTGAATTATCCGAGAAATCTGGTGCTGAGCTTGTTCAGGTTATCGGGAAGATCGTCGTGCTTTACAAAGAATCGCGTGACAATAAGAAGATTGAACTGCCGCGCTAATGAGGTGGACGTATGCTTGTCGGAATTATGGGAGGCACATTCGATCCCATTCATACCGGTCATTTAATCGCAGCTGAACGTGCGAGGGTGGAAGGGGGCTTGGACGAGGTATGGCTGATGCCTGCCAATGTCCCGCCGCATAAGCCCAATGCCCCGAAGGGAACAAGCCAGCAGCGTTGGGAGATGGTTTGCCTTGCTGCAGAAGGCAATCCTTTTTTTCGTCCTGTCGATATCGAAATTAACAAAGGCGGCGTATCCTATAGTATCGATACGATCGAACTGTTGAAATCGCAGTATCCGGACATCGCGTTCACTTATATTATTGGTGCCGATATGGTCCAGTACTTGCCGCAGTGGCATCGCATCGATGACATCGTGCGGCATATTCATTTTATTGGATTAGCCAGACCTGGTTATGAGCTGGACCTGACGCAGCTTCCCGAGCGTATACGAAATCGCGTGAAGCTGGTACCGATGCCGCTCGTTGAGATTTCATCGACAGCTATTCGGGAGCTTAGGCAGCTTAAGGATCCCGTCAGGTATCTTGTGCCAGATAAGGTAAGGCAGTTCATGGAGGTGAATCGCTTATATGAATCGTGAAGACCTTATGGCGGCTGTGAAGGAGCAAATGCCTGAACGGCGCTGGCAGCACACTCTTGGTGTGATGGAGACTAGCGTTATGCTGGCTGAACGATTTGGCGGGGATGCGGTCAAAGCGGATGTCGCAGCGATTTTGCACGATTATTGCAAGTATTGGCCCATACAGGAGCAAGCTAAGATTATTCGTGAGAATGATTTACCTCAAGACTTGTTAGCATTCGATAAGGAACTGTGGCATTCGCACGCAGGTGCTTTTATTGCGAAGACACAATTCGGTATCGACGACGAGGAGATTTTGGATGCGATCAGGTACCATACATCCGGTCGCGAACAAATGACGCAGCTCGACAAAATCGTTTGCTTGGCGGATTATATGGAACCAGGCCGTGATTTCCCAGGTGTAGAGTTTATTCGTGAACTTGCTAAGTCGAGTCTCGAACGCGCGTTGATTGCCGGCTTTGACTCCACCATCAACTTTTTGATATCCAAAGGTAAGCGCATTTATCCACTAACAATTTTGACACGGAATGATTTATTGGAACAAATCCAAATACACACCTAATGACATGGAGGATGATTGCATGAGTAAAAACCCAGAAGAAATATTAGCATTCGTTGTTGAGGCAGCGGAAGACAAAAAAGCGGCAGATATCGTTAGCTTGAACTTGCAAGGCGTATCCCCAATTGCAGATTATTTCGTTATTTGTCACGGGAATTCGGAAACACAAGTACAAGCAATCGCAGGCGAAGCTCGTAAAAAGGCGCATGAGCATGGTGTTCATATTCGAAGTTATGAAGGCATTGACACAGCACGATGGGTACTTCTTGATCTAGGGGACGTTGTTCTCCACGTTTTCCATCGTGATGATCGTCAATATTATAATATCGAAAAACTTTGGTCCGATGCTAAAGTTGTGGAGCGCGTATGAGAATGGAAGCAGGATCCCTTGTTACCCTAGAGGTAGCAAGGGAAGTTCCACCTAATGGCTTTTTCCTGAGTGATGGTTATCAGGATTTTCTGCTGCCTTATGCAGAAATCGTAGGTAGTCGAATTAGTCCGGGAGACCAAGTGGAGGTGTTCTTATTCCACGATACGCAGGATCGAATTATGGCGACCATGAAGAAACCGCTGCTGACCATGGGTCATGTTGGGCTTCTAGAGGTTGTTGATATTCATCCGCGTTTTGGCTATTTCTTAGAAATGGGACTTGGTCGTCATTTGCTTTTACCTTACCGACATGTGCCAGAACTTGAAGAGCTTCGTCCTCAAGTAGGGGATAAAGTTTTCGCTACGCTTGCACACGATCGACAGGGCCGGTTAATTGCGAAGCTCGCGCTAGAAGAAGACTTGGCTCCGCTATGTGTACGAGCTCCGTCAAGTTGGGCAAACCAATGGGTCAAAGCTCGCGTTTATCGCCCACTTCAGATGGGTACATTCGTCATATGTGAGGCGGGTGTTCTAGGTTTTGGCGTCATCGGGCTTATCATCCCGCAAGAGCGGACACGCTTGCTTCGGGTGGGTGAGTTAGTTGATGTTAGGATCGCATTTGTGCGTGAAGAAGATGGACGAGTTAACCTATCGATGAGGCTTCCGAAGGAAAAAGGACGCGATGAGGATGCAGAATGTATTCTTGAAGTGCTCCGTGAACGACCAGGGCATGCCATGCCATTTTCGGATAAGACGCAAGCGGATGTCATCAAGGATAAATTCGGTCTAAGTAAGGCAGCCTTCAAACGTGCCTTAGGCAAGCTGATGAAAGATGGGCTCATCTATCAGGAAGCAGATTGGACGTATCTGAAACAAGAGGAGACGCAAGGCTGATATGAGTTACGAGAAATTCGCCTATACGTACGATAGATTAATGAACAGCATGCCCTATGCAGATTGGCTGAGGTTCGTTAAGGAAAGCTTTGAACGCTTCGATATAAAGCCAACAACGCTTGTGGATTTAGGTTGCGGTACAGGCAATTTGTCCATTCCATTAGCTGCTGAAGGATTACAGGTGACGGGCATCGATCTATCCGAGGATATGTTGGCCGTTGCTGAGCAGAAGCATAGCGAACAACCCAGTCAGCTTCGCTGCGGGGCTATTCGTTGGATTAGGCAGGATATACGTGAATGGGAGCTTGGCGAGGAAGTTGATGTTGCCATTTCATTTTGCGATAGTCTTAACTATTTGCTAGAGGAAGATGACATCGTGGATGCTTTCCGTCAGACATTGGCTGGGCTCAAGCCAGGTGGTTTATTCCTATTCGATGTACATACTCCAGAGCAATTGTTTGCCTATGCGGAGTCTCAGCCTTTTTTTCTAAATGAAGACGATGTTGCTTACATTTGGACAAGTGAGTTAGATGAAGAACGCGTTCAGATTGAACATGATTTAACGATTTTCGTCAAAGACAGCGGCTCAGGCGAAACCTTCCGGCGTATTGATGAAACGCATGAACAAAGAGCGTATCCCCTGCAGTGGCTGGAACAGATGCTAATCGAGGTAGGCTTTCGTGAGGTACATCAAGCTTCTGACTTTACGTGGGAGCAGCCAACGGATAAGACAGAGCGAGCTTTCTTTATTGCGAAAAAATAATCCTAAAGGGATTCGCCCTCGGCTTGACAGTGCGGCATTATTTTACATATAATCAAAGCTAATCAGTTGTATGGAAAGCTTAGATGAGGAATAGTACCTTGTACAGCATCTTTCAGAGAGTCGGAGCTAGGGTGTGAGCCGGCAGATGTTAGTCTTGAGAACTCGCCTCGGAGCTAGAAGGTGAACCGCCGGAAGTGAGGGCGCTAGCTGGATCGTCTCACCCGCGTTAAGGGGCAGAGTGAACACAGGTGAAGAATACCTTGTGTTAACTAGGGTGGTACCACGGGAATTATACCTCTCGTCCCTAGCGATATCCGCTAGCGATGTGAGGTTTTTTTGTGCGTATTTGTATATATGAGCAGATAGCAACTTGAAGGAGGCATGGAGTAATGACAAAAGAACTGAAAGAAGCCAAAGAAACGAAAGAGCAACAAGGCTACAATCCGCAAGCGATCGAACCCAAATGGCAGGCTTACTGGGATGCAAAGAAAACATTTAAGGTACTGGAAAATTCGGATAAACCGAAATTTTATGCCTTGGATATGTTCCCTTATCCATCCGGAGCAGGCTTGCACGTAGGGCATCCTGAAGGCTATACGGCGACAGATATCGTTTCCCGTTTCAAACGGATGAGAGGCTTTAATGTCCTTCACCCAATGGGCTGGGACGCATTTGGACTTCCTGCAGAGCAGTATGCTTTAGATACAGGGAATGATCCGAGAGAGTTCACGAAGAAGAATATCGATACGTTCCGCCGTCAAATCAAATCACTCGGCTTCTCTTACGATTGGGATCGGGAGATTAGTACAACGGATCCGGAGTATTACAAATGGACGCAGTGGATTTTCATCCAACTGTACAATAAAGGACTTGCTTACGTTGATGAAGTGCCTGTTAACTGGTGTCCGGCTCTAGGTACTGTACTTGCGAATGAGGAAGTTATTGACGGATTAAGTGAGCGCGGTAACCATCCGGTTATTCGGAAACCGATGCGTCAGTGGATTTTGAGAATTACGGAGTATGCGGAGCGTTTGCTTGAAGATCTTGAAGAATTGGATTGGTCTGAAAGCATTAAGGATATGCAGCGCAATTGGATTGGGAAATCAACGGGAGCTGAGGTTCAGTTCGCGATTGAAGGTCATGCTGAGAAAAGCCTAACGGTTTTCACAACTCGTCCAGATACATTATTCGGAGCAACTTATTGTGTATTGGCGCCTGAGCATGAGCTTGTTCAGCAGATTACCACAGAGGCGCAAGCCGCTGAGATCAAAGAATATCAAGAGAAAGCTTCACGCAAGAGTGACTTGGAGCGTACAGATTTGGCGAAAGACAAATCCGGTGTGTTCACAGGGGCTTATGCGATCAATCCGGTTAATGACACGAAAGTGCCAATTTGGATCGCGGATTATGTGCTTGGCGGTTATGGTACGGGCGCGATTATGGCTGTTCCAGGTCACGATCAACGCGACTGGGAATTTGCCAAACAATTCGATTTGCCGATTATCGAGGTAGTTCAAGGCGGAGATGTGGAGAAAGAAGCATACGCTGGCGATGGCAAGCATGTGAATTCTGGTCCAATCGATGGTTTGAACATTGAGCAAGGGATCAGCCATATGATCGCTTGGTTGGAGCAAAATAGCAAGGGCCGCGGCAAAGTGACGTATCGCTTGAGAGATTGGCTGTTCAGCCGTCAACGTTACTGGGGTGAGCCGATTCCGATTCTTCACTTGGAAGATGGCACGATGAAGCCAGTTCCTGTGGATCAGCTGCCGTTATTGCTTCCACAAGTAGATGAAATTAAGCCATCTGGTACAGGTGAGTCACCACTTGCTAACGTATCCGAATGGGTAAATACGATTGATCCAGAAACAGGCATGAAAGCTCGCCGTGAAACGAATACGATGCCACAATGGGCGGGAAGCTGCTGGTATTACTTGCGTTTTATCGATCCGAAGAATGATCAAGCCTTCTGTTCGGATGAGCTGCAAAAGCAGTGGTTGCCTGTTGATTTGTATATTGGCGGAGCGGAGCATGCGGTTCTTCACTTGCTATATGCGCGTTTCTGGCACAAAGTGCTTTACGATCTTGGTTTTGTTCATACCAAAGAGCCATTCCATAAGCTTGTTAACCAAGGGATGATTCTTGGCGAGAACATGGAGAAAATGAGCAAATCACGCGGCAATGTTGTGAATCCAGATGACATCGTTAGCGATCAAGGTGCAGATACATTGCGCATTTATGAAATGTTCATGGGGCCGTTGGAAGCGACTAAACCATGGAATACAACGGGCGTAGATGGGATCTCCCGTTTCTTGAATCGCGTATGGAGACTGTTCATTGATGACAACGGTCAGGTTCACACGAAAATTAGCGGGGATGAAACACTTGGCAGTGATTCATTTAAACGTACGTGGCACCGTTCGATTAAGAAAATTACCGAGGATTATGATGCACTTCGCATCAATACCGCGATTAGCCAAATGATGATTTTCGTCAATGAGGCTTACAAAACAGAGCGTCTTCCTCTGGAAGCGATGAAAAATTTCGTGCAAATGCTATCCCCGATTGCTCCTCATTTAGCGGAAGAGCTTTGGGAGAAATTGGGCGGCGTGGAATCCATCACATACGAAGCGTGGCCAGCTTATGATGAAGCGTGGACCGTGGATAATGAAATCGAAATCGTTGTGCAGATCAATGGTAAAATTGTTGACCGTGTTATGATTTCCAAGGATACCGATGAAGCTGCGATGGAGAAAATGGCTTTTGAACTCGACAAAGTCAAAGAAGCGACCGCCGGAAAGGCCGTTCGCAAATTGATTGTCGTGAAGGGTAAACTAGTCAACATCGTTGTAGGTTAATCACACAAAGTTATGCATTGAGAGGGCTACTGCTGTTGTTTCAAAGGAAAGAGCAGCTCGGCCTTCTCAATGTCTTCTTCATATTTGGCATGAGTAGCACGAATAACCTGAGAGAAAACCCCGCATAGTTCTTTTTCCAAAATACGCAAGCCTTCCGCAGTAATGCCGCCAGGGACAGATACTCGTTTCTGTAAGCTGACAGGATTGAAACCTCCCGTTGTGAGCAATTTACCTGTACCTAACGTCATTTCACTGGCCAGCAATGTGGCCTCCTCAGCAGAAATACCCGTTTCTTCCACAGCAGCATCGATAAAAGCTTGAATAAAGCTAGCAAGAAAAGCAGGACCACAGCTAGATAAATCGGAGGAAATCCTCGTGTAATTTTCAGACACACGTATCGGAGTAGAGATATGCGTGAAAATATTTTCAAGCCACTCCATATCCTCAGGCTGCATGCGATTCCCATGAATACATAACGTAGCACCGCTTAGTACGTAGTTCGTGATACTTGGAATGATTTTACTTATTTTGGCTGGTAAAAGGCCTTCTAGATGCTTAATCAGGATAGGACTCGTAATGGAAATTATAAATTGAGAGGAAAGCACGTCCTCTTTGATTTCATCAATAACCTTTTTGAATTCAGATGGTTTGACACATAAGAAAATCAAATCACTTCCGCGCACGACTTCACGATTCGTTTCCGCCACTTGCAGGCCAGGATAGTTCTCCGCAAGCAGTTCAACTTTACGTAATGTTCGATTGCTAGCGATAATTTGCTCGGGATTGAATGCCCCGGAATGAATGAATGCTTCAATCAGTATACTTCCCATACTCCCAGTACCGATGAATCCAGCTTTCATCAAGTAATCCCTCCCGAAAAAATCAGTCTTTATACGAAAACCAACCTATTTACGCGGTCGCACACAATTCGTGTAGTCATTGGGACGCTTTTTCATGTATATGGTTGCCTATTCACAAATATGCTAAGAAAGAAGGTAGTCCGTGGATTTTTTTGGAAATAAAATAAAGCGACTCTTGTTGATCCTTGGGGGCATCTCGCTTTTTATTTGGGTTGTGTGGCCATTTCTCCGCGGGGGACAACCAACGATTCAAACGGCATTCATGCCGATCAATACGCAGATGGAAGCTTTACTAGTGCAAGAAGCCAATGAGAAGAAAGAGGGGAAAACGACAGTTACGCCAAAGTCGAGTTCACCTGCAACCTCAACTTCAACCCCATCCCCAACCTCGACCTCAACCTCAAACTCAATCCAAAACTCATCTAAGGCGGATTTAAAGTCTGACCAAACTCCTAATTCCTCAGGTACTCCTACATCTTCTTCCGTTGCCGCTAGCCCCGCACCTTCATCCATAAGTTCAACTTCTTCCAAAGCTGCAACCTCATCGACCGAAGCACAAAATGGACTTTTAGATTTGAACACTGCTACGTTAGAGCAATTAGATAAGCTGCCAGGTATAGGTGAAAGTAAGGCCAAGGCCATAATCGAATACCGTACCAAAAAGGGACGATTCAAACGACTTGAAGAGCTCATGGAAGTGAAAGGCATTGGTGACAAAATGTTCGAGAAGCTAAAGGAGCTATTGTTTGTGGCTCCATCCTAGCTCATCTTTTCATTTCTAGTAAAATATGAGAAAATACTAGAAATAGTTTTGGTTTCGAGAATACTAAATGAAAAAACGAGTCATCAGGAGGGAGTCAATCATCATGAGCATCCGGAAAGATTGGGATACGTATTTCCTAGATATCGCTTATATGGCCTCCACACGCTCGCGGTGTAATCGTAGACATGTTGGAGCAGTCCTTGTGCAAGGGAAAAAGCTGCTCGGTACAGCTTATAACGGCGCTCCGATGGGCGTCCCGGATTGCACGGAAGAAGGTTGTATGCTTGTTGAAGAAATCGAGCTGAAGGTTGTTGCCGATGTAGAGGAAGTCGTGCGTAAGCACCGCTGTATACGCACGATTCATGCTGAGCAGAACCTGCTGTTGTTTACCGATCGCGAGGATCGCGAGGGTTCCACAGTTTATGTGACCGATCAACCATGCTGGACTTGCGCGAATATGTTAGCTAACAGTGGAGTGACCGAGATTGTGTTCCATAGGGGGTATCCGAAGGATCACGAGAAGGTTAGCCAGTTGATGGGAGCCAGAGGAATTTTATTCCGTCAGATGACAGTCTATGAACCACCATCAGGTACGGTTTCAGAGGTAGTGAACTAAATAGCGAGTGTTGAGGGGGAAGAACCTCTCTCTAGAAGCAGCCAATAGGGTGCGCTAGGGGGAGGTTTTTTGTTTGTTTATAATGGCTGGGGACGAGCTAAAGAAGGAGCGGCACGATTGTTATGCTCGGAAAACGAGCTTAAAGAGGAGCATTATCTCATTCTCATTAAGAAGGAGTGATCACGTATCATGAAAAGACCAGTTGTTCAAGGATGCTGTCTGTGGATAAGTGGCTATGTGCTCGCTATCTATACCGAGCTCCCGTGGCTGTCCTGGATGACGAGCGCGCTTTTGCTAGCCGCGCTCGTCATCCTCTACGCGCTGCGTCTGCCTGGTCGGCAGTCGCTAGGCGCCCTGCTGCTGGTCGTAATAGCCTACGGCTATTATCAAGGAACCGACCAGCGCAACATCACTGCCCTGCCGCTGGCGCAGCAGGGGCAGATCAGCCCCAGCGGCAGCGAGGTCACGCTGCTCGGCCGTTTTGCCAGCCCTGTCACCATTGACGGTGACAGGGCTAGCTTTACTGTGGAAGCGGAGTCCGTCCGCTTGGGCGAAACCACGGCTTTCCCGCTCGGCGGGGAAAGCGTGCAGGTCTCGCTGCGCCTGATGGAGCAGGCGCAGCAAGCCGTGGCGTCGGGCTGGCGCCGAGGCGACGCCCTGACGTTAACGGGGACGCTGCGCAGCCCGTCCCCGGCCCGCAACTTCGGCGGCTTCGACTACCGCCGATATCTGCGCCTTCACCACACCCATTGGCTGCTTTCAGCCAAAGGGGTGGATCAGGCGCAGGTGCAGCCTGCGGCTGTGCGCCTTAGCGTCGTCCAGCTGCTGCGCTGGAACGACGAACTGCGGGCTGCGCTCAGCAGGCGCATGGACGTGATCTTTCCCGCGTCGCAGGCGGGATTCATGAAGAGCATGCTGATCGGGCTCACCGACGATCTGGATCCAGACCGTTTCCAGCAATTTTCGGAGCTGGGACTGACCCATATTTTAGCCATTTCTGGATTAAATATTGCCGTGTTTCTAGCTGTGTGCATCTGGATCATGCGCCGCTTCAAAGTAACGAAAGAGAGGTATCTGCTCATCTGTATGTGCCTGCTTCCGTTCTACGTTCTCGTCACAGGGGCATCCCCGTCCATTGTAAGGGCTGGGCTTATGTCGATGATTGCTTTGTACGCAGCTAGGCGTGGAGGTATGAAGGAAGTGCTTCACATACTTGCTGTAGCCGCATGGGCGATGCTTCTATGGGACCCTTACTTTTTGCTCGATGTAAGCTTCCAACTATCGTTCCTAGTCACACTGGGACTCATTCTTGGTGTACAAAGAGTTACTGACTTGCTTTCACCTTACGTGACTTCCCCGACTCTCAAAAATACCCTCGCCATCACGCTAGTCTCTCAATCCGTCTCTTTTCCGGTCTCGATTTACTATTTCAATCAATTTTCTTTGTTGTCTTGGTTGGCGAATGCCGTATTGGTTCCTGTTATCAGCATGATTGTGTTTCCGGCAGGCTTGGTTGCACTAGCACTCGGTTTGCTATATATCCCTCTAGGTCAAAGATTAGGCTCGCTGATCGCTTGGCTGAATCAATTCATATTTTGGATAACAGATCAACTCCAGCAAATTCCTCATCTCAAAATGATTTGGCCATCCCCAAGTATACCGTGGATCTATTTTTATTACGGTTTCCTGGTTCTCATTTATGTGTTCTGGCATCGCAGCTACCTGACCGTAAAGGATGAGCTTCCCATTATGTTGGACTTCGACAGCAGCAAAAGCACCAAGCAAATAAGTGTGAAACTTACCTTACTCCTTGCAATTAGCGGTTTTCTTATGCTCTTGTGGATCGGTTATTCGCCGAATCGCTTTCAACGAACAGGTCTTGTGCAATTTATTGATGTCGGTCAGGGCGATGCCATTCTGATTCGTACACCTTACGGTCGCCATATGTTAATCGATGGAGGTGGGACACTCACGTTCCGTAAACCGGGTGATGATTGGAAAATCCGCAAGGACCCTTATGAGGTGGGGCAAAAGCTGCTAGTTCCTCTCCTCAAGAAACGAGGTATACAAAGCTTAGATCTTCTCGTGCTCACCCATGAGGATGCCGACCATAGTGGCGGGTTACAAGCTGTTATTGAACAAATACCAGTGAAGCAATTTCTATTTAATGGGACTTTTAAGGAGAGCAGCAGCATGACGACCCTATTTTCTACACTCGTGCAAAAGCAAGTTCCCTTATTACCCGCGCAAGTCGAAGATTGGATCGAGATTGACCCACAGACGAGATTGCAAGTGATTTATCCGCTTGAAACGAACCAGACAATGATCGAAATCGTCAAAGAGCAGAATGCTAGATCGGTTGTCTTTTTGCTCGAAATGCAAGGTACACGTTGGCTGTTTACAGGGGATATGGAGAAAGAATCCGAAGCGGTAGTGCTTGATTATTTGCTTGACCACCCTGACTTAATAGCGAGTGATAACAAGTCATTGCGTTCCTCCTCATCCTCATCAGATCATAAAATTGATGTTCTTAAAATAGCCCACCATGGCAGCAAAACCTCGACAACACCCGATTGGTTAACCTATTGGAAGCCAGCAGTAGCCGTCATTTCTGTTGGAGTTATGAATACATACGGACATCCTTCTCCAGAAATAATGGATCATTTAGTCAAGGCGAACGTGGGGATTTTCCGCACCGATCTTATGGGTGAAGTGCAAATGGAAGTTCGAGAAGACGGGATTTTCACCCGAAAGAAGTTAGGGAACTAGAGCCTAAATTTAAAGTTTGATGCTTATTTGTAGTGGCCTTAGCTGGAGCATTTCCTTGTGGAAGTGTTCTTCTAAGACTATTTCTATGTCAATCTGGAGTTAATTTGAAACTAATTAATCTTTATTACGTCTAAAAGGTGTTATATGGCTTATTATTTGTTATTCTGATAGATGCAAGATGTACTATATTTATTCTAATAATATTGCAACCTTATGAGATGCGATTGCGTCAGTAAGATTGCAAGGGGGAGGGATCCCAGTGATAGCACCCGAACTGGTAAAATCAGCACAAGCCGGTGACCGTGATGCGCTCATTACCCTATTGCGAGAGATTGAGTCTCACGTTTATCGGACGGCTTTTTATATTTTAAATAATGAACAGGATGCGCTTGATGCTTCGCAGGAAGCACTTCTTCGGATTTATACCAAAATTAATTCCTACGAAGAAAAAGCCTTGTTCAAAACGTGGGTGCAGCGGATTGTTACGAACATCTGCATCGATAAATTTCGCAGAGCGAAACCAACGGTTTCAATGGATGAGCATGAGATGACGTTTACAGCTGATACTAATGTAGAACACGAAATATTGACGGGCTACCTAGCTCAGGATATTAGAGAAGCAATTGAGAAACTTCCCGAACACCATCGCACTGTGGTTGTTCTTCGTTATTTGCAGGACTTTTCGTATCATGAAATTGCAGAATCACTCAATTTACCACTTAATACGGTGAAGTCTTACTTATTCCGAGCTAGACACACCTTACAGTCGCTACTCCAAGATTATCAGAAAGGAGGTGTTCGGGGATGAAATGTCAAGAGGTGATGTTGTACATGCAAAGACAGCTAGATGGAGATTTAGCTCCAAAAGAGGAAGATGAGCTGCATGCTCACCTTATGCATTGTTTGGACTGCGCCCAGATGTTTGAACGTCTGCAGGCATTGTCGAACGAATTGTCCCAGCTTCCTAAGGTTACGCCGCCTTTCAGCTTGGTTGATGCCATTATGCCACAGCTGCTTGAATTGGATAAACAAACAATAACGTCTAAGTCGGACAATATGGTTAGCTTACCATCAAGGGTTTCAAGGGTAGAATCTGATGAAGAGCCTAAACGCTCAGGTTCGAGCCGTTTTAAAGAACAGTTCTCCTGGAAATTCGCAAGCGGTGTTGTTGCCGCGGGATTGATTATTGGATTCTTTGCATTTAATATGCAGAATCCTATTCTCGACAATGCGGACGGATTGATTTCTCATAGAAGTTCTGAGTCCAAAAGCGCAACTGAAAAAAGTGCTGCCACTGCTTCAGACATGAACCAATTGCAAGGAAACGATGGCAAAGCTTTAAAACAAGAAAACGCACCGTCTAACGAAGGGTTACCGAACGCTCCAATGGCAGATACATTCGTAAATGGGACAGACCAATTAAATTCGTCAGTAGGCAGTGGGGTTTTGCCGCAGTCTACCTCCAAAGTGCAGCTTGAGAAGCCAGGTGCTTACAGCGCGCCGGCCGGTGGAAGTGACTCAGGGGCTAAACAAATATCGCCATCTACTTCTGCTCCAGAGCGGCTGAGGGATATGGACGCATCCGATACAAAGATAGATATCGGAGATCAGAATTCGGAGACAATTCCCCCTGTAGCAGGCTTGAGCGTACCGCAGTCATCGCTAGAACCGAAGGCGACGGAGTCGCCTGTGAGGAAATCAGCTCCGGTTCCTACTGTAGATCCTACGAGTACAGACCGTACAAATGCGAGTCAAGGTATCCTTTCCTTATCTTCTACCTTTGATGATACGTTGCTGAAGTCTACAACAGGTGTATATGAGGCTACTGTAGAAGATGCTCATGTTGTCATTCGAAATAGCCTTACGCATGAGATTATCTATGCTTCCAAGCATGTATGGCAGGCAGATGATCAAATCAAGCTGCTGGAGTGGTCGAAGGACGACAAGTTGTTCTATGAGGTTACGAGTAAGGGAACCCTCCAAACTATTCTTATCGATGTGATTGAGAAAACGGAAGCCAATAAATAAAAGTAAGAATCGTTGCACCAAACTGGCTTTGATTGCGTAAACTATCTTAGGAAACAAGGGACAGTTCATTCATCCACACGTGCTAAGGTTTCTAGAGCCTTAAATCGGTGTTTAAATAGACTGGCAAAGGGATTGCTTCAAGGTCTTCGGACTTTGACGTAATCCCTTTGTTGTTGGTAAAATGAACGGGAGGGGTGAATGTCAGTTATGGACGCGAAAAGAGCATTAAAAGATATACAAGCAGGCCGCCCGGCACCCGTTTATTTGTGCTACGGTCCTGAGAAATATAAAATGCGCGAATTTATTCAAATTCTAACGGATTCGTTAATGGGTCCGGAAGATCGGGAATTTGCCGTGAGTAAGTTCGATTTGAGTGAAATGCCGCTTTCATCGGCACTAGATGATGCTGAAACATTACCATTTATGGTGCCAAAGAAACTGGTCATTGCTAAAAATGCATTATTTTTTACGGGTGCAAAGGAGAATACGAAGCTTGAGCACAATATGGATCGCTTGACTGCTTATTTGAAATCTCCAGCGGAGCATACGGTTGTGGTGTTCACGGTGGATGCCGATAAATTGGACGAGCGTAAGAAAATAGTAAAAGCGTTAAAGGACATGGAGGCCGCGGTGCCGTTCCTATCTTTGAGTCCTGAAGAATTGACGCAATGGGTAGCTAAACAAGCAAGTCAGCTTGGCTTTACATTCTTAGGCGGGGCTGCAGAACAGTTGATTCTGTATACGGGTGGTAATTTGCAATCGTTATCGGCAGAATTAGAGAAGATTTCCTTGTATGTGGGAGCCGGTGGTGAAGCGACGTCAGACGTCATAGATCAATTGGTCACTCGGAGCACGGAGCAGAATGTGTTTATTCTCATCGAAGATATTGTCAATGTCCGGTTGGAGCGGGCTTTTGTGATCTTGGAGGAGCTTCTTAAGCAGCGTGAAGAGCCGATCAAAATCGCTTCGCTCATTGCGAGGCAATTCCGCATCATGCTGCAGGTCAAAGAGCTTGGTAAACAAGGCTACTCCCAGCAGCAGATGGCATCTCAGATTGGTTTACATCCTTTTGCGGTCAAAGTCGCGGAGGGGCAGGCCCGGAAGTATGATGGGGAGAAGCTGAGCCGGATTATGGGCGAGCTAGCTGATCTCGATTTGCAGATGAAAACGGGGAAAATCGATAAGGTTTTAGGGTTGGAATTGTTCCTTCTTAGGCTGGCTGCCTAAGATGGGGAATGAAAAAAGACTAATTCTCCTAGGAGGATTAGTCTTTTGCTTTATGTCCGTGTATTACGCTTGAGCCGAAAGAGCGTTTAGCTTTTTAGCTAGACGGGACTTCTTGCGGTTAGCGGCATTTTTATGGATTAAACCTTTAGAAGCAGCTTTATCTAATTTCTTGGAAGCAGAAACTAGAGCTTCAGGGGTTAAAGCTGTTTCGAAAGCTTTCACAGCAGTACGCAAAGCGGACTTGTGGGAAGCGTTGCGAAGACGACGCTTTTCGCTAACTTTTACTCGTTTAATAGCGGATTTAATGTTTGGCATGAAATTCACCTCCTACTTACAAAACACGTTCAACGTTACATTTGTATGTTTGCTGACAACTTTAAGTATTCTACCACGCAATATTTCAAAATGCAAGAGCTGTCAATAGGTTTTCAGTGGTCATCATTGGGTGTTCATAAGCAGTTCATACCAACTGTGGTTCGCTTCAGCTCTCGCTCAAACCTGTTTTAGTCCGATATATCCGAACTAAACGGACGATTCCTTTCTCCAATGAACCAATAGTCAGATTCTACCGAACTATTTAGCCGTTTTTCTTGTGTGATGGTTGTTTAGGTTGATTTAGTCATGTGTTTTAGGACTATTCAAGAAATGTTTGCGCGGACAGTGAGTTTAGTTCGATAATTTCGTACTAATGGGGGATCGGGAGCAGTAACAGTAGCAGGAGTGGGATCGGGGAACTGGATCGGGCGCTGAAGTACAAGCTCATTGTTACAACAATGGCGGCGTGCGAGTCGTATCAACAAGCCAAGAATGAACCCTCGCCACGCCTTTGATTTCAGGGCGAAGCCACTTTTTCTCTTCTAAAAGCCGAATTTGTTTTCTCGCTGTATCATATCCGCATTGGAGCCCTTCCCTGACGTCTGCGAGCTTAATCGGCCTCTCCAATCGTAAGGCTAACCGCAGAATATCTCTTTCCCGGGTGCTTAAATGACTTGTAGCGGAATCGTGATCTCCGAATAAGCTTCCTATAAGCTGTTGGAGCAGCGCTTGCCAAAGACGAGGACGTTCCTGGATGTCATCCAAGCTGATCCGAACAATGATCCATCCATCGTTCACCAAGTGCATGTGGCGCACCAATTGGTTCGAGTATTGTCTTCGGTCCATCTAGTCGTAGTGAGTTCCGTATGGGTCGATTTCAAAGGCGATGCGAATGCCAGAACGGATGTATACAAAGTCGATATATCTCTTTCCGTCTGCAAAGTCAACAACCTCATATTCCGGATGCAAATAATTAAAATGCCCAAATGCGCGCCACCAAAGCTCGCGGAGAAACTCTTTCTCGGCATAGGCATGACCAGTCTTCAATTTCCTCAGAGCTTCGCCTTTCCTTTTCCTTAAATGCTTATCCAGCCAAAATGAATAGCGCCTCCCCACGTCTCAAATGAGAAGTGTGAAGGCGCATGCTTTCGCGTACTTGATATTAGATTCAGACAATATAAGACTATCATAACATCCCCAGGTCGACAAGCAGTACCCATTTTGACATTCCGTGGTATGAGTTTTCAGTGGTCTGCCATCGCTGTTCACAACGACTGATTCTCGCGCAAGCTCAGGTCTGAACCAACTTTAGTTCGATATATTCGAACTAAATGGACCATTCCTAGCTCAAAATGACAATTAGTCGGATTCCGCCGAATTAATTACCCATTTTTCTTAACTGCTGGTTGATATGGTCGATTTAGTTTGGCATTTTAGGACTATTCAAGAAAAGATGACGCGGCCAGTGAAATTAATTCAATAATTTCGGACTAATGKGGGTGCGGGAGAATGATGTGAGATGGAACGGTAAAGACTGCCCGGTCTGCAATTTCCTCAAAGCTTCCCCTTTGCATAAGGGCAGGGCTTCTGTCACACAATAAGCAAAGTCATTTCTATATTTGGAGAAAGGGGACTGTCAATGGACTTAGGCGCATTTAATACACAAACCGATCTTGCACTTGATGCAAGGGATATGGTCCACGCAGCCAATCAAGGACAGCCGATTCCTGGGATTGAACAGGAGTTTACACGGGAGAACGGCATCCGCGTTACCAAAATTAACGTCCTAAACGAAGAAGGATCCAAGGCGCTCGGCAAGATGCTTGGTCATTATATAACCATTGAAGTACCTGCATTACGAGAGAAAGACAGTCAACTCCAAGATCGTGTTGCGACAAAGCTGGCTCAGGAGTTCGAGCAGTTTTTGCGGCAAGTCGGTATTCCCAAAAATGCGAAAGCCCTTATTATTGGTCTGGGTAACGGCAATGTAACTCCCGATGCATTAGGTCCGCTTGTTGTTGAAAATATTATGGTCACCCGACATTATTTTGAGTTAGTTCCTGAAGATGTGAGCCCAGGATATCGTGCTGTGAGCGCCGTTGCTCCAGGTGTTCTAGGTACCACGGGGATTGAAAGCAGCGATATCGTGCAAGGGATTGTGGATAAGTCTAAACCCGACTTCATCATCGCCATCGATGCGCTCGCCTCCAGATCCTTGGACCGTGTGAACACGACGATTCAAATAGCGGATACGGGCATCCACCCGGGATCAGGTATTGGCAACAAACGCAAAGGCTTAACGAAGGAGCAGTTGGGTATTCCTGTTATTGCAATTGGTGTCCCGACAGTTGTATATGCCTCAACGATAGTGAATAATGCCTTTGATTTGATGCAGAAGCATTTCAGCGGTCAAACGAGCAATACGGGACAGATTTTCGGACTTCTGGACAATATCAACGAAGACGAGCGGTTGCAGCTAGTTAAAGAGGTGCTAAACCCCGTCGGACATGATCTGCTTGTCACACCGAAGGAGATTGACCAGTTTATTGAAGACATTGCTAATATCATTGCAAGCGGCTTGAATGCAGCTTTACATGACGCAGTGGATGTCGATAACGTAGCTGCTTATACGCACTAATTGCATGGAAAAGAACTGGTCCGCTTTTAAGTGGTCAGTTCTTTTTGGCGTTTGTTTTAGCATCCCGCATAATTCCGTCTCACGCTTTCCATGATTTACAGCACATACTACTTAATCCTTCTCTATGATAAAAACTTCTATCGAAGCCCTTCGTGGTTGTTTTTATCGCCAATAAGAATTTGTTCTTCCGAATCTCGGAAACTAGTGAATTCTTATGTGGTCAAAAAAATCTAGTGAAACTAGTTCTATCGTTCGGGCTCGTTTCATAGATTGAATTAAGATAGTTTAGGAGGAATCAAACTATGAAATGGACATCAGCCACATGGAATTTCAGCCAAGTTCGCAAAACCTTTCAGAGCGCCAGTTCCGTCGGGAAAACATTTATGGTACTCAGCACCTCGACCTTAGCTCTTTTCGTTCTAATTGGGCTGGGTGGTGTCCTGCAAAGCAGATTAATGACCACATCACCGGTTTCTTCTATGAAAGGTCTCGCCGCATCTGTCACGAATCAGTTTTTCATCGATATGTTGGGTATGGAAGTCCCTCATTTAAATAAGGATCAGAAGAAGTTCACTTTCTCCCAACACAATGTGTTTCACTTCGCTTTTCAAATGATGACGGATATTAATCCGAGTGATCCCAAAAGCTTAGTCGCAAGCGAAGTGCCCGGTATGGATTTGACTAAATCGACGGTATTGGTAAGAGGCAGCGACTCGAATCCGAGTGCCCCCTCTGATTTAAATCCGGGATCTAATAATTTGGAGGCAGAAGCTAGATTTCCACTTCCATCGCCATCTATAGAACCAACGCCTGCCAGCAGCACAACCCCAGCACCAAGTGCTATTGGTCAACCACCTAAGACCGCAGGAGATAATGTCGCTTTTATTTATCAAACACATAGTAATGAGTCATTTCTACCAGAACTGAAAGGCATAACAGACCCAGATAAAGCCTACAGCGATAAAGTGAATATCATCTCCGTAGGTCAGCGGCTAGCTCAGAACCTCGAGAAAGACGGCATTGGTGCTGTTCATTCCTCAACCGTGTATCCAAGCACAGTCAAAAATTTTGAATATCCGTACTCCTACAAATATTCATTAAAAACATTACAGGAAGCAATGACATCGCATCAGGATTTACAGTACTTCTTCGATATTCATCGTGATTCTGCTGTGCGCAATAAAACAACAGCAACCGTTGACGGCAAGGATGTCGCGCAGGTGTATTTTATCATCGGTGGAAAAAATCCGAACTGGAAAAAGAATGAGGAATTTGCAAGCAAAATTCATCAAGTGCTGGAAGAGAAGCACCCTGGTGTGTCAAAGGGAATTCATGCGAAAGAAGCAAGCGAGGGCAACGGATTATATAACCAAAACATTTCACCAAATAGTATTTTGATCGAAGTGGGCGGTCCTTACAATACCCTCGAGGAATGTTATCGTACGACCGATTGGCTGGCGGAAGCGATCTCGGAAGTGATTTTAAATGCGAAAAAAGTGGATGCACCGGCGGTTACGCCCAAAAAATCGTAAGAATAACGCTTAGGAGGCAATGCGATGAGGCTGAGGCACTTTTATATCAAGGTAGGCTTGTTTGGACTCCTGCTGCTGTTCTGTATTTTGTTCGGCGTCAGTCTAGCATCTAGCGGCATGGAACGCATTGAAGGTCCTCAGCCTTCCTCCAAAGCAGCGCCGCAAGCGGCACCTACCAAAGCGCCTGGCAAAGTAACCACAACTGTCGCTAAAGCAACGCCTACACCATCTGTAAAAGATGTTAAAGATACAGCTGTTAAAGCCAAACAACCTACTGAGCCCAAGACTGATCCTGCAGCCATTCATGATAATTCATTAAACCGTGTAGGGAATAAATTGGGTGAGGTATTACAGATTACAGCGCACCACGGCATTAAATTGTTTATCTCTTTGTTTGATGCTGTTTTAGGCAAAGGCTAGCTGTGCATTGCTCCGACTTCCCACAACTGCTATAATGAAAATTATTTGCATGTAGTGGGGGTTAGTCTTTAGCATGACGGACATTCGAGAAAGACAACAAAGAATTCGCAACTTTTCAATTATCGCTCATATCGATCACGGTAAATCAACACTAGCTGATCGCATACTGGAATATACAGGTGCATTGTCTTCACGTGAGATGCAAGAGCAAGTTCTCGACCAGATGGATCTGGAGCGTGAACGGGGGATAACCATCAAGCTTCAAGCGGTGAGATTAGGTTACCGCGCTGACAATGGTGTCGATTATATCCTTAATTTGATCGATACACCAGGACACGTAGACTTTACCTATGAGGTATCACGAAGCCTTGCTGCTTGTGAAGGCGCACTGTTGGTTGTAGATGCGGCTCAAGGGATTGAAGCTCAAACACTAGCGAACGTATATCTAGCACTGGAAAATAATTTAGAAATATTACCTGTTATTAATAAAATTGATTTACCAAGCGCAGACCCAGATAAAGTTAAGCAAGAGATCGAAGATGTGATCGGACTTGACGCTAGTGACGCTGTGCATGCTTCAGCTAAAGCGGGTATCGGTATTAAAGAGATCATCGAGCAGATTTGCTTGAAGGTACCAGCTCCACAAGGTAATCCTGACGCACCATTGAAGGCCTTGATTTTCGACTCCCATTACGATAGCTACAAAGGTGTAATTGTGTATGTGCGTGTCGTCGATGGTGCAATCAAAGCAGGCTCTAAGATTAAAATGATGGCGACAGGCAAAGTGTTTGAAGTCATTGAAGTGGGAGCGTTCAAACCAAGAATGTCATCTGTTCCTTCCCTTGAGGTCGGAGATGTTGGTTTTATCGTTGCCGGTATTAAAAATGTCGGAGACACCCGTGTCGGTGACACAGTAACAGAAGCGGAACGTCCTTCACCTGAAGCGTTGCCGGGTTACCGTCGGATTAATCCAATGGTATTCTGCGGATTGTATCCAATCGAAACGACTGACTACAACGATCTTCGTGAAGCGCTGCAAAAGCTTGAGCTCAATGATGCTTCCTTGCGTTTCGAGCCTGAAACCTCAACAGCGCTAGGCTTCGGCTTCCGTTGCGGATTCTTAGGACTCTTGCACATGGAAATCATTCAGGAGCGGATTGAACGTGAGTTCAACATTCCGTTAATCACAACAGCACCTAGCGTTATCTATCGGATTACATTGACCAATGGCGATGTGATCGACATCGATAATCCATCCAACTATCCGGATCCACAGCGAATTGACTACGTTGAAGAGCCTTACGTGAAAGCTTCTGTTATCGTACCCAATGATTATGTAGGTACAATCATGGAGCTGTGCCAAGGCAAACGCGGCGAATATTTGAATATGGAATACTTAGATACGAATCGCGTTACGTTGACGTACGAAATTCCGTTATCTGAGATCGTCTACGATTTCTTTGATATGTTGAAATCTCGGACAAAGGGCTATGCTTCCTTTGATTATGAAGTCAGCGGGTACAAGAAATCGAACTTGGTGAAAATGGACATCCTGCTCAACGCTGAGCAAGTCGATGCACTTTCCTTCATCGTTCACCGTGATACCGCGTATCACCGCGGCAAAATCATTTGTGATAAGCTAAAGGAGCTCATCCCGCGGCAAATGTTTGAGGTGCCGATTCAAGCGGCAATTGGACAGAAGATCGTGGCGCGTGAGACCGTTAAAGCAATGCGTAAAAACGTACTTGCCAAATGTTACGGCGGTGACATTTCGCGTAAGCGTAAATTGTTAGACAAGCAAAAAGAAGGTAAGAAACGCATGAAGCAGGTCGGCAGCGTAGAAGTGCCGCAAGAAGCGTTCATGGCTGTTCTGAAAATCGACGAATAGATGCATGGAATGAAAAGCTGGGGTGGCAGCGTACGCTGTCCCTTGGCTTTTTCTCAATTGTGACCATGGAAAGGAATACCCCTAATGTTAGTTACTTATACAACGCCTACAGCGGTGTACATTCATATCCCCTTTTGCACAAATAAATGTCATTATTGCGATTTCAACTCGTACGTGCTCAAAGGTCAGCCCGTTATGGAATATCTAGACGCGCTAGAGCGCGAAATGGAGCTTACTGTACGGAACCATCCACCACAGAAAGTGGAGACGATATTCGTCGGAGGCGGTACGCCAACTGTGTTGCTTCCAGATCAAATGGAACGCTTCTTGCGTATCGTGCGCACTTATTTCCCAGCTGACAGTGCGGAAGTCGAGTTTTCGATGGAAGCGAACCCGGGAACAACGGACGAAGATAAGCTGGCTGTAATGAAGGCTGGCGGCGTAAATCGCATAAGCTTTGGCGTGCAATCTTTTAACAATGACATCTTGGCAGCGATTGGCCGTATTCACAATACAGATGATGTGCACAGAAGCATCGCCAATGCAAAGAAGCTAGGCTTCGATAACTTATCCATCGATCTGATGTTTGGGCTTCCAAAGCAAACGGTGGATATTATGCAGGCTACTTTAGATGAGGCGCTCTCACTCGATTTACAACATTACTCCATTTACAGCTTAAAAGTAGAAGAAAACACATTGTTCCACACCTTATTTAATAAAAATCAGCTGCCGCTCCCAAGTGAAGATGAGGAAGTCGATATGTACGAGCTCATCATGAAACGATTAGAGGGAGCAGGGTATAAGCAATATGAAATCAGTAACTTTGCCAAACCTGGCCGCGAGAGCCGACATAATACGATGTATTGGCGCAATCGGTCCTATTACGGATTAGGCGCTGGTGCACATGGGTATATGAACGGACAACGTCATGTGAACGTGAAGGGCATTCAACCTTACATTGACGCAACGAAGCTTGGATTACCAATATTGGAACAATCCGAAGTCACGCCTCAGGAAGCTATGGAAGACTTTATGATGGTAGGCTTGCGACTGCTTGAGGGTGTCCGCAACAAGGATTTCATGGATCAATTTGGCATCACCATTGAATTTCAATTCGGATCTACGCTTCAGGGATGGTTGTCAAAAGGGCTGCTTGAACAAACTTCCGAAGGGTACCGATTGTCCAAACATGGCATTCTACTTGGTAATGAAGTGTTCGCTTCTTTCCTAACTTAAGACGGAACCTTTGAGCAAAAAACGCTTGTGCATTTATACGTATTGTTGTATATTTATACATGAATCCACAAGCGAAACAGCGGAAAGCCGCAGATCGCTAGCGTGGCTTTTATGCATTTTTTGCGATTGGTGGGTGGGGAAAGCGTGAATACATCAACTACAGTGTCCGTAAGAAAAGCTTCGGTGGATGATATCGATAAGCTTTATGAAATTATACAGGGGTATGCGGGGCAAGGCATCATGCTGCCGCGGAGCATGGAAATGCTTCAAGATCAAATTGATACTTTTGTTGTAGCTGAGCTTGACGGCTTATTGATTGGCTGCGGTTCGTTGACAAGGTTAGGGCCAGATCTAGTTGAGATTCGCTCACTGGGAATGACGCCTGGCTACAAAGGACAAGGAATCGGCGGTAAGCTCGTAAATTTCTTAGTTGAAGAGGCAAGAAGCCAAGGAATTATTAAAGTCATGGCACTTACTTACGAAGTTGCTTTCTTCCAAAAAAACGGCTTTACACTTGTTCCGAAGGAGATTTTTCCGGAGAAGGTTTGGAGAGACTGCATGCATTGCAAAAAACAGTATTGTTGCGACGAAATCGCCGTACTTAAACGATTGGATTGACTTGACAACAGACCTTAGGGTCTGTTATTTTTGTATTAGGATTTAGCACTCACTAAATACGAGTGCTAACGAAGGTGACGAATAGTGAGAAGTGAGGAGGAGGGGTACTCATGTTGACAGAGCGCCAACGTATGATTTTAAGTGCAATCATTGATGATTACGTTCGTTCAGCAGAGCCGGTTGGTTCGCGAAGTATTTCGAAGCGCGGGAATGTTGGGTTTAGTCCAGCAACCATACGTAACGAAATGTCTGATCTCGAAGAAATGGGCTATCTTGAGCAGCCTCATACGTCCGCAGGTCGTATTCCTTCACACAAAGGTTATCGCTATTATGTCGATCATTTGTTGAAGCACGGCTCCTTACACAGTCATGATTTGGACTCCATGAAGGGTGCCTTCGCAGAACGTATTCAAGAGATGGAAGGTGTTATTCAGCACGTTGCTGGCATGCTCTCCAGTCTTACGAATTACACGTCTATTGTGCTCGGTCCTGAGGTTTTTAGCACGACATTGAAGCATATCCAGATCATCCCGATCTCGGATACAACTGCTGTTGCGATCCTGGTGATGAATACGGGTCATGTTGAAAATAAAACGGTAACGATACCTGAAGGAATTCCGATGTCGGAAATCGAGAAGGTCGTTAATATATTGAATACAAGGCTTAAGAATGTGCCATTGGTTCAGTTTAAATCCAAGCTTTACAACGAAATTTCGAATGAATTAAGCAAATATGTGAATGGGTATCAAGAGCTTCTTGGTATGGTGGAAAGCGTACTTCAAAGTGATGAGAAGGATCGCGTTTTTCTTAGCGGGATGACGAATATGCTCACACAGCCTGAGTTTAAGGATGTGGAGAAGGTGAAGAGCATCTTTGATCTGCTGGAAGAAGCACCAACCCTGATCAAGTTATTTACTCCGTCAAATGAAGGCATTGAGATTAAAATTGGTGCTGAAAATAGTATTGAAGCGATATCGAATTGCAGTTTAATTACAGCCTCTTATTCCATAGGGGGTACGCCGCTTGGTACAATTGGTATTTTGGGACCTACCAGGATGGAATACGGTAGAGTTATCGGCTTGATGGAACACCTATCGAAGCATATGGAATTGGTCTTAGGACGTTGGTATGGCAAATGACAGGAGTCAAACCGATGCACGGTGAAGGTGAAGAACGCTACTCAACACTTGTTAATAATGCGGCCGCTGTAAGAGCGATCTGCTCAGCAGTCGAAGGAACTCTAGGACCAAAAGGGCTAGATACGATGCTTGTCGGCGGCCAAGGTGATGTCATTATTACGAATGATGGCGTCACTATTTTGGAAAAGATGGATGTTACCCATCCTGCTGCTAGGCTAATGATTCAAGTCGCTCGCAGCCAACAACGCCAGATTGGTGATGGCACTACGACGGCGACTGTACTTGCTGGTGCGATGGTGCAAGAAGGCGTCGCGCAAGTGACACGTGGCGTTCCTGTTGCGAAAGTAGTCACAGGCATGCTGCAGGGGATAGAATTAGCTGTAGCCAGCTTGCAAAGCCGAAGCCGGTCGATTGTGAGTTTGGCAGATCGCGCGTTGCAGCGTATCGCCTATACAGCTGGTCGTGAGCAGACTGACATTGCGAAGCTCATCATTCAAGCGGCCGAAGCCGTCGGTGAGGCGAAGCTGCGCGAAGAAGGCTATCGCTTCGCGGACAGCGTGCTCGCGCATGAAGAAGCGAGCAGTGAGGTTTGGACCGGCATTCTGCTAAACCAGAAGCCAATGAACCTGCATATCGAGCAGGAGCGTCGAGATGCTCGCATCCTCGTGCTGCATGATGCGTTAGAGCCTGAGGCGGTCAGCGAGGAATCGCTGGTCACCGAGGCAGGCTTCCAGCGCTACATGCAGCTGAGGGAGCTCTTCCGCAGCAGCCTCGGCTCGCTGCTGGAGCTTGGAGTCGGTCTGATCGCCTCAGACCGCGGGGTTGACCCTGAGGCGGAGCAGTTCTGCTCCGACCATGGTATTCTCGTGCTGCAGCGGCTGTCCCGCAGGGACCTGCTGCTGTTGAGCGAGCATACCGGCGCTAGGCCGGTGCGGCGCACGGCGCTGCGCAAGAGCGTGCCGGAGCTGAGCGCTGCGCTCGGTCACGCGGGCTATGCCGCGTATGACGAGCGGCTGGAGCGCGTGCGCGTGGCGCAGGGTCACGGTGAGCAACACGTGACCGTGATTGTTGGCGCCGCGACGCGCGAAGCGGCGCATGAGCGCTCGCGCATCGCGAAGGACGCTGCGTCAGCCGTTCAAGCCGCCGTTCGCGGCGGGTACTTGCCCGGCGGCGGCGCAGCGGAGATGGCCGTCGCGCATGATCTGGAGCGTGTGCGCGAGACGATGAAGGGCATGGAGGGCTTTGGTGTGGCCGCTGTCGCGGGTGCACTGCGCAAGCCATTGTCACAAATCGTAGTGAACGCAGGCTACAATCCGCTCGAGAAGGTTGAAGAGCTGAAAGCGGCCCAGCTTGCACAAGATACGGACAGCCTAGGCATCGATTGCGATACGGGGCTGATTACGGATTTCGTGGAGGCGGGGATCATGGATCCGACAGATGTGAAAATTCACGCGCTGCAAGCGGCTGGTGAAGTGGCTGCCGCGGTGCTACGTATCCATACAGTGATTAAGATGAAGCAGCCTTTTGAAGAAAACTAAAGATGGGCAAACTAAACCCAAATAAGTCGTGTATTACGTTTAGGAGGTGAAGGACAATTGAGTACTGGAGATAACAAAACAACTGCAGAACAAGACATGAATACTACATACGCAGCCGACAACGAACCAACTACAGAGCAAGCTGAGGTAGTAGAGGACGTGGAAGTTTCCGAGGACGCGAGTGCAAATAGCGAATTGGAACAGGCGCGTGTGCAAGCCGAAGAAAACTATCAGCGTTTATTACGCGTTCAAGCGGACTTCGACAACTTCCGTCGCCGTGCAAGAGCGGAGAAGGAAGATTTCGCGAAATACGCTTCGCTAAAATTGATTGAACAGCTATTACCGATTGTGGATAACTTTGATCGCGCGCTGTCTTCAAGCAAAGAGACGAAGGATTTCGATGCATTGGTAAAGGGCTTGGATATGACTTACCGCGGTATGGATCAACTATTAACTGCTGAAGGGCTTAAGCCTATCGAGGCAGTTGGTCAACCATTCAATCCTGAATTCCATCAAGCTGTTATGCAAGTGGAATCTGAGGAGCATGAAGAAGGTATCGTTGTAGAAGAATTGCAAAAAGGCTATATCCTTAAAGACAAGGTCATCCGACCTGCAATGGTTAAAGTTAGCGTATAAAGGATCTTATCTTTTTTAAATAAACTAATGACGTTCCTATGGAACATAAGGAGGATCTTTACATGAGTAAAGTTATTGGTATTGACTTAGGTACTACAAATTCTTGCGTTGCCGTTATGGAAGGCGGAGAAGCTGTTGTAATTCCAAACCCAGAGGGCAATCGCACAACCCCATCTGTTGTAGGCTTCAAAAAGGATGGCGAGCGTGTTGTTGGTGAAACAGCAAAGCGTCAAGCGATCACAAACCCAGATAAAACAATCAGCTCCATCAAGCGTCACATTGGTACGAACCACAAAGAGAACATTGATGGCAAAGACTACACGCCACAAGAAATCTCTGCAATTATCCTGCAAAAGCTGAAAGCTGATGCGGAAGCTTACCTTGGCCAAACGGTTACACAAGCCGTAATCACAGTTCCTGCTTACTTTAACGACAGCCAACGCCAAGCGACGAAGGATGCTGGTAAAATTGCTGGTCTTGAAGTTCTTCGTATCGTCAACGAGCCAACGGCTGCTGCACTTGCTTACGGTTTGGAAAAAACAGAAGACCAAACGATTCTCGTTTATGACCTTGGTGGCGGTACATTCGACGTATCCATCCTTGAGCTTGGCGACGGATTCTTTGAAGTTAAAGCAACAAGCGGCGACAACAAATTGGGTGGCGATGACTTTGACCAAGTTGTTATGGATTACCTCGTTGCCGAATTCAAAAAAGAGCAAGGCATTGACCTTTCCAAAGATAAAGCGGCAGTTCAACGTTTGAAAGATGCTGCTGAAAAAGCGAAAAAAGAACTTTCCGGTGTTTTGACAACGACAGTTTCCCTTCCGTTCATCACGGTAGCAGACGGCGTGCCTCAGCATTTGGAGTTGAACATGACTCGTGCGAAGTTCGATGAGCTTACTTCTGGACTTGTTGAAAGAACACTTGGACCAACTCGTCAAGCACTACAGGATTCCGGTTTGTCCACAAGCCAAATTGACAAAGTAGTTCTTGTTGGTGGATCCACACGTATTCCAGCGGTTGTTGAAGCAATCAAGAAATTGACTGGTAAAGATCCACACAAAGGCGTTAACCCGGATGAAGTTGTTGCTCTTGGCGCAGCTGTTCAAGCTGGTGTTTTGACTGGTGAAGTGAAAGACGTTGTTCTTCTTGACGTAACACCACTTTCCCTTGGTATCGAAACAGCAGGCGGCGTATTCACGAAAATGATCGACCGCAACACAACGATTCCAACTACGAAATCACAAGTGTACTCCACTTATGCAGATAGCCAAACTAGCGTTGAGATTCACGTTCTTCAAGGTGAGCGCTCCATGGCTAACGGCAACAAAACACTTGGCCGCTTCATGCTAGGCGACATTCCTCCAGCTCCGCGCGGCGTTCCGCAAATCGAAGTTAGCTTCGATATCGATGCGAACGGTATCGTTAACGTGTCTGCTTTGGATAAAGGAACAGGCAAAAGCCAAAAAATCACAATCACTTCCTCCAGCGGCTTGAGCGATGCGGAAGTTGAACAAATGGTTAAAGATGCGGAAGCACATGCTGAGGAAGACCGCGCACGTAAAGAGCTTGTAGAAGCTCGTAACGAAGCGGATCAATTGGTATACTCCGTTGACAAAACGATCAAAGATCTTGGCGACAAAGTTGACCAAGGCGAAATCGACAAAGCGAATGCAGCGAAAGAGAAAGTAACAGCTGCTCTAGCTGGCAACGATCTTGAAACAATCAAGAAAGCTACTGAAGAATTGACAGAAGTGATTCAACAGCTTTCTGTTAAATTATATGAGCAAGCTTCGCAAGATCAAGGTCCTGATGCGAGTAGCGGCGCAGGCGAAGCTCCAAAAGGTAGAGAAAATGTTGTTGACGCTGACTACGAAGTGGTTGACGAACCTAAAAAATAAACATATTCTAACTAAATAGAAGTTTAAAGATTTTTTTTAAACACTGTTTGTTACGCATGGAACGTAAGAGTCAAAGCCAAGAGGAGGTTCTCCGTGGCTTTGACTTTCCGTTTGTAGTCTTGAACATGGGAGTGGAACAAGTGAGTAAACGTGATTATTACGAGGTGCTAGGCCTCGGCAAGAATGCTTCACAGGATGAGATCAAGAAGGCTTACCGTAAAATGGCACGTCAATATCACCCTGACGTGAATAAAGCGGCTGACGCAGAAAATAAGTTCAAAGAAGCGAAAGACGCGTACGATGTTCTAGGTGATGATCAAAAACGTGCTCAGTATGATCAGTTCGGTCATGTAGATCCAAATCAAGGTATGGGCGGCCAAGATTTCAACGGTGGCTTCGGGGATATCTTTGATATGTTCTTTGGTGGCGGCGGCGGTGGAAATCGTCGTAATCCGAACGCACCGCAGCGCGGTAACGATCTGCAATACACGATGACAGTGGAATTCAAAGAAGCTATTTTCGGCAAAGAATTGGATATCAACATCCCGCGTACCGAAAACTGTGACGCGTGTAGTGGATCAGGTGCTAAGGCAGGTACAAAACCAGAAACATGTGGCGGCTGTCACGGCAGCGGACAACAGGAGGTTGTACAGAATACAGCGTTTGGCCGTATTGTGAACCGCCGTGTTTGTACGTCTTGTAATGGTTCAGGTAAAATCATCAAAGAAAAATGCGGAACGTGTCATGGCGCCGGAAAAGTGAAGAAAACGCGCACGATTCACATCAAGATTCCAGCAGGTGTGGATGATGGCGCTCAGCTTCGTGTTTCAGGTGAAGGAGAAGGCGGAACACGTGGAGGCCCATCTGGTGACCTTTATGTTGTGATTCGCGTGAAATCTCATGAGTTTTTCCAACGTGAAGGCAATGATGTGTACTGTGAAGTACCGTTGACTTTCATGCAGGCAGCGCTTGGTGATGAAATTGAGATTCCAACGCTTACTGAGAAAGTGAAGCTCAAAATTCCAGCTGGTACGCAAACGGATACGTACTTCCGTCTCAAAGGCAAAGGCGTTCCGCATCTCCGTGGCTTCGGTCAAGGTGATCAGCATGTGAAGGTCATCGTGATGACACCGACCAATTTGTCGGAAGATCAGAAGGATTTGCTGCGTCAGTTCGGCAAGCAAAGCGGCGAGCATACGCATGAGCAGAGTCAGTCTATTTTCGAACGTATGAAAAGAGCCTTCTTAGGCGATTAGATCTTTATCATAGCACCTCGTTTAGATGGTTGTTCGGAGACATTCCGAATACCATGTAAGCGAGGTTTTTTATTTTGACCCCTTTACACCTACTTAACAATACCTACCAAATTTACAAAAAATACATATGAAATTGACGCTCTCCAAATCTAGGACCCTTATGCTAGTAAGGTGAAATACTATTTTTGGAGGGAATACATTTGAAAAAAGCGTTAAAGCAAATGATGGGTTCAGGAATGGCAGTCTCCTTATTAGCTCTAAGTCTAACAGGTACAGTATCCGCGGCAGATTCAGTAACACCGTCAGCAGAACCGGCAGCTCCTAGCAAAAATTTGATCGTTCTCATTGGCGATGGGATGGGGCCGGCTGAAGTAACAGCTGCTCGTTATTATGCAAAGAAATTCCTCAATAAAGATCATTTGGAGCTTGATGGCGGTTATTACGTAGGCAAAGCAAGTACATATTCCCAAGCAAGTCCTTACACAACGGAGTCAGGTGCTGTAACGGATTCAGCAGCAGCAGCGACCGCTTTTTCGACAGGAAATAAAACGTACAACAACGCGATCAGTGTATCTAACGGTGATGTAGCTAAGCCTTTCGCTTCAATTATTGAAGCTGCGATGAAGCAAGGTAAAGCAACAGGTTTAGTAACAACAGACAACATTACAGGAGCAACTCCAGCGGTATGGGCAGCCCATGTTCGTCAACGCAGCAACCAGAACGCGATTGCTTCGCAATATTTGAACAGTGGCGTCAATGTTTTCTTTGGAGGCGGTAAGGTCAATTTCACAACGAAAGAAGACAAAGGGAAGCGTACCGACAAAAATATCATTCCTGATTTTCAAGCAAAAGGGTACCTAACGGCTTTTGATAAGAAAGGCTTAGATGCAATCCCTGTAACAGCAGGTAAGGCGCTTGGACTATTCGCAGATGCCGAAATTCCTTACGTACTTGACCGTACGGATACGGTTCCTAGCTTACCGCAATTATCACAAAAAGCACTCGATATTTTATCCCAAAATAAAAATGGCTTCGTCTTAATGGTAGAACAAGGCCGTATTGACCACGCTGGTCATGCCAACGATCTTCCTGCGAACATTCAAGAAATGCTAGAGCTGGATGCTACGTTCAAAACACTCGTGGATTTTGCTAAAAAAGACGGGAATACCTCCGTTGTCGTTACGGCGGATCATGAGACAGGCGGGTTGTCACTTGCAAGAGACAATGTCTATGAACTGAATGTTGATTTGTTTAACAAAGAAAAGCATTCTTATGAGTATTTGGATGGTATGTTGAAAAAGGCGCAAACGTCTAGTGACATTCGTAAAATTGTTGCTGACAACATGGGCATCACGGATCTGTCCGATGACGAAGTACAATTGATTTTGAATGGCGATGGGTCGTCCTACGGTCGTGGCGGCGGTTATAACGCGGTCGTGTCGAAGCGTCTTGCGGTTGGCTGGACGGGGCACGGTCATACGGGTGTTGACGTCGGTGTTTGGGCTTACGGTCCGATTGCTGCACTTGTAAAAGGCGATGTAGACAACACGGATATTGCTAAAAGTGGTGCAAAAGTGATTGGCGCTGATTTGACGGCGGCAACGAAAGAGTTACAAGACAAATATAGTTATCCGCTCTTTAAAGTGACACGAGATAACAAAACGTTATTCACAGCAAGATCCTTTGCGGAGTCATTGGGCATACAAGTAGCTTGGGATGAAGCCGCTCGTACAGTTACGCTTACGAAAGAAAGTCAAAAAGTTTCCATTCTTGTCTCAACTGGAGCGGTTACAGTGAATGGTGCAGTAAGCGCATGGGTTGGCAACATCGATAACGGTAAACTGTATTTGCCGCTTGAAGCCTTTAACCAACTGACCGGAAAAAGTTTCACGTGGGATGCCTTTAACGAGCGTATCGTAAAAAATTAATGATAGGAGCAGGCGGACATGGGGATCTCCTTCCCTGTGTCCTCTTTTCTTTTGGAATCGAATGGAAGCGAGGGGGGTTCGCATGATCAAACTGCAGGGAATATCGAAATCTTTCCGACTGCATGGCCAAAGCTTGCCTATCTTACAGGTAGCGGAGTGGCAGATTCAAAAAGGCGAAAGAATTGCGCTGATGGGAGCGAGCGGCTGTGGGAAAAGCACGTTATTACATCTGCTTAGCGGTGTTATAACGGCAGATACGGGCGAGATATGGGTGTCTGGTCACCCCGTTCATCTTCTCACCGAAAGTAAACGAGATCGCTTCCGTGCGGAGAATATCGGTTATATTTTTCAGGACTTCCATCTCATATCTTCGCAAACCGTTAGGCAAAACGTCGAATTGATCTTGCCTCGCACCTGGACGAAGCGGGAGAGAGCGAAGAAGCTCGATGATTGGTTCGAACGTGTAGGCTTGCAGGATCGTGGGCAGCATCTTCCTTCTCAATTATCTCGAGGTCAACAGCAAAGAGCCGCTATCGTTCGGGCGTTAATTACAAAGCCTCCACTTCTCTTAGCGGATGAGCCGACAGGCAGCTTGGATTGGGAGACGGCGAGTGAACTGATGTCATTGCTGCTTGAAATTTGCAGGGAAGAGCAATTGACCTTGCTGACGGTCACACATGATCGACATATCGCTGAGATGTTTCCAAAACGCGTATATTTGCAAGAACTGAATGATTTACTTAGGAGTGTACCGATATGAAAGTAATTTCCTTGCTCTGGAGCCAAATATGGCATCGCAAAACCTTGTCACTGTTGACAGTCTGCTCTGTGGCAATAACAGCAGCACTCGTTGTTTTCCTTCTGTTATGTAGTCAAAGTGTCGAGCAAGGAGCTCAAAAAGGCTACGGTCCCTTCGAAGTCACCATAGGTGCTAAAGGCAGCGCTTCACAGCTTGCACTTAATACCTACTACCATATTGGTGCGCCTACAGGCAATATCCCTCTTACGATTTTAGAAGATGTACATAAAAATGAGTTTATGGAGTCGGCTTACGCCATGACCACGGGAGATAATTACAATGGTTTTCCGATTATCGGTATGGAACCCGGATATTTCTTAACACGCTATGGCGCAGACAAACAAATGGCTCATGGGAAGTTGTACGGAAATTTAGGGGAGACCATCGTTGGCTCCTATGTGGCGAGCTCACTTGGTCTACATGTAGGAGACACTTTTGTTGGTGCACACGGGCTTATTAAAGGTGTGGACGAGGAGAAGGAAACTGACGACGGTAAGGGCTCAGAGGAAGCGGAACACCACCATGCCTTAACCTATACGGTAGTGGGGATATTGCCGCCATTACACACTTCGGATGATCGCGCAGTTTTTTCAACCTTAGACTATGCGTGGGCTGTTCATGCAAGTCAGCAAGATGGAGCACGAGATATTACAGCGATTGTCGTTAAACCGAAATCACTCTTGGGCGCACAGGCGATCAAAACGACGTTCGCACAATACAACAATGTGCAGGCGGTCTATACGAGCAAAGCCATTGCTGATGTGTTAAATGTCGTTGATCAAGGAACACAGGCGGTGAAGTTCGTTACCGTAATATGCATTTTGCTCGCTGCGGGATCGATTCTATTATCGCTGATTGCAGCGGTACATGAACGCAAACGCGATGTAGCATTGCTTCGTCTAATAGGGAAATCGAAGCAGTTCATTTGGTTTTCACTGATCGGGGAAGGCGTCATATTAACCTTGATTGGCTTAGTGTTGGGGCTTGTTCTCGGACATGTTGGAGGTTATGCTAGCCGAGATGCGGTTTTTGCAAATACAGGTCTACAAATACAGGCAGGGTCTTTCATACCAGGAGAGTTGCTACTTGTCGTCGTTACTTTGCTGATCGCCGTTGTGGCGTCCATTGGACCTGCGATTCAAGCATACCGAGTTGATCCCCTGCAATTATTCCGCTCTTGAGGTGACATTAGGATGACAAATAGATATAAAATATCAGGTCTGAGCTTGTTTGCCATGTTCGTTATCATTTCGGGTTGTGGTCAAAAGGAGATTGAGATGACGGGTCAGTCTTTCGGAAGTATCGAATCGAATGTGGAAGCTGTCGTATCTTCAACACCGAGCAGCAGTGGGTCCCCCATGGAGACGCCTTACCAAGCACCTATTGCAACTCCAAGCCCAAGTGTTGCTGTTCAAGAAATTGCTTCATCGTCTACTTTTGTGCCGTCACCTCCACCAGTGCCTTCCCCAGCGAAAATCGAATCCAAACCGACGGAGCCTGCCGCAACCGCAACCGCAACCGCAACCGCAACCGCAACCGCAACACCTAAATCGAAACAAACCCAACTGTCCTCTGAGATTAAATGGGCTGAGTTTTTCGATACGGTTAAGCAAGACACACCTTCCAACAAGTTTTGGGACATGAACGGGAAGACTGTCCAGATCAAAGGCTTTATGGGGGAAGTTCTCTCCTTTGATAAACATTGGTTTCTACTGATTCCGCAGCCTGGTGCAGAGTGTCCTTTCGATAATGGCGATGAGACGTACTGGAATAAGATCATGATTGTTTACGTACCTGATGCTATCAAACTGCGATACACCTCTGGTCCACTATTGATCACAGGGAAGCTAGATGTAGGGATAAAGCTTGATGAATCAGGCTATAAAACGATGTTTCGTTTATATGAGGCTTCATTTGAAAAAATAAAGGAATAAACCTAATTGAGCTATTGCATAAAATAGTGTCGGTCCGCAAATGATAAACGGGGCTTTCATTTAAGAATTCACGGTTACAGGAGGCATGGGTACATGAATCAGAAGCAAAATAACCAAAATCAGAGCAACCTGCCAGTTGCTAAGCAAGAAGACGTTGAATTTTCAGCCGAAATAGCGGATAAGGATGACTTCGAAGCTGCGCAGCGCGCGCAAGCGGCGGATGACCGACAGGAAGATCAGTAATGGGTGAAAGAGGGATTCTTGCCTATTTTCATTCCCCCGAACAAGCTGAAGGCGTTGCTTCCAAGTTGAAAGCCTTGCGAGCAGTGGATGTGCAGGTTGACCGCTTTACGAATGATATCGGCAGTGGTTTTGAGAGTGCAATGGCCGATAGTATGATAAGTCAAGATCATGAGATCGATGCGGTTGGACTAGATATTGTACTAGCAGCTGTGATCGATGAGGGGATCTATGAGCAAGCCGTCCGTGTGATTGAAACTGCAGGTGGCATGATGTAACGAAGAAGCACCTGTTCCAATGGACCTCTTGTGTAGGGTCGATGGGACAGGTGCTTTTAACTATAAAACACTTATTCAACGCTCATCAATTTGACGAGCTTATCAGGTTGGTTTGTTATGATGCTCGAAACACCAAGGGCAAGCATTCGCCTCATCGTCCTCGTGTCATTGACAGTCCAGACATACACCTCTTTATGGTGATCTTCGGCTAACCGCATGAAGTCTTCATTAACAAGCGGGTGCGCTGCAGATATAACTTCATAGTCAGAGCTTTTCATAAGCTCATCAAGTCCATCGGTCTTTTGGCCAACGATTAGGCCAGTTTTAATCGAGGAATTAAGCGCTTTCACCTCATGGAGCAGCTTGGCATCAAAGGAGGTTACGGTACACTCTTTAACAAAATCATGCGATTGAATGAGATCAACTGTTTTCTGAGCAAGTTGAACGGCGTGGCCGTTATTTTTCATTTCGATGTTCAGCTTGAGATGGCCTTTGGCGAGTGTAATCACTTCGTCTAAGGTTGGGACATGCTCATCTATGAAATCTTTGTGAAACCAACTTCCTGCACTTGCATTTTTAAGCTCATTCGAGGTGATTTCCCACATATTTTTGTTAATACCTGTCGTCCTATAGGCGTTGTCATCATGCATGAGCATAACGACACCATCTGCGGTTTCTTGAACATCCAGCTCGGCAAATCCTGCATGATCTTGGATGGCTCGATGAAAAGCAGCTAAGGTATTCTCAGGCGCGTCTTCAGAGCTTCCGCGATGTGCCGTAACCTGACTGTAGTTATCAGCAAGCATAGTAGAGGTTGTAAGGGGGGCGATCAGTGCCATTGCAAGGAAAACAGGTAGGACCATGAGTGTTTTGCGCATAAGATGTCTCCGTTCGTACAATAAATAATATGATGACTGTTTCAATGTAGCATGAACTTATTAGGAAGTTGTTAGGAATTAAAAAAATAGCGCTTACATTGATGACTTCATTTTACCCCAGAAGCGAAGTGTAGTACAATGTTCTTTGGTGAAAATAGACCAATTGGTTAGATTTACATAAGGAATAACCGACAGGAGGAGCCATACAGATGCTTTGGCAGGAATTAACTGTACATACAACAGAAGAAGCGATAGAAATGATAACCAATTTTGTTCATGAATTAGGTGCTGGGGGTGTTTCCATTGAGGAATCAGGTACCTTAAATAAAGAGAGAGATACTTCGTTTGGTCAATTATACGAAGAGCCATTTAACGATATCCCTGAGGGAAGAGCCGTGATCAAAGGTTACTTCTACCATGGTACAGACATGGAGCCTGTGCTGGCTAACTTGAAAGCATCGGTTGAACAATTGGCAGAATTTGATATTGATACGGGGAACCCAACCTTTGAAGTTGTCGAAGTCGATGATGAAGACTGGGCACATGCGTGGAAAACGTATTTCAAACCGATTCGTGTATCCGATCGCTTAACGATTAAACCGACATGGGAAGACTACACGGCATCTGAGGGTGAAATCATCCTGGAGTTAGATCCAGGCATGGCATTCGGAACGGGGACACATGCAACGACATCGCTTTGTTTGAAAACATTGGAGAAAGTAATGAAGCCTGGAGACGATGTCATTGATGTGGGAACCGGCTCAGGTATTCTTTCCATCGCAGCAGCTAAGCTTGGGGCGAAGCATGTACTTGCCGTAGATCTAGATCCCGTAGCTGTTACGAGTGCATTGGATAATACGAAGCAGAACCAACTCGAAGATAAAATTACAGTGAAACTTAGCGATCTTCTTGGCGTACTAAAAGAAAGCGAGTCCGAAGGGGACGCGGGGCTAGGTGTTACGATTCCCGTACAACTCGTAGTTGCGAATATTTTGGCTGAGGTCATTGTCATGTTCGTTGATGACGTGTACGAGGTGTTGCAGCAAGGCGGTTATTACATAACTTCAGGTATCATTACGAACAAAGAAGCGGATGTAGAAAAAGCACTGATTGCAGCTAAATTCACGATCGTAGAGAAAAACTATGATTCGAATTGGGTTGTGATCGTAGCTAGAAAGCTGTAGGTGTTGGCTCATGGGAGGCTTATTATTTTACGATTGGAGCACGCTGCCGTTTGTGATTTTGGTGCTTGTGCTCTCGTTTACGATTCACGAGTGGGCGCATGCGTATAGCGCCTATAAATTAGGAGATTCTACGGCATATCAGTTTGGCCGCGTTTCTTTGAACCCGATGGTCCATCTGGACCTATTCGGGACAATTATGCTATTGATTGCCGGCTTTGGTTGGGCGAAGCCAGTTCCAGTAAACCGTGGTAATTTCAAACGACCTCGCTTGTTTGGGATTATTGTGACCGCGGCGGGACCGCTTAGTAATTTGATTTTGGCCTTTATTACATTATTTATTTTTGCGCTATTCTCGAAATATGGATGGATAGATGGGATGTCCAAGGGCAGTGGAGATGCGATTGTTCTGTTCTTGAAGCTTATGTTGAACATTAATATTACACTATTTCTGTTTAACTTGATTCCAATTCCACCTCTTGACGGATATCGGATTATTCAAGATTTGGTAAACCTTAGATACACGGAGACGCTTCAAAAGTTTGAACAGTGGTCATCGGTGATATTCCTATTGGTCGTCTTTATCAGACCTTTGCGTCAAGTTACATTAGATCCGTATTTACGACTAGGCGATGACATAATCAACCAGTTTGCAATTGTGATAACTAGCATATTGGGCATGTAGCCTCTAACCAGACAGTTCCATATGGATTTTCAGGTTCAAACGAGGTATGATGATGTGTGGAAGTTACACGTCAGACGTAGAGTTATTTGAATGAAGTTCAAATGAACGTAGATAGAGAGGCTTTGACTATGCAACGTTATTTTTTACCGATTGAGCAGTTCCATGCTGCTACACAAACAGTCACCATTGAGGGAGACGACGCTCATCATCTGGGTCGTGTCATGCGTGCAGAGGTAGGCGATAAGGTCATCTGCAGCAATGGTGTGGACCGCGAGGTGCTCGTTCGAATCACGCAGTTAGACAAGGGATCCGTTACCGCAGAAATCGTGGAGGAGCTAGCCATGGACGCGGAAGCGGCTGTTGACGTGTGGATTGCGCAGAGCTTGCCCAAAGGCGATAAGATGGAGCTTATTATCCAAAAAGGGACCGAGATCGGGGCAGCCCGGTTTCTTCCTTTTTTATCGGAACGTACGATTGTGCAATATGATGCGAAAAAAGAAGCTAAGCGCACAGAGCGCTGGCAGAAAATCGCTAAGGAAGCAGCAGAGCAAGCCCATCGCAACCGTGTTCCGCAGATTGAAGCCGTCTACTCGTGGAAGCAACTGCTGCAACGAGCGAAGGAAGCGGATGTCGCTTGGATTTGTTATGAGAAGGAAGACGGTCAGCAGCTGAAGCCTGCCATTCAGGCAGCGTTAGCGACAGGCCAATTAGGAGCAGGTAAGAAAGTATTGATTGCGGTTGGCCCCGAAGGTGGATTCACAGAGCAAGAAATTAAGCAAGCTGAAGAGGCTGGCTTTCGCTCGGTTTCGCTGGGGAATCGCATTTTACGGACAGAGACGGCTGCAATGGTTGGTCTTACATGTCTGTTTTATGAAACCGGAGAAATGGGAGGATAAGCAAAATGGCAACGGTAGCGTTTCATACACTGGGATGTAAAGTAAACTTTTATGATACAGAGGCAATTTGGCAGCTATTCAAAAATGAGGGCTATGAACAGGTTGATTTCGAAAATACGGCTGATGTCTATGTGATTAATACATGTACGGTAACCAACACAGGGGATAAGAAAAGTCGCCAAATGATTCGTCGCGCGATTCGTCGTAATCCTGAAGCAATTGTTGCTGTAACAGGTTGTTATGCGCAAACGTCACCAGCTGAAATTATGGCAATTCCAGGTGTGGATATGGTCATTGGGACGCAGGATCGTGAGAAGATCATTCCGCTAGTAAAACAATTTGAGTCGGATCGTCAACCGATTAATGCGGTTAGAAACATCATGAAAACGCGCACTTTCGAAGAATTGGACGTGCCTGATTTTGCGGATCGTACGCGAGCATTTCTGAAAATTCAAGAAGGTTGTAACAACTTCTGTACCTTCTGCATTATTCCTTGGTCACGCGGGCTCATGCGCAGTCGTGAGCCGCTAAGTGTTATTGCGCAAGCAGAGCAGCTCGTTGCTGCTGGCTATCAGGAAATCGTACTCACAGGTATTCATACTGGTGGCTATGGTGAAGATATTGAGGACTACAGCTTAGCGAAGTTGTTGAAGGATTTGGATAAAGTCGAAGGCTTGAAGCGCATTCGGATTTCCTCCATTGAAGCTAGCCAAATTACGGATGAAGTGATTGAAGTTCTCAAATCCTCGGACAAAATGTGCCGTCATCTGCACATTCCGTTGCAAGCGGGCGATGATCAGGTGCTTGCGCGGATGCGCCGGAAATACACGACTGCTGAGTTCGCTCGTAAAATTGAGCGCCTTCACGAGATTATGCCAGATGTTGCGATCACGACGGATGTTATCGTTGGTTTCCCTGGCGAGACAGAAGAGATGTTCCGTGATGGATACAAGTTCATGGAGCAAATGAAGTTCTCCGAAATGCACGTTTTCCCTTATTCTAAGCGGACAGGTACACCTGCTGCGCGGATGGAGGATCAAGTGGATGAAGAAATCAAAAATGTGCGTGTTCACGAACTCATTGATCTTTCCGAGAAAATGCAATTGGCATATGCTCAGAAATTTATTGGGCAGGTCTTGGAAGTCATACCAGAGCGCACATACAAAGGTGCTCCTGATAGCGGTTTGTATAGTGGTTATTCCGATAACTATGTTCAGTTAGTTTTTGAAGGCTCAGAAGAAATGATCGGTCAAGTGTGCCGTGTGAAAGTAACAGAAGCTGGTGTGAATGAAAGCAAGGGGCAGCTCGTGCGCATTCTTGAAGGCGTAGTGAATTTGTAAGTAAAGAGTTAAGACAATTACTCACCTCTACTCGTGGTCGTTCCTTTTGAATGACTGCGTTAGAGGTTTTCTCGATTACATAGGAGTCAGTACGAATGGATTGTAATTACTAAATTTAGATGAGGTGCTTCGAAAATGACATTAAACGCGAAAGAAATTGCTAGCTATATCGACCATACCTTACTGAAAGCAGATGCGAGCACAGCTGCGATTCACAAATTGTGTGAGGAAGCTGCTCAACATCAATTTTTCAGTGTATGTGTGAATTCACAATTTGTAGCAACAGCTGCCAAAGCTTTGGAAGGAACGGGTGTTAAGGTTGCTGCTGTGGTTGGTTTTCCGCTTGGTGCGAGCTTGAGTGAAGTGAAAGCCTTTGAAGCAGCTAAGGCTGTAGAGAACGGTGCAGCTGAAATTGATACGGTATTGCCTATTGGTTTGCTTTTGGAAGGACAATTGGATGCGGTTCGTTCAGATATTAAGCAAGTTGTGGATTCGGTAAAAGGTAAAGCCATCGTCAAAGTGATCATGGAAACGGGTTTCCTCAATGACGAACAAAAAGCGACAGCTTGCCGTCTTTCAGAAGAAGCTGGTGCTCATTTTGTGAAGACTTCGACAGGCTTTGGTCCTGGTGGAGCAACAGTTGAAGACGTTCGTTTGATGCGCCAAAACGTATCCAGCACAATCGGCGTGAAAGCATCTGGCGGCGTACGTGATGTTGAGACGGCAATTGCGATGATTGAAGCTGGCGCGACGAGATTAGGGACGAGCTCAGGCGTAGCTATTGTGAACGGAACTCAAGGCGCTTCCACATACTAAGATAGCAGAGTGGCAAGGCGACAAGGGACCCAACGATATTGAAAATAGTTTGAGAACGGGCAATCTGTGAAGCGGCGTCGTCCGCAAGTAGTGTTGAAAGACTAACGAGCACATGGATAAAAGGGTAAAAGAGGATCGCGCCTCCCACATTCAGCAGCACATGTGACCAGGCGACGTATCGCCCGGCGCGTGAGCTGCTCATGCCGGCGATCAACGCGGTGACACAGGTGCCGACATTGGCACCAATCGTAATCGCAACCCCGAGCTCGACAGGAATGCCTCCGCCAGCGGCGAGACCCATCGCCATCGCGATGACGGCGGCGCTGCTATGCACGAGCGCGGTCACCGCTGCACCTGCGATGATTCCCCAGAGCAGGCTCGATTGCGCCTGGTGAACGAACCAGGTGAACAGACCGCGGGACTGCAGCGCAGGCCCGATGGTTTGCATGACCTCGATGCCGAGCAGCACGAGCGAGAAGCCAGCCGCCGCGAGCGAGCCGTAGCGGACGCTGCGCACCCATTGACGACCGCCGTGTGGAGCGGCGGTCTGCGGTGGTGTTGCCGCCGCGGCCGGCTGCGCGGCGGTGAGAGCGCGTGGTCCGCTTGCCTGAGGCAGCGGCCCGGCTAACCAGCTCGCCAGCCAGACGCTGGCGCTGGCGATCAGGATCGGCACGCCGATGCCACCCAAGCTGAGCCCGATCAGCTCAGTGGTGAGGCACGTGCCGATGTTCGTTCCGAGAATCACGCCTAGTGTTCTCGGGAAGGACAGGACGCCGGCGCCGACGAGGCCGATGGCGATAACCGTGATCGCGGTGCTGCTCTGGAGCGCCGCTGTTAGCACTGTGCCGGTGAGGAGACCGCGCAACGGTGTTCGGGTAAACCGCTCCAGCCACAGCTGGAGGCGGGGGCCAGCCCAGGTTTGAAGCGAGGTCTCCATGAGCTTCATCCCAAGCAGAAATAAGATAAAGCCTGTGACAACAGGCAGTATAATAGCATGAATCATGAAAGGATCTCCTTTTCGTGAGCGTACGACGTTTTCAACCAATATATGTGACCGTACAGACAAGCATGACAAGCCAGATGGTATAGGTGAACGGTTTCACGCAAAGGACGGCTAAAAAACATGGCAGTAGTATTTTTACATAAGAAACGCAAACCCCGCTTGGAGCAAGGACATCCATGGGTGTATAAGACTGAAATTGAGCGCACGGATAGTGACATTGTACCTGGACAGCTTGTTTCCGTTCAAAACCATCTCGGCAAGTATCTAGCAACGGGTTATTACAACGAAGCTTCTCAACTAACGGTACGTATTGTATCGTATAGCCCGATTGAGGCGATGACGACGGACTTTTTCGTAGAGCGTTTTACGCGTTGTTTCCTACATCGTCAGCGTTTTGTGAAAGGAGCTCAGTCATTTCGCTTGGTGTATGGGGAAGCCGATTTCTTGCCAGGATTGATTGTTGATAAATTCGAGAACACGCTTGTTGTTCAGCTTTTAACCTTGGGGATGGACCGCTGTAGAGACAATATCGTGGAAGCTCTGGTACAAGTCATGAAGCCGGCAGGGATTTATGAGCGTAGTGACGTTCCCATTCGTGAGCTGGAAGGTCTGAAACAGACGAAAGGCCTTCTATATGGAGATTGTGCGAAGCATGTTGATATCTTAGAAAATGGACTTCGTATCCGTGTTGATATTGAGGAAGGTCAGAAGACGGGTTATTTCTTCGACCAACGTGAGAATCGCGCTGCGATCGCGCCTCTGATGACAGGCTGGGGTCACCGCAGCGGCATTAATTTAACGGAAATTGAAGAGAATGGCGTAATGCAAATGCTTCCTGTAAACGCAAATGGGAAAGTAGTGACGTTCCCTCTATGGGACGGTGCCTCTGTGCTGGAATGCTTCTCTCATACAGGGAGCTTCACATTGAATGCTTGTCAATTCGGCGCGAAAAAAGTAACATGTCTCGATATTTCTGAGCATGCCATCGAAAGCGCACGTACGAATGTTGCTCTGAATGGATTCGAGGATCGTGTCGAATTCGTTGTCGCGGACGCCTTTGAGTACTTGCGTACGCAAGTGAAAGGCTTGGATGAGCGTAAGCTGCGCTCTTCGGCAGGCGCTGCAGGACAAGCTAAAGTAGACACCTCAAAGCCTGTTGGTACCGGTGGACGGACTTGGGATGTCGTTATTCTCGATCCTCCTGCCTTCGCTAAGACGAAAAGTGCAGTTGAAGGTGCTTGTCGCGGCTATAAGGATATCAATTTGCATGGTATGAAGCTAGTGAATGAAGGCGGCTATCTCGTCACAGCAAGCTGTTCCTATCATATGCATCCTGAATTGTTCCTTGAAACGATTCATGCGGCGGCTACAGATGCGGGTAAATTGCTGCGCTTGATTGAGTTCCGTGGAGCAGGGATGGACCACCCGCGCATTCTAGGCGTAGATGAAGGTCATTATTTGAAATTTGCGATTTTTGAAGTGCGAAGCAAATAAACCGTTAAAAAAGCAAAGCTAGTTAATCCGGCTTTGCTTTTTTTGTCGTGTATGAGGTTTACAAGTTGAGTTAGTCGATGAAATCAGATCCTACCTTTTCGTTTTTTGTTTTCCGTGTTATCATAATAGAATACATGTTCGTATTTTATCTTTGAAATGAATCCCTCAAAACCGCCCTCCATCATCTACCACACCGACTCATCACTAGAAATATGCTAGAATAGAAAGATAGAATACGAGAATTGCTTACGAAGCAAGCTTTCCGACGGAAAGTGTTAGGAGGCCCTGAATGTCCATTCGATTCATAATTGGTAGAGCCGGAAGCGGCAAGAGCGAACGCTGTCTGGCTGAAATGAAGCAGCAGCTTGCATCAGCGCCTGAAGGTGATCCGCTGATTTTACTCGTCCCTGAACAAGCTACTTTTCAAGCAGAACACGCGCTTGTATCGGATCCTAGTATTCGTGGGATGATCCGCGCGCAAGTACTAAGCTTTCACCGTTTAGCTTGGCGTGTGATGCAAGAAGAAGGCGGCACGGCGAGGCTTCCTATTGATGATACAGGTAAGAAACTGCTGTTAACGAGCATTTTACATAAATACAAAGATAAGCTTCGTCTATTCGGACACTCGGCTGAGCAAATGGGGTTTGTTGACCGACTTAATCAGCTTTTTACTGAAATGAAACGCTATTGTGTGACGGCTGATCAGCTTGAGACACATGAAAAAAAACGGGTTACTAACCTAGGAGAACACGGCTTACTCCGCGATAAAATGCACGATATTCAGCTGGTATATCGGCAGTTTGAGGCTGAGTTAGCAGGGCAGTATTTGGACGGCGAGGATTACTTAACGCTGCTTGCTGCGCAAGTGCCAAGCTCCGTTTATTTGCGTTCAGCTTCGGTATGGATTGATGGATTTCATGGCTTTACTCCACAAGAATTCAAGGTTCTTGGATCTCTATTTGCTGCATGTAAGCAAGTGACGATCACGTTATGTCTGGATCGCGAACTGCAGGCGGGGGATACACCGGATGAGTTGGATTTATTCCATCCCACGGCAATGACGATGGTTCGCTTGCAAGAAATGATTTGGCAGCTAGGCCTTGGTGCGGCTGAGGTTATTCAACTTGCACCAGATCGTTCGCCGCGATATGAAGATAGTCCTGCACTTGCTTATTTGGAGCAGAATTTTGATCGTCGAATTGGCGGGGGAGCGCCTAAATATAAGACTTCCTCAGGGGAAAAGATTGCCGACCAACTCGTTATTAGGGAAGCTGTTCATCGCCGTGCGGAGGTTGAAGGCGCAGTGCGTGACATGCTGCAGCTAGTTCGAGAGCATGGCGTACGGTGGCGCGAAATGGCCATTATGGTGCGGAATATGGAAGGCTATCAGGATCTGCTAAACATGGTGCTTACGGATTATGAGATTCCTCATTTTTTCGATCAGAAGCGGTCGGTACTTCATCATCCACTCGTGGAGTTCATTCGATCTGCGCTGGAGGTTATTCAGCATAATTGGCATTATGATGCGGTATTCCGTTGTATCAAAACGGATTTATTGCTGCCTCAAGATGCGACATCTCAAAGGACTGAGCTTGATAAATTAGAGAATTATGTGCTTGCATTCGGGATTCAAGGCTATAGATGGACAGATGGTAAGCCATGGACCTATCAATTTCGTGCCAATTTGGAGCAAGCGGAAGATCAGATGAATGAACAAACAGCGGAGCTTCTAGCGCTAAATACGAGCAAATCATGGGTCGTGGGCCCATTGCTTGCGCTATCTAATCGTCTTGCACAAGCGCGTACGGTTAAAGCTCAAGTTGAAGCGGTTTATGAGTTATTGGTCAGGGTTCAAGCGCCAGAGAAGCTAGAAGCATGGACACAGCAAGCAACGCTTGCTGGAAGGCCAGAAAAGGCTCGTGAACACGGTCAAATGTGGAACAGTGTGATGGATATGCTGGATCAATTGGTGGAAACCATGGGCGATGATGAACTTTCCTTGGAGCTGTTTAACGGCCTTATTGAAACAGGGATGGAAAGCATGAAGCTGGGCCTAGTGCCTCCTTCGATGGATCAATTGCTGATCGGAAGTATGGATCGAACTCGCTCAAGCGGGATTCGATATGCGTATATTTTAGGTGTAAATGACGGGGTTATACCAGCGCAGATGGCTGAAAAAGGTGTGCTGACCGAAGCGGAACGAAGTGTTCTGATGGATTCGGGATTGCCAATGGCTGATGGAAGCCGCCGGAAGCTGTTGGACGAGCAATTTATCGTCTATACCTCGTTGACTGTACCGGGCAAGCGGCTTTGGATGAGTTATCCTTTAGCTGATGAAGAAGGGAAATCGTTATTGCCTTCAGAGCTGATTAGACAGATGCGACAGCTTTTTCCAGGGACGGAAGACTCTCTACTTCTTGCAGAACCGTCAGTGGAATCGCCTGAAAGTGAGCAAGCAGCCTATCTCTCGCACCCGACACAAGCGATCTCCTATTTGGCTGTTCGCATGAAGCATTGGATGCTAGGTGGACGTATGTCAGAGCTATGGTGGGATGCGTACAATTGGTATGCGGAACAACCCGCTTGGCAGATGAAGCTGCAATCTCTCGTTCAGGCGTTGCAATATACGAACAAGGAGAAGGGGCTTACCTCCAAAACTAGCAAACTGCTATATGGTCAGCATTTACGTGCCAGTGTTTCGCGTATGGAGAAGTATGTGGCATGTCCGTTCTCTCACTTCGTTTCACATGGATTACGCTTAAAGGAGCGTCGTGTGTTTCGCTTGGATGCTCCGGATATCGGGCAATTGTTCCATGCAGCATTGAACCAATTCGTACAGAAGCTTCAGCAGGACCAGCTTGATTGGGGTTCTCTTTCGGCCGAGCAATGTATGGAAAGGTCTGCACAAGTTGTGGACGAGCTCGCACCGAGACTTCAAGGTGAAATTCTGCTGAGTTCAAGTCGCTATGCTTATATTGCTAGAAAGCTTAAGCAAGTGGTTGGCAGGGCGGCAGTCATACTCGGCGAGCATGCGAAGCATGGTCAATTTCAACCCCTGGGGCTGGAAATTGATTTTGGACCAGGCAAGGATTTGCCTTCATTAACATTTGAATTGGAAAACGGCTGTACAATGGAGATTATCGGCCGTATTGACCGAGTTGATCGCGCGGATGGAGAGCAGGGTGTGCTTCTGAGGGTTATTGACTATAAATCCAGTCAAACGGCCTTACAGCTTTCAGAGGTGTACTACGGACTTTCCCTGCAGATGCTAACGTATTTGGACGTTATTCTTACACATGCGCAGACGTGGTTAGGTGTTGAAGCAAAGCCAGCAGGCGTTCTTTATTTTCACGTGCATAACCCAATGCTCCAGCAAAAAAATGCACTGGATCCTGCCTCTGTCGAGAAAGAGCTTCGTAAACGTTATAAAATGAAGGGCTTAGTTACTGCGGATGCTGAGGTAGCCGGATTGATGGATGATGAGCTTATTCATAGCACTGGGCATTCACAGCTCATTCCTGTTGCTTTAAAAAAGGATGGAAGCTTTTACTCCACTTCATCGGTAGCGACGGACGAGCAGTGGGATACGCTCCGGAACTATGTACGTAAACAAGTGAAACAAATTGGTACGAACATTACAGATGGTCATGTTGATATTACTCCTTATCGTTTAGGTAAAAAGTCAGCTTGTCAACATTGTTCGTATACCTCGATTTGTCAAATAGATCCCTTATTTGAAGGGAATGAAATTCAAGTCTTTCGACCGCGTGCGAAGGATCAAGTATGGACTGAGCTGGCTGCGCAGGTTAGCGGGCCGTGAAGGTAGAAAGGAGCGTACAAGGTGACACAACAGCAAGAACCTAAACCTATCGGAAGTACATGGACGGATGATCAATGGGATGCTATCACCCTAAAGGGACAAAACATGTTGGTTGCCGCTGCTGCGGGCTCTGGTAAAACAGCCGTACTCGTGGAGCGGATCATTCGACGGATCTCCAATGAGTGGGAACCAATCGATGTAGACCGATTACTCGTTGCAACCTTTACGAAGGCGGCCGCTTCCGAAATGAAGCATCGGATCCGAGAGGCACTTGAGAAAGAACTGATGAAACAGCCTCACTCACAGCATTTGCGTAAGCAGCTAGCGTTAATGGGGAAAGCATCTATTACTACGCTGCATTCCTTTTGTTTAGAGGTTGTACAACGGTATTTTAGTATCATTAAATTAGACCCAGGCTTCCGCATAGCAAATGAAACGGAAGCTGATTTGCTCCGTCAAGACCTTCTTGGCGAGATGCTAGAAGAGTATTATGCTGCTAGTGATGAGAACAGCGCCTTTTGGCGCTTGGTGGACTCATTTAGCGGTGAACGTAATGATAACGCGATTATGCTGCTCATTCAGAAGCTGTATGATGTTTCCCGCAGTCATCCCTGGCCAGAGCATTGGCTAAGAGGGACGGCATCCATGTTCGGACCGCCATCTGTGCAAGTCGACCAAGTAATTGCGAATAAGGAAACGGCAATAGTTGAAGAGGCGTTGCCATATGTTGCCGCGACATCTGCGCCTGTGGATTATTCACTTTGGGAGCAAAGTCTAGTACGTGATCTTTCCCTTGAACTAGAGGGAGCACTGGATTTGCTAGGACAAGCCATCAACATCGCCGAATCACCGGGCGGACCTGCTCCGTATCTAGATAATTTACGCGATAATTTACTACTCGTTCAGAATTTATTGGAAACAACGACATATCCTTGGTCCGTATTGTATCTTGGATTCCAAACGGTTGATTTCGGTAAGCTCAAGGCCTGTAAAGGCGATGATTACGATAAAGAGATGCAAGATGAAGTCAAAGAGTTGCGAAACAAGGCTAAAGATCAGATTAACAAGTTAAAAGAAGAATTGTTCGGACGAACGCCAGAGCAGTTTCATCAAGAAATTGCCGAAATGGCTCCATTACTGCACGTCCTCGTTGATCTTATCGTTGATTTTGGAGGACGGTATCAAGCAGCTAAAGCTGCGAAGGGTTTGATTGACTTTGCCGATTTGGAGCATTACTGTTTACAAATTCTAAGTGCCCCTGGTTCCATGCCAGGTGAACTGTATCCTTCTGAAGCGGCGCAAGCGTATCGGAAACAATTTGCTGAAGTACTGCTGGATGAATATCAGGATACGAATCGCGTCCAAGAAGCGATTGTTGAGTTGATTTCAACTTCTAAGCCAGGGAATCGGTTTATGGTTGGCGACGTGAAACAAAGTATTTATCGGTTTCGACTGGCAGAGCCAGGTTTATTCTTAGAAAAATACAAAGCGTATCGATCGAACAAAGAAGTTGCATCAGATCGTGAAATGAATGGTGGAAGAATTGACTTAGCGAGAAATTTCCGCAGTCGTCTTCAAGTTGTCGACGCAGTTAACTTTATTTTCAAACAAATGATGAATGAAACTGTCGGTGAAATTGCCTACGATGATCGCGCTGAACTGGTATATGGGGCGGGTTATCCCCCTTCTGCATCTGATTGTTCTGTGGAGATGCTGCTGATTGACCGTGGTAAGGACGGGGCTGACAAAAGTGAAGCGTTCACGGAAGAATCCGATGACATTGCGGACGAAATGAACGCCGAGGGTGCTGAAAGCGGGATTGATCCCGCTTTAGAAGCAGAAGAGCTGGAAACCGCACAACTGGAAGCGCGCACGATAGCTAGTCAAATTAGGGGATTGTTAGGTGCAGGGGGTCAGGTACCGTTTCAGGTTTTTGATAAAAGAACGGGCGGTGATCGCCCAGCAACCTACAGGGATATCGTGATTTTATTACGAGCAACCCAAGCGTGGTCGCCTATTTTGATTGATGAGCTTAAAAAGCAAGGAATTCCTGCCTATGCAGAGCTCAGTACAGGATACTTCTCGGCAACAGAAGTCGAGACGATGCTTTCCTTATTGAAGGTTATTGATAATCCATATCAGGATGTACCTTTAGCAGCTGTTTTAAGATCTCCTATGGTGGGGCTGACAGCTGAAAATTTAGCGCTAATTCGAGTTGCGGATAAATCCGTACCTTTCTATGAGTCTGTGTTGCGCATGGTTCAACAACGTACACACAATGAGAACGACGAGCTCTTAATTAAATTGACGAAGTTTCTTGAACAATTGGAGCAATGGCGTAATGATGCAAGACAAGGCTCTCTTGCGGACTTAATATGGGGCATTTTTAGACAAACGGGCTACTATGATTTCGCGGGCGGTTTGCCCGGAGGTATGCAAAGGCAAGCCAATTTAAGAGCGCTATATGATAGAGCTAGACAATACGAGAGTACATCTCTACGTGGATTATTCCGCTTTTTACGCTTTATTGAGCGGATGAAAGAAAGCGGAGGCGATCTTGGAACGGCTCGTGCGCTTGGTGAACAGGAAGATGTCGTGCGTATTATGTCCATTCACAAGAGCAAGGGTTTGGAGTTTCCCGTTGTTTTTGTTGCTGGAATGGCGAAGATGTTTAATCAAAGAGATTTGAATGATGCGTTCTTATTGCATAAAGAGCTTGGCTTTGGACCACGATTTGTAGATACGACGCTGCGCGTAAGTTACCCGACTTTACCTTCACTTGCGATTAAAAAGAGGCTGAAGCTAGAGCTTCTGGCGGAAGAAATGCGCGTCCTTTATGTAGCACTCACGAGAGCACGTGAGAAATTGTACTTACTTGGTACTGTGAAGTCGTTAGACAAGCTTCTGCGTGGTTGGGGACGTCATTTATCAAGAGAGGCGTGGTATTTGCCTGATTTTGAGTTAGCTAAAGCGAAGAGCTATCTAGACTGGGTAGGACCTGCTTTGCTTCGTCATCCCGATGCTGCCTTGTGGCGTGAACGACTAGGGATTAGTGATAGTTCTTCGGATGTACGATTACTGCGTGATGCGTCTCAATGGAAACTATCGGTCATTACACCAGAAAGCTTGCAGATGCTGGATGTACTAGAAGATGCGGATGCAGCGCCAGATCACGACCGTTTCACGGCGATTCAACAACGTGAAACGGTTGCTACGTCAGGGAAATGGAAAGATGAGTTAGAGGAGCGACTGTCTTGGCAATATGATTTCCCAGATGCACCGAAGCACTTTGCTAAAACGACGGTTTCGGAATTGAAACGGTTATCTGAGGTCAACCGCATCGTAGATGAGTTCGAGTCGCCTATTCCGCTGGAGTCCAGACCAGTAACTTCGATTTGGCGTAGACCGAGATTTATGGAAGAGAAGAAGCTAACGGCAGCAGAGAAAGGGACAGTTGTTCATGCTGTTATGCAAAATATGTCTTTAGCGGGATTGCCGACGGAGGCAAGTATTCAGTCAACTCTCCAAGAGATGTTGGACAAACAAACGATGACACAAGAACAGCGCGATGTGGTTGATATTCCTGTTATTTTGAAATTCTTCGAGACGCCGGTTGGTAAACGAATGATCCAAGCTCGTAATGTGCAGCGGGAGGTTCCATTTAGTTATGGACTGCTTGCTAGTGAGGTTTATTCCGAGGCAGATCCATCCACGCTAGGCGAGACTGTGCTCATACAAGGAGTTATTGACTGTCTTTTTGAAGATGAACTGGGGCTTGTTCTCGTAGATTTTAAGACAGATGCTGTAAGAGGAAGTACGGATTCAGAGCTGCAGCTTCGCTATGAGAAGCAAATAAGTTTGTATGCTCGGGCTGTGGAACACATTTGGAAACGTCCAGTAGACGGGAAATTCCTCTATTTCTTTGATGGTGCCAAACTCGTAGAAATGTAAGATAGTTTCATAGTACAGATAGAAACCGTGCGGTGTTCAGAAAGGAGATGAGACATGCGAATTTTACACACAGCTGATTGGCATTTTGGACGAGCCTTGGAGGGACGAAGCCGGATGGAGGAGCAGATTGCTTTCATGGATGAGCTCGTGCGTATTGTGGAGGATCAAGCTATCGATCTGGTGCTGATCGCGGGAGATATTTATGACAGTGTAAACCCTCCTGCGGCTGCAGAGCAACTATTCTACGAAGGTATAGCCAGACTCGCTGATGGCGGTAAAAGGCAAGTGGCGATTATTTCAGGCAATCACGATCATCCGGATCGGCTTGCAGCTTCGGGTCCATTGGCAGCAACGCAAGGTATCACCCTAATTGGTCTACCTATTCAGGATATTCAATCCATCGGGATAGCGCGAACGGGTGAGCTTGCTCGACTCATCGCTTTGCCGTATCCTTCGGAATCTCGCTTAAAGGAACTGCTATCCGAAGTTGCTGAGGAAGAAGTGCTGCGCAGTAAATATTCGGAGCGGGTCGGAGCACTCATTCGTAAGCAGGCAGCTTCCTTCGAGCCTGGCACCGTGAATTTGATCATGAGCCATTTATATGTACTAGGCGGTCATGAAACGGAATCCGAACGGCCCATTCAAGTTGGCGGTGCGTATACCGTTGACACATCGGCTTTGACTGCAGGTGCGCAATATGTCGCGCTAGGTCACTTGCACCGTCCGCAAAATGTAAAAGCTGCTTCACCTATTCGATATAGCGGATCACCAATCGCGTATAGCTTCTCGGAAGCGGGTCAAGCCAAATCCGTCACGATACTTGATCTTGCACCAGGGCAGGTGGCTGAACCACAAGAGATATTCTTGACCTCAGGTCGTCCGCTGGTCAGCTGGAAGGCGAAGGAAGGCATTGGACAGGTGCATCAATGGTTGGATGAACAAAGGGATAGTACGGCATGGATCGATTTGGAGATCACAATGACGTCCGCTATGTCGATTGAACAAATACAATCGTTACGAAAAGCTTTCGAAGGTTTCATTCATATTCGTCCGATCTATCCGGAAATGGAAGTAGTACGTGCGGCGATGCCGAAAGCTGCTTTTTCGATGGAAGAGCATTTTACGCGCTTCTATGCGCGTCAAACAGGAGGCGCACAACCAGAGCCTGCGTTAGTTCAATTATTTATGGAGCTGCTGCAGGAGAAGGATCTAGGCGATAACGATGGTGGCGAGTAAGAGAGCGAGAATAGTAGTGCTATGTGACAGCGCGATAAGGAATTCATATTTTTCCCCAATTAGTGCTTGTGGATAACTTAGTGATGTGTATGAAAGGAGGAAAGTACAATGCGTCCAATCCAGTTACAGATGTCGGGCCTGCAAAGCTATCGGGAGCTGCAAACGATCGATTTTAGCCAGCTCGTAGATGCGGGTGTGTTTGGTATATTTGGGCCAACGGGAAGTGGGAAATCATCGATCTTAGATGCGATAACCCTCTCCTTATATGGCAAAGTAGAAAGAGCTAGCGGCGGCACGCAAGCGATTATGAATCATGCGGAGCAAACGCTGTTCGTTTCTTTTACATTTGAACTGAGCAATGCGACGAGCACAGAGCGTTATCGGGTAGAGCGGCAATTCAAGCGTGGAGCAGAGATGTCTATCAACGGTACCATTTCGCGTCTCTTACATATTCGTGATAACGAAACGATCGTGCTGGCGGATAAGGCAGGCGAAGTCAATCAACAGGTCCAGAACATTCTGGGTCTGTCGATGCAGGACTTTACGAGGGCGGTGGTACTTCCGCAAGGGAAGTTTGCTGAGTTTCTGACCCTAACAGGTAAGGATCGTAGACAAATGCTACAGCGTCTTTTCCATCTTGAAACCTACGGTGACCAATTAAGCGCAAAGGTCAGCTCTAAAGTAAAGGAAACGGACAGCGCTGTTAAACAGCTTGCTGCCGAGCAGCAAGGGTTAGGCGATGCGACTTCATCCGCATTGGAGGAAGCGAACAATAGGCTTCTTGAAACGGAACAAGAAGCGGTTCGAAGTCGACTTCATTTGGAGCAGCAGGAGAAGGTTTATGAGGTACACAAGCAGGTCTACCAATGGATAAAGGAATCGGAAGGTCTTGAGATTGAGCAGCAAAAGCATCAGGAGCAGGATGGACTTATTGCTGAAAAAGAACAGCTACTGAAGCTAGCGGAACAAGCGGAGCGGGTTATTCCGTACTTGGAGCAGCATAAGTTAGCTGCTAGAGATGTGCTATCGAGTAAAGAGCTGCTTACAACGGCAACGTCTTCTCAGGCGCTCGCGGAAACGGATTACCAGCAAGCCACACTAGCGTTTGACAAAGCTCAGCAGGAACTTGTCTCACAGGAAGGGCCGTTATTACTACGTTTGGATCAGTTAGAGCAAGCGCTTGTGATTCAAAAGGAGCTTGAACAGGTACAGTCGCAAATTCAAACGGCACAAACACAAGAACTTGAGGTAAAGTCAGCGTTATCAAGTTTGCAAGTGGAGATTTCTAAATCGAATGACACGAAGCAAAAAGCAGTGGCTAAACAAACGGAGCTGAAAGTACAATTAAAGCTGTTAGAGACGGATGCCACAAAGAGACAACTCTTGCAAAACGCTGTGCAAGATAAGAAGGGGATACTTCTTCTTCAGACACAACAGCTGGAATTGATGAAAAATAAAGATGACAAAGCAAATGTATGTAAGACTGTGGAACATGCGAGAGGTCTAATTGTGGACAAACAGGTAGTTCTCCTTGCTAAGCTAAAGGGTTGGTTTACTGCTTATGCTGCGTATAATGGGGAATTACTGAGACAAGATGGTTTGTTTACAGCTTTCTTTACAGGTGTACAAGGATGGTTGGAGGAGCAACGAAAGCTATTAAAGCATCAAGAGCGTCATGCCTTGGCTGCCTTGTTAGCTGCTGACCTGGGATTAGGTGAACAGTGTCCCGTATGTGGTGCGACGGAGCATCCAGCGCTACAAAAGAACGAAGATACCTCAATGGATACAGGTGGAACAATCAACTCTGAAGGTTTGTTACATCAAGCCGAACAGTTGTTGCAACAAGCGAAAGAACGGCAGTATGAAGGTTTACAAGTCATTCGAAGAATGGCGGATCTGCATAAGCGGGCTGCGGAATTGGCTATCCCAGATGAGGTTATGGGTAAGCAGCAGGATGATAATACGGATATACTACTCTCTCTACAAGAGGCGGCTGCAGGTCAAGAAGCAGGTAATCTTGTAGAGGTAAATAGCTTTCATGCGGATATGAGCTTGGCGGATTGGCAAAAGGAATGGAAGATGATGGAATTGACGTTCCATGTGAGTGTTTCTCAAGCAGAAGAATGCGGTAAGGTCTTTCATGATCTGCACAAAGAACATGCCCAGCTTGCCCAACAAGCTCTTATTTTAAGTACACAAGAGCAAGCGGCTGCTAGTTTGTTAGTGGAAGCGGAAGATCGATTAACTGCGTTATCGGAGGGTATTCAAAATCAAGTTGCTCAGTGGCATGTACATTATGCAGGCCTTTCATGGGATGTCGTTGACGATCAACTTCATAAGCACCTTGAGAATGAGCGGCAAGCTGATGAGCTACGCGGACGCATCGAGAAAAGTATTCCGTTTCTCGAGGAGCTGATCGTCAACATAGAGAGCCTTCAGCATGCTGCGCAAGAGCGTGATCGTACAGCCTTGCAGCTCCATGAACGGCTACAAGGACTCGCGCAGCTCGCCGCCGACAAGTCGCGGCAGCTCGCTCTGCGCGCGCCTGGCGCGGCGGTGCCGCAACTGATCGCGGAGGCGACCTCCGCGCTAGCGCTGCTGCGGCAGCTCGCGCAGCAGACCAAGCTCGCGCACGCGGCTGCGCAGCGCGAGCAGTCCCTGGCGGCGCAGCGCTACAGCGCCGCCGCCGAATCCGCTGCCGCCGCCGCGCGGCAGCTGGCGCAAACCGAGCGCGCGCTAGCCGGCGCGCTCGAGACGGGCGGCTTCGCGTCGCGCGAAGCCGCAGAGGCAGCGGCGCTGGCGCCTGAGCAGCGCCGCCAGTGGGCGCAGCTCGCGGCGGCGCACCGCGAGCGCGAGCAGGCGCTGCGCGCCCAGCTGGCGCAGCTGGCAGCGAAGCTGCAGGGCCGCGTGCTGAGCGCGGCCGAGTGGGCGCAGTCGCAGGCGCAGCTGAGCGACGCGAAGGCCGGCGCCGAGGCCGCGCTGGAGGCGCGAGCCAAGGCGGCGCTGGGCGCAAGCGAGCTCGCTGCGCGGCACTTGCGCTGGTGCGAGCTCGAGGCGCAGCGGGCTGAGCAGGCGACGCAGCTGGAGCGGCTTGGCAAGCTGCAAGCTGTGCTCAAGGCCAACGCCTTCGTCGAGTATCTCGCCGAAGAGCAGTTAATGCAGGTAAGCCGCGCGGCATCCGAGCGACTAGGTGAGTTGACACGTCGACGTTATGGCATTGAAGTCGACTCTGGTGGTGGTTTCGTCATTCGTGATGACGCGAATGGTGGGGTGAAGCGTCCGGTTGGAACCCTTTCTGGTGGGGAAACCTTCCTAACCTCGTTAGCATTAGCTTTAGCATTGTCCGCACAGATTCAGCTGAAAGGCGAATATCCGTTGGAGTTTTTCTTCCTCGATGAAGGCTTCGGTACGCTGGACCAAGAGCTGCTGGACATGGTAATTGGTGCGCTAGAAAAGCTTCACACAGATCGTCTAGCTGTAGGCGTCATCTCTCACGTACCTGAGCTTCGTGCTCGACTTGTTCGTAAATTAATTGTCCATCCCGCAGAACCGTCAGGTCGCGGGAGTCGCATTTCACTTGAAGAGCTTTGAGAATCAGGCTAATGACTTCACTCGTCATTAGCCTTTTTTTATGCCAAGTCTTAATTATAGGTAAAGGGATTAAACCGATTCGTACAAGTTGGCATAAACTGCTCCAACATGATGAAAAGGGGAATGTGCATGTCAACATTTCATGAGGCACTGAAACACAAGAATCGAATTTCGCCCGTTTTATTGAAAAGAGCGGAAGTGATGGCTGTAGGGGTCGGATATGCAGATCCTAAGAAACCGACTTTAGGCGCTAGTGTCATTGTGTACACCCATCAAAAAATTGTGCCCTCCGGGTTAAACAACCTCAAAAGTGTGGCTGCCAAATTAGGTGCATCCGTACCCGTGCGCTTTGTATCGACGAATTCCTTCAAATCGCATGTACTAACGGCTCCCAAACCAAAGGTTTATAAGGTAACGTCGTTTATAAGCAGGAATCGGCCGGTACCAGGCGGCGTAAGTATTGGTAAAACGAGTCCATTTTCCACAGGGACAGCAGGTCTCATTGTAATCAAAAATAAACAACCTTACATTTTAAGTAATAATCATGTGTTGATCAAAAACAACTCGTCTGCTTTCTCGGAAACCGTGCAGCCAGGTCCGGCAGATGGCGGAATATCGGGGACGGATCGCGTTGGAAGGGCCTTTCAATTTGTACCTTTACGCAAGGGCTCAGTTAATTTCCAAGATTCGTCAATCGCTCTCCCAACAAGGAACAGCTTGTTGAATCCTCGTTATTTACGAAGCGCTTCTGGCGTGTTGGTTACAGTACCAGGACATCTTTTAAGCTTTCCAGTCGGACTTAAAGTGTTTAAATCAGGTCGTACAACAGGGTTTGTTAGAGGAACCGTGGAGTCCAATAATGTGGATGTTCGTGTTTCTTATGGAGGCAGTCTCGGTACTTTACTGTTTCGTAATCAAACGGTGATCGTTGGAGATACGGGCCCTGTCTCACTTCCGGGTGATTCTGGTTCAGTCTGGCTCCGTTCCAGTGATCGCTATGCGGCTGCGCTTAACTTTGCTGGTCCAGAGGATGGGTTACGTTCCATTAGCAATCCTATTGGTGTAGTCATGGCCGCTTATGGTGTGCGAACTGCGGTTCCAGCGGCAGGCGGTACATTCACGGGAGGTAAGGTGAAAGGTACGGCGCCTAGCGGTAATTCTTCCTATGTTCAACCGTTGACTGAGCAGCAAAGGAAGCGTAATCGAGCGATTTTAGTGAAATCACATAAGTAATCTTAATTGGAACTACTTTACGATTTGATCAACAATTCGAGGTCATTCCCTCGTATAACGGGTCAATCGTAGCGTAGTTCCTTTAATTATGGATTCTTTGCCTTATTCCCTTCGGTTTCCTTTACTATTGTCTTCCATGCCTTAATCAACGACTAGCAATTCCCTCATTTGCCCGAATGGTCTGACCGTCGAGCGCTACCCCATATGAAATAGATGCCAGATAAGCCATCTGCTTATCCACATAGGCTGCACCTTTGGATACGATTTGATTTTTCTCAATGTAGAAGGGTTGAAATGACATTTCAATCTGCTTGTCAGCTAGCGTCAAATGGAGTAACCCTGTATCTGCTTTTGGACCTGTTACATAGTCAGGAAAGAGGAAATTGCCGATCGAATAAGCGATGGGCTTTCCTTTGTAATACTCAAAACCTTGCAACACATGCACATGACTGCCGATGATGGCATCTGCGCCTGCGTCAATCATTTGTCGAGCAAATTCTCGTTGCCATGGCTCTGGGCGATTATTCATTTCAACTCCCCAATGCAGGTAGACGAGGACATAATCTGCTCCTTCGCGTTCCCTAGCAATCGCATCGAGAACGGGCTTTCTATCATAAGCTTGAGCTATTCCAGGTTTATTCTGCCCTGCAAACCAGTCTCCCGTAGGGATAAATCGAGAGAAGGCGAGGAATTTCAATTTTTTTCCCTTAATGGTAACGCTCTTCGCTCGGTAGGCTTCTTGCGCATTTAAGCCACCACCCACATAAAGTAAGCCAGCTTTATCTAAATGGGTAAGTGTATCCAGAAATCCTTTCTGCAAGAAATCCATCGAATGATTGTTTGCAACGGAAACCATATCAAAACCAGCATGTTTAAGCCCCATTAGGGATTCTGGATTTGATTTGAAATTATAAATCTGGTTGGTATCCTTATCATTTTCCTGGGTTACTGCCGTTTCGAGATTGACGAATGAGAAATCAGCCCGTTCAATTTCGGACTGAATATGTACGAAAGGATAGTCAGGGCCGTAACGGTTGATGGCTTCTTTGACAGACCAATCAAACATAGCATCGCCGGCATATAGAATATGTAACGGCTCTTGTACTTCTTGTTTGGATAGGGTTGGTTGTACATATACGACAGACGAAGATGCTCCTGAAGTATTTATCACAAGGTTAGGATCGCTGCTAGTTGCATCAGTTGATTCTGTAACCAATTTCGTTGGAAGTGGCTGCGATCCTTGCGAAATGTTTGAGGGCTGAGTCGGTAGAGGTGCTTCTGTTTCGACAGAGACTGTTGCATTCTCAGTGCTTGGTAGTATGGCAGTCTCACAACCTGCGACTAAGAAACTAAGACAAGCAGCCATTAGGAGACCTGCTCTTGCATGATTCATAATTAAGAACCCTCTCACACTTTTTTCTATATTTTAACAATTAAAATTTGCAGAAGGCATCGAATTGTCGTGTTGAATTCATGAATTTTTGTATTATTTTGTAATAATTTCAAGGTTTTTTTTATAATTTTTTTGAATTTTTTGCTACTTTTTCATTCCCCATTACGTATCTAGTACAGGCGCAAATATTTTACTACACCATGAAGGGGAGTCTTTTTTCTTGAAAATGAATAGACGAATAGGAATTTTATCACTGGCAGTTGGTATTCTTGCAGCTGGTATCGCACAATCACCGGCACCTGCGCGTGCGGATGTCGTGTGGGATCATTGGACRCAAGCAGAGTCGCTGCAAGCATCAGGAAATTCCAAAGCAGCTGTTCCACATTGGCAATATCTGACGAATTACTACGCTGGCACTGGGGATTGGGAGAATGCGGCCCTTTTCAGTGGGAAATTAGATGCATATTTTGATGCTATCGGTGATTATGACCAAGCGATTCATTATTATGAGCAGGAAAATGAGTACTGGGTGAATGCGGGGAAGGATTGGGGCGCTGTCAAATTGCAGCGTGCTGATCAGATAAGGACGACTGTTGAATTGTATCGGGAAGAAAATAACGAGCGTATTGTCCAGCAGCTTACACAGCCTGGTGGCTCTCGCCTTGCTAAATTTGAGCCCGCATATGGTACGTATTTAGGGGTTTATTCCGAGCTGGATTCTAAGGTAGGTAATATTTTCACGAAAATGCAATCCGTATACGGTAAAAAGCATGCCATTTACTTAGCTTATTCCACTTGGGGAAAAGACTTTCCGTCATCGTACGCAAAGCGAGCGAAAGATGCAGGCGGAGCTTTACAAATTGCTTGGGAACCGCATGATGGGCTAGATCCAGTAACGGATAGCGCTTATTTGCGAAAATGGGCTAAGGAAGCGAAAGCTTCAGGAATACCAATCTTCTTACGTTTTGCAGGCGAAATGAACGGTGCTTGGGTGAAATGGCACGGGAATCCTGCGCAGTATATCGCGAAATTTAGAATGCTTCATGATGTATTTGCTGCAGAAGCGCCAAACGTGGCCATGGTGTGGAGTCCAGGGGATGTGCCGGCGAACGATATCGAGCCTTACTACCCAGGTGATGCGTATGTAGACTGGGTTGGTGTTAGCTTGTACATTGAACCTTACGAAAATGGCGATACATCCCTGCCATCTATGATTGCGACAAGCAACGTAGAAAGACTTACGAGATTGTACAACACCTACGCAGACCGTAAACCTTTGATGCTTAGTGAGACAGGCGTTCCGCATTATTCTCATTCCGCAGGTGAAGATTATACGGAGTGGGCTAAACTGAATCTACAACGATTGTATGAAATCATGCCTTACAAATACCCGAGATTGAAAGCTATTACGTATTTTAACGTGGATCAGCAAATGGATAACGCGAAGAATGATTATTCACTGTCGACTTCTTCTGAAATTCAAAGCTACTACAGACAGTTGATTGAAAATCCGTACTTGCTTTCTGAGGTAAAGGATGTAGCTAAACCGTCAGATCATGTAGGTTATGTGCCAATTGATGCAGATCATCAAGCTTTCACGAAACAAACTAGAGTCATTCCTTTTATCAAAATACCTGAGGTTTACATCGGTAAGGTAGAGTATTTATTAAATGGCAGGGTAATTGCTTCCCAAACGAGCTTGCCTTACGGGCTAGATCTCAAAGCTGGCGATGTGCCAGAAGGCTCGGTGCTACAGCTTCGCATCTCGAACAAATCCGGAGAACAGGTTGCTTTGCGAACTTTCGGTATTTCATCCCAAGTTTCTGTGAGTATCGACGGGAGCGAACAGGAATTTGAGCAAGCCCCTGTCATTGTAAATGGATCGACATTTACGCCGCTACGGGCCATTTTCGAAGCTATGGGTGCTAAAGTTGATTATGAAGCGGCTACTAGATCCGTCACTGCAACCAAAGGCAGCAAAACTGTAAAGTTGACACTTGACCAAAGCACCGTTTATGTAAACGGCAAGGCAATTCAACTGGAAGAGCCAGCCAGACTAGTGAATGGTTATACACTTGCACCTGCCAGATTCGTTGGAGAGACTTTCGGCGGCATCGTCAATTGGGATGGAGCGAGCAGAACGGTAACCATTACAACGAAATAAAATGACAAAGAAAAAGCTGTCTCCATTTCTGACCAAAAGTCAGAGAAGGGAGGCAGCTTATTCATTTTACCACATAAGAAAGTATAAGTTTTCGGATTCCGAAAACTGCTTGCTTATTGGCGATAAAACCTACCTTTAAACGCGGTCGCTCATCCTGGATGGCCTCGATAATGGTTTTCTCACATGAGCTTCATTTCCATCTGATCGATTTTCCAAACACCGTCTATTTTCTTCCATGTATAAGTGAAATGGGCATCATTGGTGCCGGACAGGATATAAACACCTGTATACCGAAGTGTGTTTGAACCTTCCATTTGTATGGCTTGATGCTGGATATCTTTCACTTCACTAAAGGGTCTGATTGGTAACAAACTGCCTCCAACGATGTGATGAATGCCGGATTGCTGGAGATTGGAGGCAGCAATTTCTTTAGCTTTATTTTCAGTAAATGCCTGCTGCAACCACTTTTGAATCTGTTCTTTTTGATCTGGACTAATCCGTTTGAGCGTAAAAGGACTTAATCCATTTCTGAATTGCTGGCTCAGTTGTTGAAACCATTCCTGCAGAAGCCCATAGTTGGATGGCGCTGTAATGTCATTCGTACTCAACTTAATTGGAACCAAAGGGTTGGCGTTAAGAGCTTGCGTCAATTCAGTTTGAGTGACTTCCGTCAGCGGCGGTGGTGTAGTCTCGATTTGGCTGATTTGCGTGACTATAGCTGTATCCGAGACACCTTCCAAAATGTCAGCATAAACGGTTTGGTACCGATGAATGGTCACGGTAACATATCCTTTAGATCCTGGCGCACCTAATTGCTTGCGAACATCTGGATTGCTAATTTGTAGAATCAGGCGTGAAGGTCTTCCTTTGAACGCGAGTGGCTGCGGCAATTGATTAGAAGATGCTTCGTCCGCTAACAAAATGATCTGGTTGCTATTATAGGTGTCCTCTTCGTAGTTAATGCTAAAAGTACCTGAGATTTGCGCCTCTCCCTCCATGATGAAGATCTTAGAGCCTTTCCCATACGTTTCCAGATGAAGATCAAGTACTTTCCACCCGCCAACCACGTCACCGATTTTGAGAAGTGCAGGGTCATACCACCGTGATGAGTTTGGTAATTTGGTCGCATTTGGTTGAATAGTTTGGTCAGGTTGCACCGTTAGACTTGGTTGTACAGTTGCTTCAGGCTGTATCGTCATTTCAGGTTGCTTAGTAACCTCTACATCTGTAGCGAGTGGGGGTGCTGGGGCAATGATCTTCACAAGAATGCTCAGAAATACAATGGCAAGCACGGTCCCTATAACTATCAGTAATTTTCTTTCTTTCGTCATACCAAAGCCCCCTACATAGTGTTCATTGTCTATAGACGATTTACGTAGGATGAAGTTGCAGGACCCGAAATATTAATTTCAATCATTTAGACAGAATAAAGAACAGCCAGCACCCCCGATTCGGAAGTGCTGGCTGTTTATAGTGATTACGTTAGTTAACGCAATACGTTATGCGTTTTGTAAAGCTTGCTGTACCTCTTGCACAATAGATAGCGCCGCGCTGCGTGCACTCGAAAATGCGCGTTCAGCAAGCTCGCCTTTACCTGTGCAACCGTCTCCGCAGAAATAGAATGGAATATTTTCAACACGAGTTGGTAAAAGTCGATTGGTCGAAATGTTTTTCACACTGGAAACCATGGCTTTCTTCGATACGCGCTTAACAGCAGTAACATCGCGCCAGCCTGGATAATGCCGATCGAAAAGGGCTTCCATTTGAGAGGTTTTATTGTCCAAATAAGCTTTACGTTCCTCATCGTTATCGAATTTATCGCTAAGGTAGGCGATACCTTGCAGCAGTTGTCCGCCTTCGGGTACTAACGTATGGTCTGTTGCGGAAACATCGCTAATGAACAGCTTATTATCCATATCGCTGATGTAACTAAAAGGTCTAGCGACGACGCGGCTCAACCCAATGTCGTAAACCATAACCTCAGTTGCCGTGTTGGACTCATACGGTGCGAGGAATGGTTCCCATGCTGTACCTTTCAGCAGTTTCACAACTTGTTGAACTGGCATAGCGAAGATCACTTTATCAAACGCCATTTCACGTGTTTTCGTTTTTAATACAAATTTACGATCCTCATAACGAAGTCCGTCCACACCTTCTTGAAGGGCGATTTCCCATTTACCGGATGTGGTCATTTTCTGTTTCAACTGATTCGTGATAACAGCCCAGCTGCCTAAGACATAGTTGACAGGTTTACTGGATAGGAACAAGTTATGGTAATACTCGCTAATGACAGCGCCAGATACGTTGCGAGCATCCTCAGGTGTAATGAAAAAGTTGGAGCAAACAAGATGCTCCCAAAGCTCTTTAACATCCTCATCGGCGTTAGATTCAGCCAAATAGTCAGCTAAGGTAGCGTAGTTTTTAATATTGTGAATATTAGCAATAATAGCAGCAATTTCCCCGACAAAGCGGACTTTTTGAATTGTGTTTAGTAAATCTGTTTTTAAAAGGTTGATGGCATCAAGAGGCGCTGTTGTTAGTTGATTATGCTTCGCGTAGACGACTTTACGTTTATCCACTTGCTTGGAGGAGAAGGAAAGTCCCAGCTCGCGTTCCATCGTAGTCAACGTATGGCGATCGATCCCATAGATTGCGTGAGCGCCGTAATTAAGCGTGAAACCAGCTTTTTCATACGTAAAAGCTCGGCCGCCGAGCTGCGGACTACGTTCAAAAAGAATACCTTCTACATGTGGGTTTTCAGATAAATAGGCGGCTGCTGTTAATCCAGCAAGGCCTCCACCGATAATAGCTATTTTCATACGTTTTTCCTCCTTGGGGACTGGTTCTACCTGCAATGATGCGTAAGATACTTCAGAACGAAGTCCTACCCAAAGCCAGGCTAAGTTGTTTTTCATCATGGAGAGTAGGTCGGCATCATCTTGATTGCACCATGTAAGAATCGTTCCGGCATACATACATACGAGCAGTTCGATCTTTTTGGGCTCCGGGAGCCAGTGCATCAAGCTTTCAGTCAGGACGTTCAATTGCTGTTGCTCTTCTAGTTTTACTGTCACATTTTGCAAGGAAAGAGCCTGCAAACTGCGAATTAGTCTAGGTGAGAACTGGATGTTCGACGCTAAGTCTAAAAATAGACGATTAATATGTCCCTCAAGTGACTGCACCTTCGAAGGTGGCTGTTTCACCCAGTCCTGAATCAATTGAATTTGTTTGCTGTATAATGCTGAAATAATGGCATCCTTACTTTTGAAATAATGATAAAAGGTTCCCTTGGATGTGCTGGTTGCTGCGATAATATCATCGACTGAGACATTCTCGTAACCTTTCTCCATGAACATGGCTAAGGCGACTTCCATCATCACATCACGCTTTTTGCGGGTCGAGGCTCTCATGAATTGACTCATCCGCTCACTCCATTCAAACGATCAGTTTACACCTATTATATGCAAAAGTAGACTTACAGTCTACAAATGAATTGACCATTGTCAATATGGACTTCAGGATTAAATAATCTAAATTATTCTTTCCCGTGTGAGTCCTATAAGTTCGGTATATACTTCACATTAGAACACCTTGAGAGGATGAATCTTGACTTGAATAAAGCTGATTTAGGATGGCATGTATTTTTTGAAAAAGCATTTGAACCGTTTCTTAACGAAGAAGGATTTGTCGCAGGCCGCGTCTCCTTAGAACATAAGCATATGTATCGCGTTCAGACGGAAGCTGGCGAAATGCTGGCTGAGGTATCTGGCAAAATGCGTCACCAAGCTCTGCGCCGAGAGGATTACCCTGCCGTAGGTGATTGGGTGGTGTTATCCCTGCGGGAAGGGGAACAGCGTGCTGTGATCCATGCTGTTCTTCCGCGTCGAAGTAAGTTTTCCCGTAAAGTGGCTGGACAAGTCACCGAAGAGCAAATAGTTGCAACCAATGTAGATACGGTATTTCTGGTAAATGCCTTGAATCAAGATTTCAATGTTCGCCGAATCGAGCGATATTTGGTTTTGGCATGGGAAAGCGGAGCTAATCCAGTTATCGTCTTAAGCAAATCCGACTTATGTGAGAATCCCCAGGAGTTAGCTGACGAAGTAGCGGCTGTTGCAATAGGCGTTCCTATTCACATTATTAGTTCGGCAGAGAATCGTGGTTTAGATGAACTTGCTGGCTATATGACTCGCGGACAAACCGTTGCGTTGCTTGGGTCTTCAGGAGTTGGGAAATCGACGATAGTGAATCGTATTTACGGCAGAGATATTTTGAATACGGGGGATATCCGATCTGGTGACGATAAAGGAAAGCATACTACAACGCACCGTGAACTGATTCTGCTGCCCGATGGCGGCATTCTAATCGATACACCAGGCATGAGAGAGCTACAACTTTGGAGTGCCTCAGAGGGGCTGAGTACGTCCTTCCAGGATATTGAGGAATTCGCCGAACAATGCTTCTTCCAAGATTGTAAGCACGAGAATGAACCGAAATGTGCGGTGAAAGCCGCGTTAGATTCAGGAGCCTTGGCCGCGGAGCGCTTCCACAATTATGTGAAATTGCAGAAGGAACTAGCGTATTTAGCTCGTAAAGAGGATAAAGGACTTCAGGCTGCTGAGAAAGCAAAATGGAAGAAGATCCATCAATCGCTCAAAAGCCAACCTCATCGCTAATTCCGATATTATTTGGATTGGATTTTTTGAAGGCTTTCCGATAAACTTATAGGCATGGATGAATTTCTAATCGGGAGGACGAATGGATCGATGAGTGATTGTATTTTTTGTAAAATCATTGCAGGGGAGCTTCCCTCTAAGAAAGTTTATGAAGATGATCAGATTCTAGCTTTTCATGATATTCAACCTGCCGCGCCGATTCATGTCCTTATTATTCCTAAGAAACACTTTGCCTCTTTAGCTGCGGGACAGACGGAAGATTGGGCTGTCGTTGGGCAAATGCAGCGCGTTGCTGCGCAAATTGCTAGAGAGCTAGAGGTAGAAGAATCCGGTTATCGTGTGATTACGAATATTGGAGCAAACGCAGGTCAAATTGTTCACCATTTGCATTATCATTTGATGGCAGGTGCTAGATTGGCACCCCTTGGTGTCCATAACTAATCTTTCCTATTAGGAAAGATTAGTTTTACGATTGACACCCTAATTACTATCACCTATAATGAGATTTGATGAACCGTTTTGTCTTAGATGGTCTGTTCGGAGGGAGGGAAAACTGTTGTCAGAAACTCGAGTTCGTAAGAACGAAACTATAGATGCTGCACTTCGTCGCTTTAAGCGTTCCATCGCTAAGGATGGCGTTCTTGCAGAAGTTAAGAAACGTAAGCATTATGACAAGCCAAGCGTTAAGCGTAAGCTTAAATCTGAGGCTGCTCGTAAAAGAAAGTTCTAGGAGGCAACATGAGCTTAAGCGATCGATTGAACGAAGATATGAAACAAGCGATGAAGAGTCAGGACAAGTTTAAGCTCTCTGTAATTCGAATGGTACGTTCTACGATTAAGAATTCTGAGATTGATCTGAAAAGACCCTTAGACGACAATGAAGTGCTTGATGTTCTAACTCGTGAGATCAAACAGCGTAAGGATTCCCTCCAAGAATTTTCCAAGGCAGGTCGTGAAGATCTAGCCGACAACCTGAGTGCGGAACTTGTTATTTTAGCTGAGTACATGCCGCAACAGCTTTCTGAGGAAGAAGTGAAAGCCATTGTACAGCAGACCATCCAGCAAATTGGTGCTTCTTCCAAAGCGGATATGGGCAAAGTGATGACGGCATTGATGCCTCAGGTTAAAGGACGCGCTGATGGTAAGATTATCAATCAGTTAGTTCAACAACTATTAGGTTAATACCAAATATGTTTTGTGAAGACCAAGTGGAGCATTCCGCTTGGTCTTTTTTCTATTTTAGGACAATTTCTCGATTTTTTAATTAATTTCCGAAACAGTTCATAAAATAATACGTACATACCTTATGATAAGGAAGTTTTTGGGGGAAGGAGTGAACGACGATGTTTCTTGATAACTTATCCGCGTTTCTGACTCATCCTGTAACAGCTACGGTTTTATTGATGGTTGGCATTATAGGCATCGTGCTTGAACTGCTTTTTTTCAGTAGTGGATTGTTGGCCTTGGCAGGGGTTGCTGGCTTTGGTTTATATTATCTTGGCTTCTATTTGGCAGGCTTTGCGAGTTTTGGTGATTTGGTTGTCTTAGGACTAGGCTTGGTTCTTCTGATTTTAGAATTAGTTGTTCCAAGCTTTGGCATTCTTAGTGTGCTAGGTGCCATTTGTCTATTTGGCGGTGTGATGATGGCGTCTTCGGATCCCAAGGAAGCCGTGTACATGTTAGTCATTGCCTTACTTGTTGCCATTGTGGTTGTCATTGCAGCGATTAGGACGTTTAAGCATCGAGGTGTATGGAACCGTTTCATTCTGAAGGAGCAGCTAACGACAAGTAAAGGCTTTACATCGAATCCTGATCGATCTTACCTAATTGGCATGTCGGGTGAAGCGATATCGCCCTTACGGCCTGCAGGTACGGCCATGATTCAAGGTGAACGTGTCGATGTTGTAACGAAAGGCAGTTTTATTTCCGCAAACCAATCCATAGTCGTTGTGGAGGTAGAAGGGGTTCGAGTCGTTGTAAAAGAAGTGGATAACCAACATAACATTTAGGAGGAAACAAAAAAATGACGATTGAACCAGGCTTATACTTGGTGCTGCTGGCAGCTATCATTATTATCGTGTTATCGATTTTACTGAGTGTCGTTCCTGTTATGCTATGGATATCGGCGTTGGCTTCCGGTGTAAGAATTAGCATCATTACCTTGATCGCGATGAGACTCCGTCGGGTTACGCCAAGTCGCATTGTGAACCCTATGATTAAGGCTACGAAAGCGGGAATAGATCTTAGTGTGAATCAACTAGAAAGTCACTATCTGGCAGGCGGTAATGTTGACCGCGTAGTAAACGCATTAATTGCTGCGCATCGTGCTAAGATACATTTGGAGTTTGAGCGCGCGGCGGCCATTGATTTGGCGGGGCGTGATGTATTGTTAGCCGTTCAAATGAGTGTAAATCCACGCGTAATCGAAACGCCTAATGTTTCGGCTGTTGCGAAGAACGGTATTGAAGTGAAAGTTATCGCTAGGGTTACGGTGCGTGCCAACATCGATCGACTCGTTGGTGGTGCCGGTGAAGAAACGATTATTGCTCGCGTCGGAGAAGGAATCGTTACAACCGTAGGTTCTAGCGAATCTCATAAGGACGTCTTAGAAAATCCGGATATGATCTCTCGGACCGTACTAGGTAAAGGCTTGGATGCTGGGACGGCATTTGAAATTCTGTCCATTGATATTGCGGATGTAGACGTAGGTAAAAATATTGGCGCACATTTGCAAACGGAGCAAGCTGAAGCTGACAAACGAATCGCGCAAGCAAAAGCCGAAGAGCGCCGCGCGATGGCCGTTGCAGCTGAGCAGGAGATGAAAGCGAGAGTTGTTGAAATGCGGGCTAAGGTTGTTGAGTCGGAATCACAGGTCCCGCTTGCCATGGCTGAAGCGCTTCGGAATGGTCAATTGGGTGTTATGGATTATATGAATCTCAAAAATATCGAATCCGATACACAAATGCGTTCTTCACTAGGTAAAATCAACGACGGAAAAACGGAGAAAGAATAAGAATATGAGGTGATCAGATGGAACAGCTTATCGTATTCTTATTTAAGAACTGGTATCTGGTCATTATCGCGTTGGCCTTCTTTTATAAATTGCAAGGCAGGCGTAAGCGAGCTGAGCAAGGCACGCCAAGATCAGGCATGCCGACCTTTGGGAATGGTCCAGGCGACGCTAGGAGGCCTGCAGAAGCGAAGAAAGTTCAGTCAGGTCATAATGCTCCCGCGGGTCGTCCGGAGCGCGTACGAGACGAATTTAACCAGTCTGGTCTAGGGAAATCAACGGCTGCTGCTCCAAAGCAGAAGGCTTCACCTTTCACTTCACAGACGCCGAAAAGTGGATCAACGGTGAGTTCAACAATATATTCTGAAGAGGTATCATCTTCAAATATATTTCCAGACCAACTGAACCGTGAACAAGTACTGCAAGGCGTTGTGTGGTCAGAGATACTAGGCCCGCCGCGCGCCAGAAAGCCGTACCGCAGATGACTAATTTTGGAACGCCCTTTTGCAAATGCGAGAGGGCTTTTTTTTATGTTCAGTTTTTCTCATAAAAACGGCTTCTGTCGCATAATTTGGTAGAAAGTCTATGCGCCTTTTCTGCATTCTTGATCTTCTAGTTAGAGGGGGTACTGCCCAGCTATGCGTCGCTTGACCCGCAAATGGAACCAATTCACGGCCAAGATCCTTGATCTTCCCCAAGATGTTGTACAGGATTTGCCGCGAATCACGATGATCGGCAACGTACAGCTATATGTAGAGAATCACCGGGGCGTACTGCATTTTTCCAGTGAAATTCTGAAGCTGGAGTTAGCGAAAGGAACGCTGGAGGTTTGCGGCCAGCAGTTGGTCATTCGGGCCATTCTTTCAGAAGAAGTGTTCATTGAAGGCATCATTGATCATGTAAAATATATGCCTTAATTTAGTAGTGCGAATTAGAACTGGAGGCTGAGTCATGAAACAATCCCTATTCATTGCCCGATTGCGTGGTTATGTACGCATACAAATTCGAGGCAAGGACTGCGAAAGGTTGATTCATCCCATGGTGGAGGGTGGCTTCTCCATTTGGGATATTCAAGCTGGCAAAGATGGGAAGCTGGAGCTGTGTATCCTCATCAAGGATTTCTTTCGACTTCGGCCGCTATTGAAGAGGACAGGCTGCAGAATGCATGTAGTGGAGCGATTCGGACTGCCTTTTTTCATGGATAAAATTGGACGAAGAAAAGTGTTGTTTGGTGGCTTGGCGGCTTTTATCATCAGTCTGTATGTGCTAACCTCTCTGGTTTGGCAAGTAACGGTGGATGGTAATGATCGCATTGAGACATCGGAGATTTTGGAGGCAGCCTCCAAGCAAGGCATTCATAAGTTCCAGTGGAAATTTAAGTTGGACAAGACGGAGGAGCTTTCTCGTGCCATTCAGCAACAGCTGCCGAGTGCAGCGTGGGTTGGGGTAGAAATCCGAGGAACACACATCACGATTAAGGTCGTTGAAGCGACGATACCAGATAGAAAACAATTAGAGGATCCTCGAAATATTGTAGCTTCCAAAAGTGCTTTAGTGACCGAAATACAATCGAAAAAAGGGCGGCCGATGGTCAAACCGAATACGTATGTACGCAAAGGGACTGTCTTGATCTCAGGCACGATTGGTGATGAGCAAAATAGTCAACTTGTTGTGGCAGATGGTAAGATTAGGGGAGTTGTCTGGTATACCTCCCGAATTGAAGCTCCGCTTACGAAACAATATAAGGCATATACAGGTGAAACTGTTCATCGAAGCTACCTCGTATTTGGGACAAGAGCGTTGCAGCTTACCGGTTACGGCAAGACTGGGTTTGAACATTCGGAGACGATACCTGATCGTAAAACACTTGCTTGGCGGTCGTTTTCACTTCCGCTTGGGTGGCTTCATGAGAAAGTGATGGAGGTTCATCTGGTGGAGGAGCCGGTGGAAGCGGCGAATGCGAAAAAGGTGGGAATTGAGCAGGCTAAAGCTAAATTATTAGCTGCTGCAGGTGAGGATGCGAGGATTGTCGGAGAAAAAATTTTGCATGAAAAAACAGAGAATGGTAAAATTTATATAGACGTTCATTTTGAGGTCGAAGAAAATATTGCCGAAGTACAACCAATTGTGACACAAGGAGAATGAGGCCTGTTGATAGAAAATGCGCAATCTGTAAAAATTACATTGAAAAATCCCGCTGAGGGATTAGCTTTATTTGGGCCGCAGGATAAATTCTTGCATGTCATTGAACGGGAAATTGATGCTCAAATCTTTACGCGCGAAGCCGAAATAACGATACAAGGCAGGGCTGCGGAAGTGAACTCACTTCAGCAGCTCTTTGAAGTTCTTTTACAGCTAATCCGCAATAATTACACGGTAACAGAACGTGATGTTCTGTATGCGGTTGAATTGGCGAAACAGATGAAGGCTGAGCAATTGCTGGATCTGTTTAAAGGCGAAATCACATCCACGCATAAAGGGAAGCCGATACGTGTCAAAACGATCGGACAGAAGAAATATGTGGATACGATCAAGAAGAAGGATATTGTCTTTGGAATTGGTCCTGCAGGGACAGGGAAGACGTATTTAGCTGTTGTTCTTGCCGTAACCCGATTGAAAGAAGGGGCTGTAAAACGGATCGTTTTGACACGACCAGCCGTAGAAGCAGGGGAAAGCCTAGGATTCCTTCCGGGGGACTTACAGGAAAAAGTTGACCCTTATTTACGCCCATTGTATGATGCTCTTAATGATGTCCTAGGGCCTGAACAAGTTGCGAAGTCACTAGAACGCGGACTCATCGAAATTGCACCATTAGCTTATATGAGAGGCCGTACGTTGGACGATTCATTTATCATCTTGGATGAAGCGCAGAACACGACTCCTGAGCAGATGAAGATGTTTCTAACGAGACTTGGCTTCGGCTCCAAAATGGTCATCACAGGCGATGTCACGCAAATTGATTTACCGCGAGGCAAGTCTTCCGGTCTGGTAGAAGCTTCACGAATTCTGAGTGGAATTGAAGAACTGGGCTTTATTCATTTTGATGAGGGAGACGTTGTACGTCATTCTCTTGTTCAGAAAATCATTGTTGCCTACAACGAAGAGTCGAATAAGTAACGAAGCTAGGTTGGATAGATAGAGAGGAATGACCTCCGTAATGAAAAATGAAGTGCAAATGAAAGGCAAATTTCATTACCGGCTGAGTGGATGGAAATACAATAAAGGCTTAAGAATACTCTTGTTTCTCATATTGGGGTTGATATTCTATGCCTCACTGTATGCAAAACTTGTACCACAAGTTTTTGATATCACACTAGGTATGAAGAGTGAGAAAACCATTTATGCGCCAGAACAGATTGAGAACGCTGTCGCGACGGAGCAAGCCAAAGAAGATGCCGCGAAGCGTGTCCAGCCTGTCTATCTGATCGTTAACCTCAAGAATGAAGTTATTAGTGATGCTATTTTTGATAAATTATCTCAGATCAATGCAGATGAAGAAGTAAAGTTTGATGATAAGGTGAGCATTTACCGACGAGTCATCCCGCAGTTGATTAGTGACATGACGAATGAGGCCATCAAAACACTGCGCAATAGTGGGCAATACAACGATTTGTTACTGGAACAAATCCAACTCGGTCTATCGGATCAGAAATATCCGCTTCCTGAGGAAGTTTATTTTAAACTGCCTCGGTTGACCAAGGAAGACCTCGCGGAGATGCGTCCTGTGACGAAAGAGATCGTTACTAAGCTCATGAATGATCAAATTATGGATGCACAGACAGCGCGAGCGAAGGTAGCAGAAGTCGTGAATACGTCTAACTTAGCGAAGAACACCTCTCGTGAGATGGTAACTGAAATTGCAAGAGCGCTGAT
>NZ_JBFUHL010000023.1:0-83234 GCF_056402415.1 Paenibacillus sp. P4_A9
CGCAGGCCCATCTTCAAGCCACAGATTGCTCCGTGTTTTATGATTCTCTCATGCGAGAAAACCAGTTATCCGGTCTTAGCTATCGTTTCCGATAGTTATCCCAGTCTTAAAGGCAGGTTACCTACGTGTTACTCACCCGTCCGCCGCTAGCTTAYCCCGAAGGRTAAACCCGCTCGACTTGCATGTATTAGGCACGCCGCCAGCGTTCGTCCTGAGCCAGGATCAAACTCTCCATAATAGTGGACGATTGCTCGTCCTATTGTGAAAGCTGAAATGCTCATTTTGATGCTAGCGAGATTTTGCAATCTCTTTTTTGAACGATTGCTCGTTCGTGCTTACTCACTCGTTGTTCAGTTTTCAAAGATCAATTTCTTTCGCTCACTACCGTGTTACCGAAGCAGCGAAAAGTAATATACCACGCTGACATTTTAATTGCAAGCTTTATTTAATAATTCTTTTTTCGTTGCCAGCCTGTCTGTCTTGCGGCCGGATTGATAATATAGCATGGATCACAAACACATAGCAATGTTTTATTTTCCCAATTACAAAATAATTTATACGCACGAAAAAACGTGACATAAACATCAAACTCAACGCTTATGCCACGTTTTGGTGCATGATCCATTATCGAAGCAATTGTCCTGCAACAACCTCAACGGCATTAATGTACACATGCGTATCTAAGGATTCTGGATGTTTCTTTCCTTTGACAATTAATTTGATCTCCGTCACGGCGTCTGGATCTAGGCCATTCACGCTGAAAAGTGATTTGCGATAACCAGTTTGCGGCCGATACGTATCAACTGTTCCTTGGTAGTCTCCATTTAGGAATACATCAAAAAATCCACCATCGGCACATTTCTTCCCAACTATACTTGCGGCTTCACCCTTGAATCGGAATGTCAATTCTGCACCAGCTGTGCCTGATTTCGTCAGTGTGCGTGCATATACGTTCCAATCACCATCGGCTCTGCCCCAATCACCTGCATAGTGAAGCGCTGCGTTGGTATCGATATAGCGAATACAGTTCACAGGGGCGGATTCACGAATGGGCTCGATCCGCAAGTTACGGAAAGCATGACGATCGTAGCTGCTTAGCAGAGCAGCATGCCCGCTGGGAATCTCGCTATCTGTGAATTCAAGCAATTGCACACCATTCCAATGTGCTGTGATGGTTTTGCCTTCAAAGGAAAGCGCCAAAGCGTTCCATGCGAGAGATTCTAAAGCGTTCGTATCACCCTGCAAAAGGGGGTATTTCCCTTTCATCAGCTCATAGCGCCCCGTATAACGCATGCGCAACCAGTAGCCTTCCGGAGGCTCATTGCTTTTCGCGGTATAGTTAACGCGACCGGCTAGGCCAATGTAGCCTGCTGACTGGTCCAGTTGTACCTCCACGGACACACGGTAGTTGGTCCACTCTAGGCTGCCGAAGAGTGTATACGGCTCTGGTGTTCTGCGATACGTCCAGTCGATCGGAATTTGATCTTCCGTTACTTGCTGGCGGAGGATCAGACCGCCGTCGGTATTCGGCATAAATTCAAAGGCGCCGCCTTGATCGGACAAGTACTTTGGATTGCCGCTAGAGAGGTTATCCCTGTACGGAAGTGGGAAGGTCGTTTCCGCTGCAATGCTTAGCTCTTCGTCAGCTTTGTGTTGGCCTGTCGTCGTTGAAATCGTGTAGATGGCATACGGCTCAGCAGTGAGCTGGTAAGGTCCTTCAGACTCAAGATGCGTTGCAACTAATCGAAAATGAGCCTGTTCGGTCGTTTTCCAAATAAACAGCTTCCGATCCGCATTCCCTGTATCGAACTGGTAGCTGCATGGCTCAGGTCCATTGTTGAGAACGACGATGGAGATATCCTTCGTGTTGGGGTCTTCTAAAGTCACAAACCCACCATTCTCCGATTGTCCGCAAGCGTCATCGAGATAGATCCAGCCAGGCTGCATAAACTGCGTAAAATGCGCGATCACCCAGAAACCAGGATCAATACGGTAATGTCCAGACCACGGCCAAGTCGCAACTAAGATGCCTTTGTAATTGAACGGCGTGTTCTCGTACTCTGCTTCCAATAAAGGATGCAGCTCGTACTTTACCATCTTGCCATCGACATACATGTCGATGATGCGCTTGCCGATATGCAGGGCTCCTCGGCTAAAGCTGTGGCGGAATGGCGCCAAATCTTCGCTCAGCCACAGCGATTTCCCGCTGACCTTGGCCGTCTCCGTGCTATCCTGGCGGTAATGCACGCCATACGCGTGCACCGCCTCGAACAGCTCCGTATCTGCTGCCGCATGATCGGCGATATCCCAGCCATGATCGCTGTCATCGGCGACCAGCTTGATGTGGCCGAATCCTTCTCGCTTGAGGCCAGGCACGAGTCTGTTCACCGTCCAATCGCGACTGAAAGCACCCTCATTGATGTCCGGACCGAGGAAATCAAATTCGAGTCCGTATTCCTCCCTCGCCCCGCGTAAGAAATTCAAGTAATACGCTAACTTATCTTCATCGTTCTTAATCCAGAGCGGTGTCCCCCAGCGCAACGCGTCTAGCAGCAGCGCTGGGTTAATTGCTTTAGCCAGCTTGGCAATGGGAAGTCCATAGCCTCGCGTAATATCAAAATCCTCGCGACTCCGCATGTGCGAAGGCTCCGTGCCCGCCGATGTATTCACATCGGAGCCTAGCTCGACCTTCAAATGCTGCAAACTAACCCCATACATCGGCTTAAACAATAAGTCCATGATTTCGTTACGCTGCTGCTCGGGATAATCCATGAGCAGCTTCGACATACCATTGCTCGTAATGCCGCCAATGCCTTCAAATGCACGGCCTGGCTTGGCATCCGCACATTTAATTACATGCGCCTGATCTTCCATCGTAGTTCCCCTCTACTTGGCAGAACGCTCTCATCCGTCTGCCCCCCTAAGGATTATTTTTTAATTTCACTCATAATTTGTTTATACTTCTGGTCCTGCTGCTTCGCGATTTCATACATATCCTTCGCTAGGAAAGCATTGTCTTTCTGCGTCGCGTACCAGTTGGCCATCCATTCTTCGACCTTTTTGCCGTCTGCTTTTTCCCAAATCGCGATGGCTTCCTTCATTGCATCTTCTGTGGAATATTTATCACCTTCCACGATCGATTTCGCCCAAACCGTTCCGTTGCCGGCACCAACCATGCTATTCACTTGTTTATCTGTGTTCGTCACAATCGTTGCCAGGTCTTTCGGCAGCTGCGGCATATGCTCGGAGTGCGTCAGCTCTGCGTATGGCAGATCGAATGTCAGATACGTATCGCGAAGCAGCTGGTAGTAATCCTGCACACGCGGGTCACTCTTATACTGAACAGCTGGCGTGGAACATTTATTAAAGCGCAAGCCTGTATTCGTTAGCATTTTCATATAAACCGTGATATCGCTAACTTCTTTCTTAAACTTATCGGCATCAATAATCTGCGCACAACCGTCAACCGTTTTCGTGTGAACGCCTTCTGTTCCATTATCCAGAACATCCGCTGTGGAATCCTTCGCCATGAAATCAATATATTTCATTACTGCGTCCGGATTTTTGGATGAAGCTGCAACAGCACCTGTCATTTGCACCGGATTTTCCAGTGACGGTGTGAAGCGTCCAAATGGACTTGTAGGGAACGGCATCAGCGTCATGGTCGCTGTCGGCACGTTCTTTTGAAGTGGATCTAGGAATTGCGACACGATATCCTGCGGCGTATTAAAGTTCGGTGAAATGATCCCTACTTTGCCTGTGATAAAGTCCTGTTTGGCTTTCGCCATATTTTTATCGTTGAAAAAGTCCTTATCTACAATGCCTTCACTGTACAGCTTTTTCTTGAAATCGGTGGCTGCCTTAATATTCTCCCAGCTGTAGGTGAGCTTGCCGTCTTTGACAACCCAAGGCTTAATCGCATAGAACATTTGGTTAATCGTGTATTCCATCGAGCCTGCCAAGGCGATACCAAACGTATCCTTTTTACCGTTGCCATCCGGATCCTGTTCCGCAAAAGCTTTCGCAACCTTGTATAGTTCATCCGTTGTCTTCGGCATTTCAAGGCCAAGCTTCTTCAGCCAGTCTGTACGAATAATCACGCCACGCAGCGGATTCACCCATTGAATATGTCCGACTTCATACAATTTCCCGTCTGGCTTGGTGCCTGCTTTGCGCAGTAACGGATTTTGTTCTAGCAGCTTTTTATATTCAGTAGAGTTCTTAGCAATCAAATCATCTAGAGGCAACAGCTGCTTCTGCTCGTACAATGGATTTCTGATCGTTGGATCGAATACCATCAGTAGGTCAGGTGCAGACCCAGAAGCGAACATGACATTCGTTTTTTCTTTAATTTGGGCAAAAGAAACCGCTGTGAATTTAACATTCTCAGGCCCTTTCTCGTTGATCCATTTGGTCCAGCGATTGGACTCATTCGTCCCTTCTTCTTGGGAAACACGTCCGGTGTCGTAAGCGGTTACGGTAATGTCCTTGCGTACCTCAGGCGCTTTGGTTGCTGCTGCGGTTGCCGCAGCTGATGCCGTTGGCGATGCAGTAGAGGTGCTTTCATCTTCCTTGGAGCAGCCGATTACGGTTAGTGCGAGCACGGCCGTCCCCGCTAATGCAAGCTTAACCTTCATATTTCTCATGAATATTTACCCCTTTCATATATGAACAGCTTGGAAAGCATGGTGAATCCGGCTTGAAATGAAACTATCCTTTTACAGCACCGAGCATGACGCCCTTCACGAAATACTTTTGGAGAAAAGGGTAGATCACGATCATCGGCAGCATCATGATCATCACACTTGCCGCCTTCAAGGATTCCGGCACAACTTCGACTTGGGCACCTGTTAACACAAGCTCCTGCAGAAGCTGTTGATTTTGAATCATATTTTGCACAAGAACAGCCAAATTATATTTCGCGGATTCATTGATATAGAGCATCACATTGAAAAATGAATTCCAGTAGCTTACCGCATAAAATAGCGTAATCGTCGCCAGCACTGGCTTGGATAATGGCAATATAATTTGCAGCAGCTGACGCCATTGCCCACAGCCGTCCATTTTACCCGCTTCTTCCAGCTCATCTGGAATGTTCTCAAAGTACGTCTTCATGACCAGCATATTGTAGGTATTCACCAAAGCGGGAATCCATAGTGCCCAGTAGCTGTTCACTAGGCCAAACATTTTTACGATGAGATAGGTAGGAATCATTCCCCCGGTAAACATCATGGTAAAAATCAAGGCCAAGGTCACATAACGCCTGCCAGGAAATAATTTGCGCGACAATGGGTAAGCGGTCAGTATGGTAACCAGCATGCTCAGCGCTACACCAACAACGGTGATCACGACACTATTTCGAAAGGCGGATAGCATCCGTGTACCTTCAATCATCGAAGTGAAGGCGTCCGTGTTCCAACCAACCGGCCACAGGGTCACTCTTCCTGAAAGAATATCCTGCGTATGACTAAGTGATAAAGAAGCGATATGCAGCAAGGGCAGCAAGCACGTCAAGGCAATCAGTGCCAGCAAGCCATAATTAAGTCCGAAAAAGAGGCGGTCTCCAAAGGACGTTCTCATCTGCTCACCCTCCTCTCTTTAAAATAACCCGTGTCCGAAGCGGCGCGCTAGCGCATTGGCGGAAAAGACAAGCACAAAGCCGACAACGGATTCGAAAAATCCCATTGCTGCCGTCAGGCTGAATTGCCCACCTTGAAGGCCCACGCGATACATATAGGTCGAGATAACCTCGGAGACACTGGCGTTTAATGAATTTTGCAGGACATACACATGATCGAAGCCAATCTCCATCACCTTACCCAATTGTAAAATGAGCAGAAGAACGATCGTTGTGCTAATACCCGGTATCGTGATATGACGAATCTGCTGCCATTTGTTTGCTCCATCGATGTTAGCTGATTCATACAGGGACGGATCAATGGCCGTTAATGCAGCCAAGTAGATGATCGCGTTAAACCCCATTTCCTTCCATACCCCTGAGGAGATAAAAACAGCCATCCAACTCTTGGTGTTGTACAAGAAAGCGAAGGGTTCACCGCCCGAAAGCTTGATCCAGTTGTTCACGGTGCCTGATTCAATCGACAGGATCGAGATGATCAAGCCGCCAACGATGACCCATGAGAAAAAGTGAGGCATATAGAGGATGGTTTGAACGATTCGCTTAAACCACATTCGGCGAGCTTCATTTAGCATAATCGCTAGCGCAATCGGAACGGGGAACCCGCAAATAATCGTTAGACCGCTCAGCACGAGTGTATTGCGGATAATGTCTAACGTCTGGTCTTGCTTAAACAGAGTTTCGAAGTTGTTCATCCCGACCCAAGGGCTATGAAGAATACCATCCGTGAAATTGTAATCCTTGAAGGCAATGACTAGCCCTCCCATCGGCAAATATCTAAACAGCACATAGAACAATATGCCGGGAATCAACATGAGAATAAGCGGTAGACTTTCCTTCCATCGAAGCCTAGATTTGGCTTTCACTTTACGCAGTTGATTCGGCATGACTGTAGGATGTACATCCGAATTTGGGTTCATCGTATCTCTCCTTTCTACTTCCTATTATAGAAGGAAATTTTCAAACCTACCTTGAATCTGATAAGCATTACCTCGAAAATTATACGGAGTTAGGGAGCCACGGTGACAATAGAAAAGGCACGCAGCGGTGTTTCGCTACATGCCCTAGGCACTTGCCGAACTAGCCCATCTTCCGAAATTCACTCGGCGAGCAATGCACCCAAGTTCGGAATACCGTAGTAAAATAGTTCGGATCCTCGTAACCGACCGATTCGGCGATTTCGGATATTTTCATTTTCGTATTGCTCAGTAGGATCTTCGCCTTCTCCAAGCGGAATTTTGTTAAGTAATTCGTGTAGCTTTCCCCTGTTTCTTTCTTGAAAAGGTTGCTGAAGTAGCTCACGCTGAGATGTACATGCTGGGCGACATCATGTATGGAGCAGGCTCCCTCGTAATTCCGCTCCATGTAGCTGATGGCCTTATCCAGTAAATTTACATTTTTACCAGCTAGCCACGAATTCAACTGCCACATAAAGGGCTGTATCTGCTTGGAAAGCCATTCCGCGACTTCCGCAGATAAACGAATCGGCTGCAGCGTCTCAATCCACTCGCCAAGCCCCTTCTCCTCAGCGTCTTCGCCATCGAAAGCTCGCTTGCTTGCGGCTGCCAAAGCTAGGGCTGTGCTGAGTCCTTCGATTTTGGCATCATTCACGTTCATGTCCTGCACTTGCCTAAGCAGGGCTTCCAAGTATTCACGCAGTTGTTCCGTTTTCCCTTGGACGATGAAGGACATGACTTCGGTTTGAATGCTTTTACTCCTAGCCGCATGATCGGGGATGTTCAGCTCGCTTCTATTGCTTGACTCGTGACCGTAAGACGCGAATCGTCCATATAAGGGCCGTATGCTTTCGTATGCTTCTGTCTGAATCGTTAGCCCCAGCAGCGCTTGTGTAGAATCTATTAGTCCAAGCTCAAAGGAGGCGAACGAAGATGATTTATCTATTAAAACAGCGAAAACATCATGCTTCACATTTGTCATGCTGCCCGACAATCGCGAGATGGCCAGCCATTCCTTCATCATATTCAAAAGTGCAAATTGCAGCAGGCGGGCATCCTCTCGCCGGTAGCTCTTCGTTGGCGGTGTATAGGAATCAACTGTAAGCACCAGAAGTCTTTGGTCATCGCAAGTCATCTGCAAACGTGCCATTGCCTCTTCATCCATTGGAAGGCCAAGCAGCCACGACTGGATATGATGCTCGAGCAGTCGATTCTGTTCCAGCTGACTGCGTTCCGCTTGCTCCTGGCGCTCCGCATATAAGCGATAAGCTTTCTCAAGCGGAGGAGCCAATTCTTGTGCTGAAATTGGCTTCAGCAGGAAATCAATTGCCCCATATCGCAGCGCAGCCTGCGCAAATTCAAAATCTTTATGCGCCGTCAACACCATCACGTCGATTGGGCAGCCTAGCTCAGAGATACGCCGACAGAGTTCGACGCCGTCCATTTCGGGCATACGAATATCGGTAATGACCAGATCGGGCTTAAGCTCATCGATATGGGACAAGGCTTGCACACCATTCTCTGCTTCCCCAATAACGGTCCAGCCGGCATGACTCGCTTCTATCATTTTGGACAAGCCCCTGCGAATTAGATGCTCGTCATCTACAATCAACAGTTTCCCTTTCATAGCAGCCGACTTCCTTCCATCTGTGTTTGCACGGGTAGAACTAATTTCATCGTTGTTCCAGCATTAGGCTCACTAGTAATGACTAAGCCATATGGGGGACCGTACATGAGACTCACACGTCTTATGACCGTTTTCAGACCGATTCCACCAGTGTCACTGGTAGGTTCCTCTAACCTGCGATGCTGTAATTGCATGATTGTATCGATCTGCTCTTGTGTCATGCCTTTCCCATTATCGCTAATCTCAATACATAAGAGCGATTGTTCGATATCGATGGACACCTTGATGCGCAGTATGCAGATCCTGGACATTTGGGCAAAAGCATGCACGAAAGCGTTCTCGACTAGTGGCTGCAAAATGAGCCTAATCACCGGAAGCTGCTCGGCATCCTCATCCACTTGGATGAACGTCTCCAGTCTGCCGCCGATCCGAACACTTTGGATATTGATATACTTCGTAATATGCTCAATCTCGTCCTTCACGGTTGTATGTGCACTCGGACTTTGCAAAGCATAGCGTAGCAGACCGGATAAGGAAAGCACCAACTGAGCCGCCTCTTCATCATTCTCACCGAGATATAGCTTCATATGAATCGTATCCAGTGTGTTATAGAGGAAATGCGGATTCAATTGCGCTTGCAGTGCGGTGAGCTCGGCTTCCCGTTCATTCAGCTTACGCTCATACACTTCTTCAACGAGCGATTCAATATTCGCTGCCATTTCGTTGAAGCTGTGGCCTAGAAAGGCTAGCTCATCCTGCGTAGATATGCGGATTCGCGTATCGAAGCGGCCGCCACGGAGCTTTTTCATCCCTGTAACTAGCGAGTGCAGGGGTTTGAGCAATCTTTTTCCCGTGAAGAAAATAAGCAACGAGGCTAATAAAATACTGACAAGACCCGAATAGAGGGCGATTTGGAAAATCACCTGGCTCTTCTCATTAATCGATTTCAAAGACAAGGTGCTGATGAGTGTCATGCCCGAATCTGGTGTTCGGTTACGGCTGACGAGAATCGACTCGCCACCGGCTTTCACAATCTGTGAATTGGGCACCTGCAGTAGCTCATCGAGATCAAAACCACTGTCTGGCCTAGCGTTCGTGTAGACGACCTTGCCATTACTATCGAGCAGGATCACTTGCGCGTTCTCGCCCTTTGCCAATTCATCCAGAATCGAGCCGAAGATGGATTGATCGTAAAATAAAATCAGGTTGCCATAGAGCTCCTGCTTCTTATTCTTCATATAGCGTGCCGCTGAAATGACGTTGCGATAACCGGAGCTTTCGATGCTCGAAATTCGTAAAGGCTGCCACACTAGCTCACCATTGGAGCCATCTAAAGAACGAAGAACCGCTGAATAGTTAGCATCACTAAGCGGGATGACGGTGCCGGCATTATTTTCAAAAAAGTAACCAGAGCCCTTCGTGTTGTACACATACATGCTGGAAAGCTTGGGTTCGTCAATCGAGATCTGATTCAGCAGCTTCGTGAGCTCGTCCTGATCTAGTAAGCGGTTATAAAAGGTATCATCTGCCCGTTCGGCTGAGCGCCGAAGAATCTCCTCAATGTAAGGATGGAACACAATATAATTAGTTGCTTTATATAAATTCTGAATTTGCGTTTCAACGCGCGCGGTCGCCTGCTCATTGGCTTTAGCAAATTGCTTGCTAATTTCCGTCGTAAACAACTTGAGATAGACGGTATAAGTGGCGTAACCAGATACGAGGAAGATGACCATAATTAATATGGATAACGAGGCTATGAGTTTAAACGACAGCTTCTTCTTGAACATTTCCACACCCCCGTACACGTATTATAGCTTACAGGAGGTTCGGATGCCTTGAAAATCATACGATTTCTCTCGAAAATTATGCAAAAAAACCGCTGGTGCATTTACCCAGCAGTTATCTATTCGGAATATATTACACCTTACGCCACAGCGTTGCGTACTTTTTGCGATACTTCACATCTTCTTCCGTTTCAATGAGTGATAATGCCAATTGCTTCACGGCTTCATCGGGATCTTGATCGTAAAGTCTACGAAGTACTTGGATGATGTCGTAACGAATCAACGTCCAATTCTTCTCTTCGATACATTCCTGATAACGCGTTGTGAGACCTTTCAAAAGCATCGCTTTCTGCTCACTGCCAGCAATGCCAATCCGCCAAAGGGATTGCAGTACGTGCCTCGCCGTGACGAACTTTTTATCCTTCGTTACTTCAAGAAGTGCGGGGAAATCGCGCAGGATTCTGTGCTCTGGATCACTCTTCGCGAGATTACTGAGAAGCTGTCCAGCGATGGAACGGAGATGGTTATCTTTATCTGTTAGGTTTTGCTTAAGCTCGTCCCAGATGTCATAAGCCCACTCCACTTTCTCATTTGTTGCTGCCATCATGGCGGAGTAAGCTTCTGTTTGTACGGCTCTGTCTGTCGTTTTGAGGTTCTCGATATTGGTTCGCGTAGACACTTCCATGTGATCTACCTCCCATAATGAATGTCATCATGCTATGTACTTAGAGTAACATTCCTATGGGAGAAGTAAAAATAAAAGAATGTGGCAACACTCCAATAACACATAGGAGTATTGCCACATTTTACTGAGATTAATACATATGTTCTTCCTTCACATTACTTCTTAGCAGTCGCGTACCAATCGTTTACTTCTTTATAACTTGCGTCTCCACCAGATGTTTTGAATTTTTGTTGGAAAGCTTCAATACCAGAAATAGGTTCAGCTCCAAAGATTAGCTTCGTCGTGTAGTCTCCAACCATTGTGTTCAGTTGTGCGAAATTCTTCGAGAACTCAGGTAAGTAAGGAGCAAAACCTAACGGATCTGGAACTCTAGTAGTCACTTGAGTGGTATTCAAGAAGTTCCAACCATCGAATAAACGCATATCTTTACGTACACGCGCTTGCCAATAAGTCGGATACACTTTATCATCTGTTCCCGTCAGGAAGTTATTAGCTTGGTTGCGCTCATCTGTAAAGATAGGTTGAATCGGCGTATAAGAACCATCTTTTAACGTGAAATGTTTATTTTCCTCACCAATAGCCATTGTTCTGAAGGTATCTTTTTCAAGTTTGGCGTTCATCCATTTGATTGCATCTTCAGGATGTTTGGAAGCTTTAGGAATGAAAGTAATACGGTCAAAACCTTGTGAAGCACCTAGACCAATTTTACCGTCTTTCCCTTTTAATCCTGGAATATAGTTAGCTTTAGCTGTAGGAATATTTTTGTTCAACGCATCCATAATCGTAGGGATATCAGCCCAGTGAATCATGATCATGCCTGCTCTTCCGCTTGTGAATTTCTCTTTAGCAGTTGCATCTTTATTAGCTGCAAACTCTTTATCCAGCAAGCCCTGTTTAAATAAATCAGCAGTAAAGTTCACATAATCTTTGTATCCTGGGTCTAGAATTCGAGGTGTTAACTTGCCGTTCAGATCATTCCACACATTCGGAATACCGAACGCACCGATAATATTAGGAATAAGTGGAGCATCGCCTTTTACTGTAAATGGAATGTTTTTATCTCCATTTCCACCAGGATCTTTCTCTTTGAAGGCTTTAAGAACAGCAACAAGCTCGTCTGTTGTTGTTGGCGCTTTCATTCCTACTTTATCGAGCCAATCTTGACGAATGAAGAGACTTTCACCAACAGTTGGGATCGTTGTAGTTGGTATTGCATAAATTTTCCCATCTACTTTTGCTGCTTCGAAAGCAGCAGGACTTATCGCTGCTTTAATATTCGGTCCATATTTGTCGATCAGCGGACCTAAATCTGTTAAAGCACCTTTTTTCGCATAATCAGCATATAACGCTTTGAAATCTGTTCCACCGGCAGTTGTTACGGAATCATAGGGTTCACCGGAAGCAATCAAGATGTTCAACTTGTCTTGCGGCTTGTCTTGCGGCAACATATCGTATTGCACTTTATAACCTGTTGCTTGTTCTAAGAATTTCGCAACTGGATATGTGTTATAGTCATCCTTTTGCCATATTTGAAGCGATTTCAATTCAGGTTTTGGTCCAGCAGAAGCTGTAGCTGCGGCTGTTGTACTAGCTGGGGCTGGTGTGCTGCTTCCTGTATCTGAACTTTTGGAAGCGCAACCGACAAGTGATGTTACGGATAAGCTTGCTGCAACAGCTAAAAGCATTACTTTCTTTTTGTTTTTTAACATGTGTAAACCTCCCTAGTATTGTGTTTAATATATCATTAAACCATTGATGCTCGCATCATAGGCGTTAATGCAGATTTATCCTTTTACAGAACCAATAAGTACACCTTTGACAAAATGCTTTTGCAAATACGGATACACGAGCAGCATCGGAATGATGGAAGCAATGACAGTTGCAGCGCGAATACCTTCCGGTGATACGTTCATCATATCGTCAACACTTTTGGTTACCGCACTCGAGCTATCAGCATCCATGACGATATCACGCAAGTAGAGCTGCAATGGCTTAAGGCCTGCGTCATTGATGTAAAGCATGGGATTGAAAAAGTCATTCCAGAAGTAGACCGCATAGAAAAGTGCTATCGTTGCGATAACCGGTACACTTAAGGGAAGAAYGATTCGAGTAAGAATCGTAAAATTACGAGCACCATCCATTTTGGCGGATTCTTCAAGCGCCTCTGGCAATGATTCATAATAACTTTTGATTACTAGCATATTGAACACACTAATCAGTGCCGGCAGCATCAGCGACCATAAGCTATTGATTAAATGTAGTTTCTTCATTAGCAAGTAGTTCGGAATAATACCGCCATTAAACATCATCGTGAAGATAAACAGCACCATAATAATGGAAATGCCGGGAAGATGCCTTTTGGACAATGGATACGCTGTAAGTGCCGTTACAACAATCGCAAGCACTGTACCCACAACTGTAATTAGTAGAGATATCCCTATCGAGTGGAGAAACTGGCTGGAGGACACCACGTACTTCATCGTATCTAACTGGAAGCCGACTGGGAAAATCCCTACTTTTCCGGATACTACAGCCGATTCATCACTAATCGCTTTGGATAAAATATTCGCTAGGGGCAGCAAAGTAGCTAAGCCGCAAAGCAGTAGAACAAGATAAATACCAATGTCAAAGGTCCAATCACTAAGTGTTTTCTTATGCATGCTCTTCCACCCCCTACCAGATACTGCGTTTGATTAGTTTTTTGCTGAGTTCATTTCCAGCTATAATCAGGATGAACCCAACGAGAGAGTTGAACAACCCGACCGCTGTACTAAAGCTATAATCCTGTTGGCCAAGCCCTTGTCGATAAACGAAAGTACCGATTACATCCCCGGATTGATATACGACAGAGTTGTACATGGTCAGAATCTGTTCCGTGCCCGCTTCAAGCAAGTACCCCATGCGTAAAATTAAGATCAGAATGATCGTTGGCATAATACCTGGTAACGTAATGTGGATCATTTGTCTGATACGCCCTGCACCATCAATGGAAGCAGCTTCATACTGTTCTTGCTCGATACCTGCAATGGCAGCGATAAAAATAATGGCGTTCCAACCCGATTCCTTCCAACCTGCTGTAAAAACGACCACACTGCGGAAGAACTGGTTGTCTAGAAAGAAGGAGATCGGCGTCCCTCCGAACCACTGAATCACATTGTTCACTAGACCGCCTGATGGAGACAGGATATTAATAAATAGCCCTGATATGATGACCCATGATAAGAAATGCGGAAGAAAGATAATGGTTTGAATCGTCTTCTTGAAGAAAGCCTTCCGAACCTCATTTAAGAACAGCGCAATGATGATCGGTATCGGGAAAAGAAGCACAATTTTGTAAAGGCTGATCAATAAGGTATTCACGAAAACCTGATAAAACTCTTCCGAATGAATGAGCTTTTCAAATTGATCCAATCCTACAAATTTACTTCCGGTAAAACCATCGAAAATATTGAAGTCTTGAAAAGCAATGATAATCCCATACATAGGCGCATATTTGAATAAAAACAGAAATAGTATCCCAGGCACTAATAATAGGTATAAATCATAATTGGTTACAATCAGCTTCCATCGGCCGCTGCCTTTTGTCTTGGGCTTGGCGTGAGCTGTTGTTCGTTCAGGCTCTGTAAGCGTTACACTCATGAATGGCTCACCTCCGTGTTCTTATAAGACAATTATATAGGCCATCAGAGGCGACTTGTAGATGGTAATATTTCTGTTTCTGGTACTATCTTATGGTCTTTGCCATAAAAAAAAGCCGACCTCTTTCATGGAAGAGGTGGCTTGACTCATGGCTATTTATTGATAGGAAGCTTGCTTATACAAGACAACATTCTGATTGCTCAGCGCACTATGCAGCGCTTCGATCGAAATCTCCCGGACTGGGCACGAGTCGTCCGCAGCGAGGGATGCTGCGATTCCAGCCGCTTGACCCAATGCGTAACAAGTCGCCTGCACCCGCATCGAAGACATCGCCACATGCGTAGCTGAAATCGATCGTCCCGCTACCAACAGATTATCCAGCTGTTCTGTCACCATGCATCGGTAAGGAATGTCATATCCATCGACCTTACGCTCATCCGTCGTTTTTTGGCCATCAGGACTATGGATATCAATTTCGTAGTTTGTTTGGGCGACCACGTCCGCAAAGCGTGTTCCGCTTACAACGTCCTGCTCTGTTAGCGTGTAAAGACCATGAATCTGGTTGGTTTCCCGGACGCCGACCTGATTCGCGACATGCGAGAGGGCGTAGGTTTCAAATCCGTTCCGCTGTAAGTAATTGACGACGGAAAACACTTGTCTCAACGCCTCCGTCTCCGCATAGTTGACGTCTTCGATTTTGGCCCCATTGCCTTTGACACGCGTCATATTCACAAGCAGTGTGCCGTCATTGTTCTGTTCCCAAAATAACCGGCGCCCTTGGGGTAAATCGGATATTTCTTCGTAACGGTAGCAACCTTCAGGCAATATTTGTGCTACTGGCTTGCCTGTATTTTGCATCATAAACATCAATGTCATGGGCTGGGTCATGCCGTCTTCATCTCTACCAGACGTATAGGGTACTCCTGCATCAAGAGCGGCTCTTGCGTCTCCCGTACAGTCGATGAACTGCTTGCCTTCGAAAGCTTTCAATCCTTCACGCGTCGATACGATGACGGCCTTCACGCTTCTGTCTTCCTTCACCGTACCGATAAACTCCGCATGATAGATGACCTGGACCCCTTCCTTCTTCATTTTCTCATTTAAATACTGTCTCAATACGAAAGGCGAATATTGCGGGGCTATCGACACGTCGTGATCCTTAGGCAAGTGGTCGGCTAGAGCTTCCGCGATCATCTCTCTGTAAATGCCGGTTACGTTACCAATCGGCATAAAAATACTGACGTTTCCGAGCGTCCCCATGCCGCCTAATTGGCCCGATTTTTCCAACAAAGTGACTTTCTTCCCTAGTCTCGCCGCACTAATGGCAGCCGCCGTTCCAGCTGGCCCCCCGCCAATAACAACGACATCCGCTGAATCGTACGTTTCAATCTTCCTTTGAAAATCATATGTTTGGGTTGGTTGGTTGCTCATTGTCATCCTTCTCTCATTAAATTAGTGGAACCCCATGACGTAAACTTCTGGCACCTCTATCAGAACAATTATATCGAGGAGCCTTCTTGGAATGTAGATGGCAATATTTCTATTTCTGGTGTGATCTTAAGGTGTTCATATTAAAATAACTTAATGTCCCCAAAATACCTGCATACGTTTACACTCCCCCAGTGTAAGATGTTGCGCGTCAAGCCAACAGGGCTGATGTATCAAGCATACGTTAACCCTCAGCCTCTTGTAGCTTCGCCCACGCTTGGAAAAATTTCTCCCGCTCTTCCATCTCAATATCTGCAACCTGTCGGACATAATCCAGGTCCTCACCGAACAATTCAGGCGTCCACTTGCGACCAAATGCAGCATGCGTAACTTCGTCGGCCCAATCGTAATCCTGGAACCGCTCCATCAACGGGTGTTTGGCATCGTCACGGCAGAACTCGTACTCCGCGATTTTACCAGGACGCCTCATCGCTTTTTCCTCAAAACCAATACTCAAGAGCGCATACCGCTGAGCGGGAAGCTTTTCGATAAATGGATCATAGCCTCCCACATATTGCCGCAACGACATCCAATCGATTCCTTCTGCTTCTAGCGCCGCTTGACCGAACAATGCGTGCCGCACTTCATCCCACAGATGCCGGGCCAAATCTTGGTAAAACTCCCACGGCATAAGCTTCAGGTCATAAATGACGCTCGCCAGATTTTCCACAGCTGACATTTCCTCTTGTCTGGACTTCATCATTTCGACCAATCGGATTTTCACAGGATCATCAGGCAGGTTCGGCACGGCCGTACGTATCATTGCAGGCGGGCCCATCCTTTTCGCATCCCGAATTGCTTTTTTTGGCATCTCATAAACTTTGCCGGACCGCCAACGTGAGGGAACATGTGTGGAAGTGCCTTTTTCACCGCCGATGCCTCCTGCTATCTCTAAATAGCCTTTGATTCTGCTTTCGAATTCCGCCGCCATCTCCAAGGATTCCCCTTCTTGCTGCAGCTCCGCAATCATGTCTTCGCCCCACTCGATCTGTTCGCGTAAATCGGAGGAAAGCGCCTTTAGCAGGCGAACCGTCGGATAATCGACGAGTTGCTGCGTATCGGTCATATGTTGTGTATATGCATTCAGTAAAGCTGGTTTGATCACTCTGTAAACACCTACAAGCAGCTCTAGATCATTCTCCGCATGAATCAACTCTTCAAAAAGCAAGGTAAGTGTTACATTCGGCTCTTTTTGCAAGAGATTGGGGGAAGTTCTCAATTCCAGAACTCGTCGACGGAGTGAACCTGCCGCCTCTGCATCCTCAAAAAGATGCTTGCCTAGCGCTGCCTTCAGATGCCAGTGAGATCTTGCTGGAAGCTGTCCTGCTGATAGGCGGAACAACTGCTCATGGATGTACCTGTATCTTCGTAATACTTTCGAGTTATGCTCTACACTAAATGCGCCAGTACCGAACGGATTTGTAATGCCTGCATATGAGATCATAGTGGCCTCCCTAATCTTGCAGTAATATGGTATATGGCCTCATTATAGGGGGCGAAGGCGTCATTTGGCTTTGTCAAAATACATTATAAATTTATCAAAACGTCTTTTTCCTTATTCATGTCTCTGATGACTTGGCGGATATCCAAAACGGAGTTTATACATTTTTGAAAAATGATGCACACTCGAAAACCCACAACTGTCGGAGATGTTTTGAAGCGGCATCGAGGTGCTTCGCAGCAAGTCGGTCGCATACTCGAGCCGCAGCTTCAGTAAATATTGATGGGGTGCCATACCAAATTGATTTCGAAATAACAGAGAGAAATAAGAACGGGACATATACGCTTTACGGGCCATTTCCTCCACGGAAAGCGGCTCGGATAATCGATACTGCATGTAAGCTGGCACCCAATTTAAGGAGGCTGCACTTTTATGTTCAGAGCTGTCTTGGGACGTATATTCTTTCAATAAATCCAAAATAATGGATGCCGCATACACATGGGCTTGCAGCAGATCGATGGCATTTTTCCGATTCCAGTGCTCGATGATTTGCTGGAAGACATCTACCATCCACTCGTTTCTAGAAGAATTAAACACAACAGGTACGGCAATGTCAGCAAAAATCGCTAGATTGGGCTGCATATTTGCCAATACAGGGTAAGAGCCACGCTCGACCGGCACAAGCATAGGAGGCCGCTCTTCACCTACAGACGGAAGCAGTGCGAAGTGGAGCGCCAAAATCGTCAGCGGCGACGCCGATTCGATTTGATGCACGATACCAGGTTGAATAAAACTGAACTGCCCTGACTTCAAAAGATACGTATTCTCGTCAATTGTTAATTCTGCTGAACCATCCTGTACGTAAAGCAGCAAATAATCGGTTATGATTCTGGCGTGGGTATTCCACTGTTTGAAATGCAAATGATCGGCGTAAATGATGTGCGGTCTCAAATCTTGATTGAGGATAGATTCAGCTGCCAATTGATTTCATTCCTTTCAAACCACCTGATATGACACGGAAAACCTTAATCTCTGTTTCATACAGAAATTAAGGTTGGTTTCTTAAACTATGACGCTCGATAGAGACTAGCTTATAGAATCAGTGGTCGGACGTTGACATTGGAATTTGGCAATGATCGTCGTCCCTTCACCCAGCTGTGAATGTATACTAAGGCCATAGTCTTCACCAGAAAACAAACGAATTCGTTCATTCACATTGTACAATCCATAAGAGCTTCCAGATCCATCAGTGCGCATGGCTGGTCGTGGCTCTGTCAACAGATTTTGAGCAAATTCGGGGTCCATACCAATACCATCATCCGTCACGGATAAAATGAGTTCATCCCCTTCTATTGCTGCGCGAATGGTAATCTTACCTGTCTTCCCTTTGGACTTCCTTATACCGTGAAGAAGGGCATTTTCTACAATTGGCTGCAAGGTGAGCTTCGGTATCACATAGGACTCCAGCGAAGTTCTAGCTTCTTCAACATTCTCTGCTTCAGCCCCACCAATTAACTCAAACACGAATTCAAAGCTTTTTGGAAAACGCGTCTGCTGAATTTCCAAATACACCTTCGCAAGCTCCAGCTCATCCGTAACGGTTACGACATCTTTTCCCTTATTCAAGCTTAGTCGGAAATACTTAGCAAGACCATCAATCATTTGGCTGATATCGTGTGCCTTATGTCCTATAGCAATCCAATTAATCGTATCTAAGGTATTGTAAAGGAAGTGCGGATTAATCTGCGCCTGTAGAGCACGAAGCTGTGCCTCGCGTTCCTGCACCTTCGATCTATACGTCTCCTCCATTAAATCCCTAACACGATGGATGAGATGATCGACACTTTTTTCTAGAAGATTAAAGTCACCATCCTGGTAATTCGACCTTTCATCCAGACCAGCCACACCTTCACGCTTAATCACCTTAATGACGGTTTGCACGCGGCGATTCATCCCACGAACGATAAACGCGACTAAAATGAATACAAGAATCAGAAATAGCACAGTCACCCCCGTCAATGTTGCAACACTCGAGAGTTGGTTTAGCGTGTTCGCACGCGAGCTAATCCCTTGCTTAGGAACTTCAGCGACGAGCTTCCAACCAGTGGCATTAATCGTTGTAAATACAACATATTTGGATTCATTCATATCGACAATCGGCGATACGCCTTCTTTACTGCCAGAAATAGCTTGCAAAACCGCTTCGGATTTCAGTTGAGTCCCTAATAAGGATTTATCCTTATTAAAAGCAATGTAGCCATCTGGCGAAACCATGTACACTTGCTGATCCTTGTCGAAAGTGATACTGGACACCGTGTTCTCCAGTGACTTAACATCCACATCAATCGATAAAAAGCCTGATAAGGCATCATAATGCTCCGGATCCCGAAGGAGACGAATGCCAGAGAAAATATAGGTGTCGTTTCTGTCTATAATATCTATGAAATTCTCATTATACGCACCTGTCCAGACTATTTTCCCACTTGCATTCACAACATCAGAATACCAAGGACGGCTCTTGAGCGTATCCATTGGGAAAAAGTTTATTTTCTCATGAGAGAATAGCTTCGACTCATTCACATATATCCGAACACGGAACACATTCGCATTTGTCTGGATATTATCAATTAAATAACGCATTTCTTTTAACGCATCGATTTGTTCGCTGTAGGAGGACGAGTTATTTAAATACTCCACTAGCTTGGGATTTGTAAACAACGTATTCGACGTATCCCGCAAGTAATCGAACTGATGATCCAAATTAATTTCAGCCTGCTTCAGCGTTTGAAGCATCGAACGCGTCACTTCTTCTTCCAGAATGTGCGAGTATCGTTGGGAATAGGCATATAGGAAAATGGAAGCTGGAATTATAATCAACACGACATAGGCGATCAACCAAAGCCTAGCTGCCAGAAGACTTTTGAAAATCATCGTAATAAACAGCCAGCCTCTGTTCTTGACATGCATAATGAGCCCTACTCTCTTTACATGACTTGCTCGCGGAAGGAGCTCGGTGTGTATCCCGTGTATTTTTTGAATATTTTGCTGAAATAACTTGGATCCGAATACCCCACCGCATAGCACACATCATAAAACTTATTGGCAGGATCCTTTAGAAGTAGTTTGGCATGATCCACGCGTACCTTGGTCACATATTCGTTAATGGTTTCGCCAGTCTCCTGTTTAAACAGCAAGCACAAATATGTCGTAGACAGGAACACTTCCGTTGCAATATCCCCTACCTGCAAATTCTCTGCGTAACGTTTTTCAATAATGGCTCGTGTACGTTCGATCACATTCTTGGACTTTCCGTTACGCTTCTCACCAATACGTCCACATACCTCAAGCAAATGAGCCTCAACAAGGCTGTGTAAGTCGCCCAGCGTTTCTCGTTGAAACACTTTCGCCATAAGCTCGTTCTCTTTACTTTCGAGTTCTTGCTTCTGAACATGCAGCTCAAGTAAAATTCGGCTGGCAAGAAGCAGCAGCTGTAGACTGATGTTACGCGCATAGGCAATACCTTCTGACCGATTATGTGATAGCGCATTGTACATCTCGCGCAGCTCCTCCTGCACTTTCAAGATATCTGCAGACTTCAATGACGAGACCATCCGCTCTTGTTGCGAGGCATCAAAGCGATACACGCTTTCCTCATCTTGCTCTAAATTATCCATAGAAATGATCTGATTTTTCCCAAGAAACCATCGTTGGTCGGCGGCTTCCTTCGCTTGTGAGTACGATTGCGGCAAGCTGGCAAGTCTGTAAATCCGTTCACCTACACCGATCGTCACGCTGATTTTCAAATAGTTATGAAGGCTTTCGCGCACTTCCTCCGCTAAGGTGAACAGCAGGCTTTCCTGATCATCTTCCTGGGACAAACGGAGTATGCCTACGAATTCGCCGATCTGATTCTCAAACACATAACCGCCAATATCTCGTTCAATAAGCTCCTGCACAATATTTAGAACCGAATAGGAAAGCAGTTGCTGGTCTCTCTCAGAACGGGTTTGCGCTACCTCAGTTGCATCATCGATGCGAATTACAATGACCCAGTAGGCTCCCTCCATAGGCAGGTTCAAACCAAGGAAATCAATACGATCCTGCACACGCGATGGGTAAACAACGCCCTCCCGGATCAACGACATGAGGAATTTCTCACGCAGCAGGGGCATACTCTGAATAAGTTTTACCTGCATGTCCTCAATATGTTTTCTCTCCTGCTGCTCAGAATTTAGAGAGCTTACCAAGCGTTCAATAACGATCTCTAGCTCCCCTAAATTGACGGGCTTAAACATATAATCAACCGCTTTAACCTTCAGCGCAGATTTCAAGTATTCAGCATCATCATGACCGCTGACAAACACTATTTTGATATGAGGAAACCGTTCACTTAATTGGTTGGACATCTGAATCCCATCCATATTGGGCATTCGTACGTCTGTTAGCACGATATCCGGCTTCTCACGCTCAATCACCTCTAAGGCGACGTCACCATCATCCGCCTCACCTACAACTTCGATCCCGTAAGCTTTCCAGTCAAAATAATTACTCAACCCGAACCGAACTGTCGGTTCATCGTCTACAATGACAAGTTTATACATCGGATGTCGGCCTCCCTCGTAGCAGTTCTCTTCATTATTATAACTTGGACACAACCTTGAGACATAGGAGGATTTTATGATTTCTGGTGCGATCTTAAGGTAGCAACGGGAGGAACAGTCGCGCTGATCTTAGGATGAGATCGCTGCCGTTGTCAGGCCTACGTGGAATTCACCTTGAATACGAATATGCTCAAAAGGCAATGTCGGATTGGCCATTCGCCATAGCATCCGATCCGCAGCACGATATCCCGTTTGTGCGATTGAGAGCATTGGACGTGTGAAAAGCGGCAAAGTATCCAGTTGTTCGTTAAGGATACCAACAATAGAAATATCCTCAGGGACCCGAAGACCAAGTTCCAAGCATACGTTGTAAACGATGGACACTTCTTGGTCTATACCACACAGTATCGCACTTGGTTGATGCTGCTGAATGAGGCGAACGAGCTCTTGCCGTGATTGAATTGGATTGTCGTGTTTTCCGATGCCATGTTCGGAGGGCGTTACGCTTATGCCCGATGCCTGCATGGCATAGTTAAACGCTTGCCAACGTAGAATGGATCCTCGCTGCATCTGAATATCGCCGACATACAGGATGTTCGAGTGTCCTTGAGAGCGCAGGTGGGCAACAGACTGACAAGTCGCTTCATACACATCCCAGATTACGCTATCGATCTTCACGCCAGATGGCGGGAAATTCAACAAAATTCTTGGAATTGGCAGATTGAACAACGCCGTCTCCCATTCCAAAGGCAATATGCTTGGTGCTATAAAAATGCCATCTGCAAATGTGATGCCCCGCTCCTCTAACCATACGTTCATCTTCGCTGGTTTCAAGCGTGTCGGCAGTCTGAGCAGTTCGATGCGATGACCAAACGAGAAGAAACGGTCCTGCAGCCCTTGCAGCAAAAGCTGGTTATACGAAACCGAATCAGCAGTTTGTACTAACAAGAAGCGCAGCCGTTCATTCGGATACGGTGCAATATGATCCAGCCGCAGGCTGCGGATCTGATCCATCGTATAATAGCCGAGCTTCTCGGCTGTTTGGACAATGAGCTGACGGGTCGCTTCCGACATACCGTGTTTGCCTTTCAGCGCTTTGTTTACGGTTTGTACGGTTAAGCCGAGTTCATTCGCGATGGTTTTGAGTGTGACTGATTTGCGGGTGGGCATGGGGATGGCGGCACCTCCAGGATGTTGCGAAAGGATACTTGATCATTTATGAAACATGGATTTTCGCATTCATCATATCACGCTTACTTTTTTGATGAAACAAAAATTAAACTAGTTCCTTGCGAACAGCGATCTATAATAAAAACAAAGACAGCCAACGTGTGGAAGCGCGTAAAGCTTAATGTAGCTTAGATTGGCCAATGTCTACCCATTAGGAGGAATATCCGAATGACAAACGCATCCAAAAACACCCGAACCGTAACCATACCTGCTCAAAAGCTATCTGTCAGTCATACCCCTGATGTCGTCGTAGTTGGCGGCGGTGCCACAGGAATCGCCGCTGCGATTGCCGCAGCACGTAATGGTGCAAGCACACTCTTAATTGAGCAACGGGGCTATCTAGGCGGCATGGGAACTGCTGCATTAGTACCTGCGTTTTGCCCCTATACGGATGGAGAAAAACCTGTTATTCGAGGCATCGGTCTGGATTTGCTTGAGAAAATGAAGCATGCGGCCGGGGAGGATTTTCTTAACCGTTATGAACAACTGTTGGACTGGGTACCCATTGATGTGGAAACACTCAAACGCGTCTATGATGCCGAAGTGTTAGCTAGCGGCGCACAAGTACTGTTCCACACCGTTGCGGATCAAGTACTGCTCGATGGCGATCGCATTAGCGGACTTGTTATTAGTAATAAATCAGGCCGCTCGGTCGTGCAAGCGAAGCTGTACATCGATGCATCTGGCGATGCGGATCTAGCGGCATTAGCCGGGGTTCCTTTTCAAGTTGGCGGTGAAAATGGCGAGCTGCAGCCAGGCACGATGTGCTACGTCGTGACCGGTGCAGATAAGGGGCGCTTCGATCAATTTCTCGCTGAAACCGGTCAGCATGGGCAGCTCGAAGGCCTGGTTACTTTGGCGCAGCAAAATGGTGATCTCCCAGAAAGCCGCAAGCGTATCTCAGGTATGGCTTGGATTTCAAATTCGGTGGTTGGCTTTAACTTTGGCCATATTTTCAATATTGATGGCACCAAAGCGGAGGACCTCACTCGTGCTGCTATTGAAGGACGTCAATTGATCGATACACAGATTCGTTTCTTAAAGAAATACGTACCTGGTTTCGAGAATGTTTTCCTTGTCCATTCCGGTGACCAGATCGGTATTCGTGAAACACGCCGCATTCAAGGCGACTATACACTCGTTGTGGAAGATTTCCTTTCCATGCGTACCTTCGAGGATGATATTGCCCGCAATTCCTACTTTATTGATATCCATTTGGCGAATGCCGGTTCCACGATGACTATTAAGCATTTGCCAAAAGGAAAATCCCACGGCGTGCCTTATCGCTGTATGCTTCCGCAAGGTAAATCAAATCTCATCGTCGCAGGGAGATCCGTATCATCCGATCGCCCCGTACAGGGTTCGCTTCGCGTGATGCCGAACTGCTTTGCGATGGGTGAAGCGGCGGGGGTTGCTGCCGCGATGGCGAGCTACGACGGCGTTGGTTTCCGCGAGGTATCTATTCCTGAGCTGCAACGCAAGTTGATTGAACAAGGCGCTTACCTTGGCGATAATCCTGGTATTGCGGATGCAGAACGTGAAGTTGCTGTTGGGGCTGTTCGGTATGATGATGAGAATTAATTGGAAGGGGACTCCCCAGCATGCTTAACAAATGGGTGGGAAAAACCTGGGGAACCCTCGGCGACAGCATTACCGAAGCTGGCGGATATCAGCCGCTTGTTCAGGAAGCTCTTGGCTTCGCGAGTGTGATCAACTATGGCAAAAGCGGCTGTCCGATGACAGCTGGAGGTGATCGTGATTATGGTGCGACGACGCATGTGGGGCGAGCGATTGATACAGCTTTGGATTGCGTTACCATCTTCGCGGGGGTGAACGATTTTCGTTTGGATAAGCCCATTGGCGAGCTAGGCAGCACGGATGTGTGTACATTTCATGGTGCATATGCCACGTTAATCGAGGATATATTGACTAAAAATTGGGCGTGCCGCTTAAGTTTGTGGACCCCGCTGCAACGTGACAAAGATGGCTACGACATCTTCTATGTGAATGCCGCAGGACATCGACTCATCGACTACGTTGAGGCGATTGGTGAAATTGGGCAGCGGTACGCGCTGCCTGTTCTGAATCTATATGCGCAGAGTGGGCTGAATAAGCTGACACTGCCTCACTTCACTTCGGATGGCCTGCATCCGAATGAGGCTGGCCATCAGCGCGTGGCCGATATGGTTGTACCGTTTTTGTTAGGTTTGTGAGGTGAATATGAACAGCCGCTTACAGGGTAAGGCCTGGGGCGGCTGTTTTGTTTGTTGAGTTGGAGAGATTTGTCTGTCGAGTTGATGGTGGGTGAGTGTTCTGTTGGTGCGTGTCGTTTGTTGAGTGACTAGATTTGTTGGCTGTGCAAATACGCAGCCATTCATTCTATGTTAACGAGCAGGCCACCGCCTACTAATGTATACTTGCCGACACGCTGCCCCTTCCCACTGAATGTAGGTGTAAGCATGCCTTTCGAGCAAAGCTTCTTAAGCATCATAACCGCAGTCCGATGATCGATGTCAAAATGCAGTTCCACATCCTTCGGTCGAATAGGCTCCGCAAGCTGAACCGCGAGACGAAGGACTTCTTTTTCGGCCATGTGGGCGCGCAGTACAGGCGTTGGACTCGCTTGATATCTCGCTAGCACCATACGCAGTAAGGCAATGCACAACTCAGGTCTTTGTTCAACATCGTCATATGCAAAGGAAATCACCTGATATCCCATTGCATGAAGAAACGTCTCTCGATTCAATTCATTGCAAAATTTCTGCCTGTCCAGATCACGAACATGTGAAGCGTAGCCTTTTATTTCTATAAGCAATTTCACAAAACCCGGCAACCACGCCAAATCCGCAAAATAAGAGCGCCCACGCCAATCGAGAACCTCATATTCAGGGTGAAGATCGTCAAAGTTCCCTCGTAAAATCCACCATATCTGCTTCAAAAAGAGTGATTCTCCATGCCCATGGCCCCTCCCCAACCTGCCTCTCCGTTCCCCGCTCCGATTGTCCACATGTGCACGGATAAAAGCTTCATGTGCTTCCGTAATATTCATATTCTCATCCCCTTCTAGAAAAACGCGAAAAACGCCCCGCATCCACTCAATTGAATGGAACGGGACGTTCTTCGTCACTTATTAGCCATTATAAGGGAAACTTTGGAAAATGACTAGTGCTGCTTGTTCAGATTCTGAGGCGTACGAGGACATATGAGGCAGGTGCAAGAGATATTTTTTAAAATAACTGGATTTTCTGTAGCTAATTCCGCTCCATTCATACGTTTTATGCGAATAGATGGAAATTCTACAGCTAATATCGGCAGAAACAAGGATATCGCGTTCAAACTCAATAATTAGCTACATATTTTCCATTTATTTGGTTGAAATTGCAATTTACCCAGAAATTAAATGTATTTTTTCCATTTATTGCGCGGCAGGTGTAATTTGATCTAGCTAGCACAGGTCGATTGAGTCGAATTGGCTGCTTAGTTTGATTAAATCGATTAAGTTGCGCACGCTCCACTACCTTGCTATCTGGTGACCATGAGTTGACGTTGATCGTCCCTTGTCCACCAAAAATCCTAGCCGCACACTACTTAACTCCATGTAACTAAGTGAACTAATAGTGCCTTCTTGTCGGCCATCCCCGCCACCCTTATACTTACTGCAATGAGTGTAAATGAGAGGATGATTGTTGCTAATGAAATACAGAAACATGGGACGCAGCGGATTAAAAGTAAGTGAAATCGCCTTAGGAAGCTGGCTTACTTACGGAACAGCCGCCGAGCAAAAGGCCGCGGATGTTTGTATCGCAAAAGCTTTTGAAAGCGGCATTAATTTCTTCGATACCGCTAATGCTTATAATCGTGGCGAAGGCGAGAAAGCGATGGGCGCCGCGCTAAAAGGGTATGAACGCTCGAGCTATGTACTCTCGACGAAGGTCTACTTCCCGATGGGCGATGGGCCGAACGATCGCGGATTATCCCGCAAACACATCATGGAACAATGTGATGCTAGCTTGAAACGATTAGGCGTCGACTACATCGATATCTATTTCTGCCATCGCTATGACACGAACACGCCATTGGAAGAGACGCTTCGCGCGTTGGACGATTTAGTCACGCAAGGCAAAATCATTTACCCCGCCGTCAGCGAATGGAACGGCGCGCAAATTACCGAAGCGGTTAGCATTGCTGAGCGGCTGCACTTGCGTCCGCTGATTTCCAATCAGCCAATCTATAATATGTTTGAGCGCTACATTGAACGTGAGGTTCTTCCTGTCTCCGAGCAAAAAGGGCTTGGGCAAGTTGTCTTCTCGCCGCTTGCACAAGGGATTTTGACTGGCAAATATAAGCTAGGGCAGCCTCTGCCTACCGATAGTCGTGCTGCGAACAACGCCGTTAATGGCGTCATCAATAGCTATCTGAATGACCAAGTTCTGCAGACGGTTCATGAGCTGGAGCAACTTGCGCAGGGGTTGGATATCTCGATCGCACAACTCGCGCTCGCATGGGTGCTCCGTCAACCAGGCGTAAGCTCAGCACTGATTGGTGCGACTAAGCCTGAGCAGATCGAAGAAAACGTGAAAGCAGTGGATGTTGAGCTGGGATCTGAAGCGTTGGAACAAATAGAAGCTACTTTAAAGAAAGTCGCGGACTTCTCGCCGGCACGCTAATAGAAATAAATAAGGACAGAGCTGAATAGGCTCAGTCCTTATTTCATGTTAAACCATCCCTAATTCACGTTCACTCGCACTGTTTTCTTAAAGAAACCAATTCCGTAGGAAATATCGAGATACGTTACGCCGCTAGGAATCGTGTAATTAGCCCTGAAGAAATAGTCATTACTGCTTGCCTCTGTCACTGTGACTTTACTCTGACTTCCTGTATTTGTTGTAATCACTACCTGCCCTGTTTCGGCCGTACTCTCGTTAAAATTAAGCGGCGCTTTCAGTCGGATACCGATTGTTGTCCCCGCTGCCGCTGTGCTAACCTCAGAGCTGAATGTGGAATTGAATGCTTTGATCTCCAAATCATCCGCCGCGGAGTACGCGAGGGAGTCATTCCATGCTGTGTTAAAAGCAACCCACCCCTCCGTATACCCATAGGCTGCTGTAGGGGAGAATGGATAAGCCGTTTCTTTCGGCGCTCCATCTAGGACTCCGGGCACACTCATCAGATGACCGTAGCCGCCATTATAGAAGCTAAACCAGCCTTTATCCACGCCTGCAATTTCCGTAACCGCATCATAACTGAAGTGTCTGCCAAAAGGATTGCGCCCAAACACATCGTCGATCTGTGCAATACCAATCTGTTCTAGTCTATCCTTCATTGTGGTATTCGTTAGCACCCTTCGTGCCGCATAAGCCGAAGCTAAGAAGCCTGCAGGACTGCCCGGTTCGTTATACGCGGTCAATCCACCCGTCCATTGATCCAGCGTTCCCGAACCATCCGATGGATCAGCATATTTCCTTAGATCCCAGAGATTATTCGAACGTTTGATCATAAGATCCGACCAAGCATTAATTTTAGCGGATAGTCCTGGCGGGGCAAGGCTTGGATACACTTCTTGGAAATACGCCAGTGCTTCCATTGTAATATGCTCGCTCATGCGCTGCCCTTTGGTATTGGCAGGATTGTTCAAATCAACACTATTGATTAACCATAGACAATTGTTATACGCAGCATCAAAATACGCCTGATAATTGGCCAGACCGTCTCGTTTTGCAACTTCATACATGAGCAGATTCGGCACGATGGCATACCCAGGCGGCTGCGAACCTTTTACTGCTCCGATGACCGACTGCGTCGCGAAAAGATTGTTATCACTCGAACCTCCCACATCATACCATTGCATATTAGAATTGGGATTCGACCACTGCTGGATCGTAAAATCCCTAATTTGCGTATAAAAGCTGCTGCTGACATAATTGCTGATCTGCGGATAAATGTAGAGGAAATACGGGAGCTGGCCTTTGACCAGCGCATGCAGATCTTTGGCGTTATTCGTTTTTAGGTCGTAATATCGCAGTGCAGCGAATTTCATGAGCCAAATAATATCGGGTTCATTTTGCACACGAAGCTCCGGATATTGACTTGTCGATAAATTGGAAATGCCATACGGCATCCGATCATACGCACTTGGGTTAGCCATATACTGCAGTACCAAGGAGTTTAATTCAAAAGAAAACTGAGCACTGTCACGCCACGCATACCCAACGTTGCCACCCACATCGAACGTATCCTGACGGGATTGATCCATAAAGCGAAGGGCTGGAAGAATCGAAACTCGCTGCATCCAATACTTCCCTATCGCGAAATTGTAGGAATTTTGCCCGCTGCTTTGTACATAGTACTCACCAATGCTTGAGGGATTGAAGCTGGTGAAGTCAGCAATATTCCCATTGACCGAGCCGGTGAAGACGGTGCTGTTATCGGAAGCTTTTTTGATATAAAAAGGCGTGCCATTTGCTACATTGGTGACTGTTGCCCGCTTCGGCTTATCAAGATCATAGCCGCTCTGATTGACGAAAATCGCAATCGTCGTCGTATCTGAACCCGAGCCCGGCGGTGAGGTAGGCTCTGCCGCGTCGGCTGTCGCTTCAAATTTCACTGCGTTCGCGCGTGTATTGCCTGATTTCACTTTCAGCGATACAGAGAGCGCCGCATCGACAGTCGCACTAACGGTAGCAATTTTGTTCCACATATTCGGATTGAGGGTCTGATTCACTGCCTTCACCCACGTTCCGTTCAAAGAGGTGATCGTATAATCGGCACTTGTCGTATTATTGCTGCTAGGATACCAAGCATAAACATTGTAATTCCCCGTAACTGGGGCGTACTGGCTCCATGTTGCTGTACTATCCGCTGTCGTCGAATATCTGGAAGCGGTTCCATTATAGCCTGTAAGTGAGCTATTGAGCCACGTGCCGGTCTCCGTGTAACCTGCATCTCCGTTCGTGATGATGATAGGTGAAACTGTCGTGCCGTCATCGACATTGAGTGAGTCGAAGCTCGCACTTTGTCCATAAGTACGAAGTCCTACTGCACCTGCGGTAATTGTAGTGTCGGTTGTTGTGATCTTAGCCGTTGTCATATCATCTAAGTAGCCTTTCAGTGCTGACCCGTTCACTTCTAGCTTCAACGTATACCACGTATTCAAAGCCATCGTGAATCCATATGTACCCAGGAGTGTGAAGGTTCCTCCGCTTTTGCGATAGAGCTGCAACCCGCTAGTTCCGTGGATTCGGAGTAAATAATAATTATTGGCATCCATATAGCGAGCAATAACACCTGATGCACCAGTAGCATTCATCGTATTCAACTTCATACTGACTGAAACCGAATAATTCGACCAGCTCGTGCTTCCCGCAAACGCGACACCTTCTGCGGTTGAATTCGTATTCGACTGTTTGTACGTGTAAGATCCGTCGCTTACTACTGCCCATGTCCCACTTGACGCCGTCCAGCCTGCAGCATTCCCATCTTCGAAATTGTCACTAAAAATCGAAGCGGCATAAGCTCCCTTACCTACCGGAAAGACTCCGAGAAGTAAAGTAACTAAGCTGAACAAGATCAGATACGCTTTAACCTTTCTACTCAACATTGGCAAAATACTAACACCTCCTATAGGCTTGTAATCCCTTCTCCACCTAGTCATATGACGGATTTCCGCAATTGAATACGCTTGTCGAAATAAAAAAAGGTCGAACAAGGAATTGTCCTTGTTCGACCTTTAGTTAACTGTTTACTCATGCATTATCATTTTATATAGCATCTATTTCCCCTTCCGTTACCTGGGGAAATTGCAGCAGCGGTGACATAAAATATAGCTCTTCGGCATTTCGGGGAAATGAACTGATTACGCTGAAATCATCCGTACTTGCAGGTTTACATATATACATAACGAGCCCTCCTTTTCAAAAACCAGAAAAATAATAGATAGCATTACAATTTCGAGAGGTATGCCAGTTTTTTCTTTTTTGTATCTTGCGACAAAATCATTGTTAAGGCGACAAGAACCCCCTTTATGTCAGTGTCAGATCAGGAAATATATGGGTCTATCTAAGCAGGACCAAAAGCACTTACTAGAAGGGTCGAATCTAGTATTTAATTGAAATAACCACTGGTTAAAAACATAGGTTGGTTACATACTCTATTTGCAGGAGGTTTCCTATTGAAAAACTACACCTCGAAGATTACTAGAGTTTTACTGGCAACGAGTTTAACCGCAGGACTATTCTCAACAGCAACAACGGCATTCGCTGCTGGACCCGACTACGCCGAAGCACTCGAGGCGCCTCCGGTAGATTTTAACCTTGTAAATGATGATCTGTTAGCAAAAGGATTGATGGACAGGGGTCTATTAAGTAAAACGGCAACACCCGAACAAATCTCTAAGGCTGTCAAATCGTACGTTGCCGCAAAGAGCATTAAAACGGTTCAATCCAAAGTTGACAAGCAGCATAGTGAGATCGATAAGCGGTCGAAGGAGTTTATTGCCAAGCAAAAGGTCGAGCTGTTATCGAAGTTGAACAAAGGCCAACAGGACTTGAAGAATGGACTACCAAATGTACCTGTTCCAAATGCTAAGCAAGATGCCTATGATGGTCCTGTTCGTGAGGATAAAGTCCTTGTTCTTTTAACCGAATTCTCGGACTTTAAACATAACAATGTCGTACAAGAACCTGGTTTCATGTACGCCAACGATTTCAACCGTGAACACTATCAGAAACTCATGTTTGGAAATACAGATTTCAATTTATTCGATGGTTCCAAGATCAAAACCTTCAAACAATACTATGAAGAACAGTCCGGTGGCAGCTATACGGTAGATGGCTATGTCTCCAATTGGTTAACCGTTCCAGGTAAAGCCGTGGAATACGGTGATGACAGCCCTGCAGGAGGTCATGATAACCTAGCCCCTAAAGGACCTCGGGATCTTGTAAAGGATGCACTGAATGCAGCAGTTGCAACTGGCCTCAATTTAGCTGACTATGACAAGTTCGATTTATATGATTTGGATGGCGATGGCGATCAAAATGAACCCGATGGTCTGGTCGACCACCTCATGATTATTCATGCGGGTTCGGGTCAAGAAGCTGGCGGCGGACAATTAGGCGATAATGCGATTTGGTCTCATCGTTGGACACTAAATGGTGTGTATGCTGTTCCTGGCACGACGGCAGGAGTTGGCTATTGGGGTGGCCGAATGGCGGCTTATGATTATACGATTCAGCCTGAAGATGGCGCTGTAGGGGTATTTGCTCATGAGTACGGTCATGACTTAGGATTGCCAGATGAATATGATACTCAGTATACCGGACAAGGTGAGCCTGTTGCTTCTTGGTCCATCATGAGTGGCGGCAGCTGGAACGGTAAAATTGCTGGTACAACGCCAAGCTCTTTTTCACCTCAAAATAAAGAGTTCTTCCAGAATACCATGGGCGGCAACTGGGCCAACGTGACTGAAATTGATGCATCCGACATTACGAAACTAGGTAAGTCTGCCATCATTGATCAGAGTGTAACGAAGTCCAAAAATCCAGGCATCGTAAAAGTGAATTTGCCGGATAAAGCCGTAGCAGGTATTCAACCAGCATTCGGAGCTAAGTATTATTACAGCACGAAAGGCGATAATCTTCATACCTCGCTTTCAACGCCTGAGTTTGATTTAACCCAAGCACAGACGGCAAGTTTTGATTTTAAAACCCTCTATGATATCGAGTTTGATTATGACTACTTAACCGTTACAGCTTCAACCTATAACGAACAAGTAACGCTTGATATTATTGGTGACAACGACACGGACGGCGACGCTCGCGCAGAATCTACTAAAGGAGCTTGGGTAGATAAGTCCTATGATTTAAGCCAATTTGCAGGTAAAAAAGTAACCCTCCACTTCGACTACGTCACGGATGGCGGGCTCGCGTTAAATGGTTTTGCTATGGATAATGCGAAATTAACCGTAAATGGCCAAGTCGTATTCTCTGACGATGCCGAAGGTGCATCACAATTTACTTTAGACGGCTTTGTCGTCTCGAATGGGATTGAAATGAAGAAGCACTATTACTACCTCGAGTGGAGAAATTACGCTGGATCCGATAAAGCTTTGGAATTCAGCCGTGGTGTCAAATACAATACTGGACTTGTCGTTTGGTATGCAGATGATAGTTATTTAGACAACTGGACTGGTATCCATCCAGGACAAGGTTTCCTCGGTGTCGTCGATTCTCACGCTGATGCTTTAGTATTCAAGAAAGATGGACAGGATTCTGTCGCGCAAACGACACGTTATCAAGTAGCGGATGCTGCCTTCTCTTTGGATAAAACACCAGCATGGTACATCAACAACCCAACAAGAGGCGAATATAATTATAAATCCCTGAAAGGTGTCGAGGAATTCTCCGATGCCAACAGCTATATGAATACATTAATCCCTGATGCCGGACGTCTAGTTCCGAATTACGGATTGAAGTTCAGAGTCGTTGGTGAAGCCAAGGATAATTCCGCCGGATTGGTTTGGATCCATAAGTAATTCGGAAGTAGTAAGAGGAGCCCGCAATAATGCGTGGCTCCTTTACTTGTCTCAATTAGATGAAGGAATGAGAATTTTCCAATAATCCCATGCCTTTAAGTAACCCGCTAAATCATGTGGATGGAATTTCACACAGATGCCGATTCGGCAATAGAGTTGAAGAATGACTTCCGCAATCAGCCGTTCTTTATCCATAGGCTCATGGCGAAGCAAATCATATGCAACAAATAACGTTTCTAAGTTCAAATCATCTGGCGAGGAACAAAATGCATAAGTAAAATCATAACTGACAGGACCAACTATTGGCGATGGATCGATGACACCTGTTAATCTAGAATCATGAAACACGAAATTATGGACGCCAGTATCGCCATGTAACAAATATTTCCTGCCGACCTCTGAAATACCGTCGAGTAGTGATTTCACTTTATGATAGTCTTCAATAGGTAGAAGACTCCCCACATTATTTCGCGCGCCTTCCAAACCCCGCTCATTGAATTCACGCCAAGAATCACGCGGTTTTACCAACATTCCCCACATTTCTGTTTGTTCATAAATTTCATAATAATTTAAGAATTCTTCGACCAAAAGGGTTAGCCAGTTTATTTTTGAACCACGATGATAGTGGGTTGTACCCTCCAAATAGGCGTACACAAAGTATGTTTTCGTTGGTGCTGTGTAGAGAAGTTCAGGTAATAGTTTGCTTTTTTTATAAGATTGATGTAAAAGTTCCACCCATGTAATATTTTCTGGACGATCCAGTTTTAAAACATATGTTGGTACTTCATTAACAGTAAGCGTATAGACGAGTCCATCCGTTGTTCCGTTCATTTTAGTTGTAAGCTTAGATGAGGAATCAATTACACCTTGCTGAAGAAGGTCCTTCATTATATCGTTAACGTCTTGACTAAGTAGCATGTTTACTGCCTCCTGAAAATTACCTTAGATAGCTCAATTATAGTTTCTCAGGTGATTTTAATACTAGGTATAAAATGGATTTACTTAATTGATATTTGCAATCCCCGTATTACTCTTTCACCCATTCGAGGCGACAAGTAATCTTCCAATATCTCCATTTTTCTCCGTTTCCCTTCCATTTCTTAGCTTGTCAACACCGTAAGGGTCTGCTACTCTTTGGATAACAAGACCTATAAACGGGAAAAGGGGCAACCCCCATGCTGAATCGGAGTGTTATGTTAACGGATACACAGCGTTTTTTACTTCGGAATGTCTCCATCATTGTGCTCGGTCTTTTCATTAACCAAATGCTGCAAACAGGCGGAAGCATCGTTCTAGCTCGTGTACTGGACGATCCCACCAAATTCGGTCAAGTGAATCTATTGCTGCAAATTTTCGGTATGGCCTCCTTATTTCTCAATGTGGGCTTTAACTCCTCCTTGATTTATACATTTTCAAGAAAACCGGAGCAGGCGGTACAAACTAATTTCCGTGTGGCTTTGTTCGGAAGCTCTCTGTTCGGGTTCTTCTTCGGGCTAATTGTAGCCCTACTTGCTCCATTCCTAGCGAATTTTTATCATTTACCTGAGCTAAAAGGAGCCCTGATCCTAAGCTCAATCATGTTCATGTTCAACTCGATCATCAATATAGGCGTTGCATCCTTCTCTGGCAATCGTGATTTCGGCGTTCAAGCCTTCTTCATGGTCATTACCACAACCCTTGCTACCTCGGGTACGGTACTCGGCGTCTTGTGGCCAATCGGCAAGTTGAACCTTTTAGAAAATATATCGGTATGGATGAGCGTGGGAGCGATCCTGACAGCTCTTTTTATTGCTTGGAAAGTTGAACGTGTGCATAAACCAAAATGGTTTGGGGGCATCCCTTTGCAAGAGGTGCGAACCATGATGGCGTATGGTCTCCCTTCCTGGGCAGGGAACATTGCAAAAGCATTTCAACAACCCTTTCTGGTTATGATGGTCGGTTCCAGTTCCGTTGTGGCTGTCGGTTATTTATCAAATGGGTTTCGTATAACGGGATTTATTGGCATCATTACGTGGGCGTTTATGATCGTTACTTTTCCTTTTGTGGCCGAGAGCTCACAGGATGTAAAGGAAAGCAAGCACCGTGGGACAAGCTGTATTCGGTATAACAATATTTTTCTGTACCCGCTGACAGCGATCATTTGTTTATACCCAGACCAAATCAACAGCTTTCTATTCGGGGCGAGCTTCTCAACTGGGGACTCTGCAGCGTATATTCGGTTGATGGCGTTAGGTGTCTTATTCTCCTCCGTGGGTCGGCTTGGCGGGAGTATCCTTGCCGGAATAGGAAAAACGAAAGCGAACTTCTGGGTCATGATCGTTGCCGGCATTTTCGTCGTTGCGATCGTACCCTTCATTGCGGCTGAAAGCCCTGTCTTGGCAGTTTGTATTTATACGGGTGGATGGGCTGTCTCCGCAATAGCCATGATTGGATTCTTCTATTATGAAAAATTCCCGCTTGATTGGTGGAAGGCTTATGGAGAGCCACTTTTACCTACTGTAGGGATGATGGCGCTCATGGAAGCCGGCGCGTTGATGAGAGCTTGGTATCCCGTATTCATCGTGGCCGGTCTGTTATGTTTACTCATTCTAACCATCGTGATTGAAAAACATCCAAGGACAGATGTTCATACGGCTGAAGCCGGTCAAATGTAGGCAGGGAAATAGAAAAAGCACTTCTAAGGCAGCCTTACCGCCTTGAAGTGCTTTTTTCTGCGGAAATATACCCCTAATTGGGAGTTTAACTTGTGACTCCGGCGGCCCTGTCGACATATAATTATTCAGATTAGATTACTAGGTTTTATTACACTAGTAAGTCAGTTGGCTAAATAATAAATGCCAACCGCCTCATGGCAATTGGCATTTACTTCGGGCCTGACATGATGTTGGACTAGCAACGCTTCCTCAGGTCCCGCAAAAGGTTTGATACCCACAGGCTGATGGCGCAGGCAATGTAGCGTATTCAGTCTGTTCATCTGTGTGTGTGAAGGGGTTCGAAAGCACAGCTAGAAGCCGCTCCATCACGCTATAGTCGCCATGTTCCACCGCGGCTTCCAATGCTTCCTCTACTCGGTGATTACGCGGGATGATCGCAGGATTGTTGCTGCGCATCAACTGTTGTGAAGCTGTTTGGTCTTCCTGCTGTCTGCCAAGTCTCGCCTGCCATAATTCCTGCCATGGGGCAAACTCCGGCGTACCAAACAGAATGGTGTCTTCCAGCTTATTGGAAGTGAAGGCTACGAATGTATTCGTGTAGTCCGCGCTGTTCTTCTCCATCATGCTAAGCAAGGCATCGACAAGGGCAAGATCCTCTCGCTCTTCGTTAAAGATCCCCAGCTTCGCTCTCATCCCCCCGAGCCATGTTTGCTGATAGGTCGTGGAGAACTCGGACAGTACACCTTCGGCTAACTTAATTGCCTGCTCTTGGTCAGTATGCAGCAACGGCAATAGGGTCTCCGCAAATCTCGCGAGATTCCATACGGCAATACGCGGCTGATTGGCATAAGCATAGCGGCCATGAGTGTCGATGGAGCTGAACACCGTGGCGGGGTCATAGGCATCCATGAAAGCGCAAGGACCATAATCAATGGTTTCTCCGCTAATGGCCATATTGTCTGTGTTCATCACCCCGTGTATAAAGCCAACGAGCTGCCACTTGGCAATGAGATTAGCCTGACGCTTGATCACTTCCTGAAGGAAATGAAGGTAGCGATTCTCACTTGCGGCCACTTCTGGATAGTGTCTTTGCAGTGTGTAATCCGCAAGGGCTTGGATATCCTCTGCTGTGCCATATTGCGCAGCATATTGAAAGGTGCCCACACGTATATGACTGGCAGCTATGCGGGTTAGGACGGCACCTGGCAGTTCGGTTTCACGGTAAATGATATCACCGGTCGTAACCACCGCTAAACTGCGAGTGGTAGGAATACCAAGACCGACCATCGCTTCGCTGATGATGTATTCACGCAGCATCGGCCCGAGTGCCGCTCGGCCATCGCCTCGCCGGGAGTATGGCGTTCTGCCTGAGCCCTTCAGCTGAATATCCAATCGCTCTCCATTGGGTGTAATCTGTTCGCCAAGTAGGATAGCCCGGCCGTCCCCTAACATGTTAAAATGTCCGAATTGATGAGCTGCATATGCCTGAGCAAGCGGTAATGCGCCTTCAGGAATCTGGTTGCCAGCAAGATTGGCCACACCTTCATCGCTTTGTAACGCATCTGCGTTAAGCCCCAGACTTGCTGCCAATTGACCATTAAGTATGACCAGCTTCGGTGAGCGTCCAGGTGTTGGGTTAACCTTCGTAAAGAAAGATTCCGGCAAACGTGCATAACTATTGTCAAAGTTCCATCCTGTATCTTGTATGGCTGGCTTTTCTGTCATGGTATCTCCTCTTTGTATACTCATTTTCATCTTCTTTTTTTACATAATACACCTATATTATACCCTTTTCACATCGATGGACACCAATTACATGCCAAAAAGAGCCTACTCATCGTAGGCTCCTAATTTGGAACGAAAGTTTATTATTCTTCGTAAATAACGACTGATTTTGTCTCGTCTTCCCATTTAACTGTTGCTTTCAAAGATTCGCTAATGAAACGAACCGGTACGACCGTATTGCCTTCAACGATCGTTGCTGGAACCTCTAAAATAACTTCTTTACCGTTTACCAAAGCCTTCGTGCTATCGATAAATAGCTTTACACTAACACCGTCACGTGTAACTGTTACCGAACGCTCTTCCGCGTCCCACTTCACTTCAGCTTTTAACGCCTCCGAAATGGCACGGAATGGCACCAAAGTGCTGCCATCTTTAATGAATGGATTAACTTCCAAAGCTGGCTCCTCACCATTTACGTATAAGAAAACACCTTTTTTCCCTAGCTTGTGATAAAGCTTAGTTAGCTTTTTATAGGAATTGATGTTTTTAAGGTTTACTTTCACTGCTTCTTTTTGAACATAAACCGCATCCGTTACACTTCCCTGCTCGTCCAATACGTCAGCGACAGCAGATAGCGCAGCATCTCTATCCTTAATTAAATCAAGTTCAGCTTTCAATTCATCACTAATATGGGCACCGTAGTTAGTCAAAAGAAGCTCAGCAATCACAGCCCCAGCAGGCTTATCCTTTACATTTTCTAACGCATTTAGAAGACCTTTATAACCGTTTTTGCCATGACCATACGTATTGGAAGTAACAGTTGCATCCGTTCCATCAACATTCACATTGATTTCTACGCCTGCTTTTGACGTATCGGGCTTATCAGGGTTGTTGCCATTCTCGGATTTGGCGAATGCCGATCCAGCCATAAGGCTAGTTGCAACGATGCAGGAAGCTGTAATCATCCAGGTTTTTTTCATTTTCATAATAACGACTCCTTTTTTTATGTATCTTTTTATGTAACTTTCTCACTCTCATAGTTATTCGATAGACTTCCTGATTTTGGATGGGTTGTAGCAAAAAAAATCGAAAAATGTTTTAAGTACTCAATCAAAAAAAAGTTGAACAAGGATCTCTCCTCGCTCAACCATCGCGTGTACTCACTTATTCAGCTGTAGCACGTTTCCAGCATGCCTCCGCAATATTTTTCAATACCAAAGCCTGTTCCCACCGACTGGATAGCTCCTTGCCGTCCGCCCCTGTGAGCGCATAAGGCGCAGGCCCCAGCTCGCAGACGAAAGGCAGCACATCACCCGGTTTAGCTCCCTGTAGCCAATAGCGCATCGCTTGGGTCCACCATTTTTCAAAGCGCTCAAGAATCGCATCCGAGTAGCCAGCATCCACTTGAATTTGCTCACCTGAAGAAATGCGGCTATGAATCGCGGACGTTCGTTGCAGTACGGTTTTGAATAAAAGCTCCGCCTTTTCCTGCTCCAACGTCATCTCTCCTGCCAACACATAATGCGAGATATCCAGTGTGAACCTTAAATCAGGCAGTGCTTGCGCGTATTGTACGGTGCGGATTAGGTCTTGTGTAATTTTGCCGCGATGCGTCTCTACATAAAATGGGATCCTATGTGTTGCAGACACAGCAACGAGTCCATGCAACAGGTCCCTTGCCTCTTCATCAATCACAAAAGAGTCTGCCACCTGCCCGTTCACGTAAAGCATTTCCATGTCAGTTGCATTCTGAAAATGACTTGCTAAGTCACTCGCGCTGAATGGGAAACAATGAGAGCCAAAGCTGAGACCGTATTGCTCCAGTAACCTTTTCCATTCATCTCTCATATCTACCTCAGGTACTCTAGCAAGGATGCCAGTAAAGCCCGCACCTGCGATACGCTCAAACTTTGCCTCTAGCGGGAGCTCTGTTCCCTCTTCCCCCAGCCCCATCATTGCCCACATCGATTGATGAACTTCGAGCCGTGGAGGGCGATTAGAGCCATCATTGATCCTGGTCATATCGAATTTTCCCATCATTCGTATTAATAGCCTCCTAGGCTTCCCGCCGGTTTGTTTTTAGCAAGATCGCCATGCGCCCCCATGTACACAGCGCGTTTCTTCATCGTTCGATCCGCCTCTTCCTGTGCCGCACGCGCATCGCCGCCATGGACATCTTCAATCATCCAACGCTGTCCGAAGCCTGCATGCACAACTTCATCTGCCCAGTCAAAATCTTGAAACGTCGTCATCAGTGGATCCTTCGCGATATCACGGCAAAACTCCCACTCCTCGCGCTTGCCTGGCGGATACTTCATCGCCGCTTTCTCAATGGCGATCGTCAAATGCGAGTATGCTTCGGTGCCCTCAAACAGCTGTGCCGTCATATCGTACCACCCCGTCCAGTTGGGAAATTGATACACATCGTACCCTTTTGAACGAAGCGCTGCCTCACCAAACCAGCTATGGCGGACTTCATCCCACATATGTCTAGCCGTATCGCGATAGAAATGCCATGGCTTGCCTTCTGTTGTGAAATGGACATAAGCAACGCCTTCCGCTGGAGACATCTCGAAATATCTAGCCAGCATCATCGTCAAGAATCGTCCTTCCTCATTGTCTGGAATTTCAAAACCTTGCATTTTCACGACTTGTGACTGAAAACGACTGTCTCGTACACTCGTTTGCGGCATGACAAACGGCTCCGCCCAGATCCGAACACCTGGATCTACAGGGACCCTTTCTTCCCATCCCGTGATACCGCCAGCTGCTGCTAACAGTTGTTCCACATACATTCTCCAGCGCCTCGCTTGTTCCTTCTCAGCTTCCGATGCAGTTAGCAAAAGATACTGCAGCGCCCCGCGCCCCCAATCCATTTGCTCTTCGCGATCGATGAGCTGATGCTTCAAAATATACAGCGTAGGCTCATCCACGAGCGGCTGAGCCTTGCCCTTATAGGCATGAATCGCAGCAATTTGTGCCGGTTTCAACACGTCAAAGAGCGCAGTCAACAAGTTTATTGTTGTCGCTGAGTTCAGCACCGTTTGCATGAGCTCATTCAGTGACGCATCTGGGCATTTGTCGAAGGCCACGGTGCTCATCCGAAGCTGCTTAATCCGATTGCGGAATTGATCATGGTGCTCCGCATCCTGCGAGCTTAAGCGCGCAAGTGCTCCTTTTATTTCATATTCAGGTCTAGCCGCCATATGACCAGCTTCAATCCGCATCAATTGGCGATCTACATAGGCTATTCGTTGTAATGTTTTCGCTGACTCTTCCACTGACATTCCGATACGATCCCAATCCTTAATTCCCATGAATGGATGCAACATAAGTACCCCTCCAGTAACTTTGCACTATTTTGTTTACTCATAAGGTAATCATAGTGCTATTTTCTATTAAGATACATGCATTGAACAACATAAAAATTTGCACTAAAGCACATAATCATCTAGATCCACTTAGGGTTACTTTGCAGTGCATGAACGATTTCCCCCTCTTATTCGTACTATCGTCGATTTGAAAATAAGGGAGTGAGACTATTTTGGCCGTAGTGGCGATTCTCTGTTTGGTATGGTTGATCCGATTCTGGCGTKGCACTGTTGCTCGCTCGATTGTTTAGATTTTTTTAATACTTGGGTAAGTGCCTATTTACATATAGGACTTATAATAGGAGAGGAGCGAGTAAATAATCGGGGGTCACGTATGAGTAAAAAGCTTGGTATAATTTCGATCATCATCATTGTTGGGGTAGCGATAGCCGCGATATTCCCTTATGTTTCCTTAAATACTGCGAATAGCCGACTAACGCTTGATACGAGTTTCCCTTTACATTACACGGTGCTCACGCTTCATATTGCACTTGCGTTGGTTGCACTGATCAGCGGCTTGTTTCAGTTTCATGCACGCTTTCGTGCCAGCTATCCAGCATGGCATCGGATTCTCGGGCGCATTTATGTAATCAGCGTTATGGCCAGCGGTGTCTTAGGCCTTGTCTTAACTTTCTACGCAGAGAATTTTACGAAAAGCATGGCGTTCCTAGCACTAAGTGTGCTCTGGCTAATCACGACGTGGAATGGCTTCCGTTACGCGGTCAAAGGGAAACTCCCCCAGCATCGCATCTGGATGATCCGCAGCTATGCGGTCACTTTAGTCGCAATCTCTTCGAGATTGATTGTACCGGTTTGTATATTACTGTATCTGGCATTTCATGGATTCAAGCTTCCCGAAGGTGGTAGGGAGCAGATGGTGACAGACATCCTGAACATCAATGTTTGGATCGGTTTGCTGCTTAATCTATTAGTTGTGGAGTGGTATGTGCTGCGACCTCGGAAATGATATAAAAGGCCAGCCAGATTGCTCCGGCTGACCTTATTTGTTTTGTGCTGCTCAGTACCAGCTTGTAAACACCGACGAAGTTCCATACGCCAGCGGGATTGCCGCACCAATCATCACAATTGGCCCCCACCAAGTAAATAGCGAGACACCCGCAACTAGGCTAATGAGGATCATCGCAGGTAGGACAAGGATGGGCATCGCTGTCTGAATCGCTTGGTGCTTCTTCGTATCTTGAATCGGGAATAGTGTAAGAAACGGCGTCGAAAGCTCATCCTTACAAAACGATTTTCGCCAGAAGACCAGCAGGACTGCCGCAAGAATCCAGACGAGAATTTTAATCGCGCCTGGCAAAATAAACACAGCTCCGCTAATCACAACAACGAACTGTATCGATTGTCGCCATTGCAGACCATTACGGAAATAGGATTTCACTAACAGCTCAGCGATCCCATTGCCGGCTCCTTTGCCCTTGATCAACCGTTGTGATCGACTGAATAAAAGCGGGTATCTGCGTGTCGGCTTTCTTTTACGCTCCATCACACGAATTAACATTAAGGAAACGATACGCATCCGCGCATCTCGCTCTCGCACGATATCCGCGAAGAAGGCACCTTTTTCACGCAGCCGCGTTCGGGTTAAGAACACAAATGTAAGCAGCCCTAGCCCAATGGCAGCCCAGCTAATGAAAGCTTGATCTGCGATTTCCGTGACTAACAGTTGGAATAGGAAGAACCCGCCCGCAAATACCACTATTCGTAGTACCCAGAGCATGAATCTCTGAAAGCGAAGTGCAAGCAGTTGGCGGATTAGGCCAATATTCAGCTTCACCACATAAGTCAGCAACCAGAAGCACACGACCTGCGTGATGCTATAGGAATAAACGGATACTAGTAATGGTAGAAAAAGGAGCGTTGCCAGCAGCGTAGTGACGCCCTGTAATACCACGGAATATCGGTAACCGAGATGCATGAGATGTCGGAACCAGCCTTCATTTTGACGGAGAAATAGCTGATCGCCCTCTTCAACAAAGTAACGCAGGGTACCCATCCATGTGAATATGTAGAAAAGTGAAGCCACCGTATGTATGGAAATCCCGCTTAACCACGCAGGCGGCGTCATATACCACGCATAATAGTGATAACCTGCCACGATCAGCAGTGGGATGACAAAATAAATCGCAATAACCCAATCTACGGCCATACGTAAAGCTCGATATTGAAATTTGATATCCGAACGAACTCTTCGCGCAAAAACCTTATAGCTGCTGTTCAAACCGCTGTCGCCCCCTCTCATAATAAGGAATGGAAGCAGTCGAACAAGGTAGCTTCTGGCATGTCGCATTGATTTTGAATGTCTTGCAGGGTTCCGTTCGCAACCAATCTGCCACCTGAAAGCAGCACAAACGAACTGCAAATCCGCTCCGCTGTATCTAAAACGTGGGTACTCATCAGAATGCCTGCGCCACGCTTACGCTCCTCTTCCAGCATCCCTAAGAAATCCTTGATCGCCTTCGGATCTAGGCCAATGAAGGGCTCGTCCACAATATACACATCTGGTTTATTCAAAAATCCGAGAATGAGCATGATCTTCTGCTGCATGCCTTTGGAGAATTTCCCAGGCAATTGATGCTTCTCATCTAGTAAACGGAAACGATGCAGCAGGTCATCTGCTCTCTCCAGGAATACTGTTCGATCCAGTTCATAAACCGAAGCTGCAAATTCCATATGCTCCCACAGCGTCAATTCATCATATAAAATCGGATGCTCGGGAATATACGCGTAGCTTTTGCTTTCACCCATGAATGAGATTTTGCCTTTAAAATCCTTCAGTAACCCGAGGATGCTCTTGATTGTCGTGCTTTTTCCAGCGCCGTTCGGGCCTAACAGTCCCACAAGCTCGCCTTGCCTCACCGTAAAATGAATCCCCTTAATAATATCCGGCACCTCATCGTAACCGGCCTGTTCAATATGAATATCTAATACGGCTAATTGTTCCTCTACCATTCCGTGACTTCCTTCCATTCTTATCGTGCATTGCTTTGCCAACATCGTATCATGAAAGTTTGCCCAAAGTATGAAGGTAAGATAAAAAATAAAAAACCTCTATCGCGGTCACCTGCAAATAGGCGACAGCGTATAGAGATATCTATGGGTTCGTATGGGTGAAACCTAACATGAAACGATTAGTACCATCTCAAAGCGACAGGCAGAACTTGGATAAACAAAACAAGGTTCGTTAAGCGTTTCATCATCGTATTCACCCTTTCAAAAAGACAGAAAACGCCTATCCTGTGGTAGGATAGGCGCCATTGCCTCGAATATTAGTTGCACATCGTCGTGCGGTTAATCTTATTATACGAGGTGATCGCAGATGTGTCAACTATAGTGACATGCATATTAATTTTCGCTGCTCACAGCTGATAATCTAAAATTAACGTCATGTAACCTAACATTATAAATATGATTTCTCATAATTTCTTAAAATTTAACCAAAATATGATATTTCACTGCACGACGCTATTCTCCTGGACACTGTAACTATTAATAATGGCTGCTGCAAAGTTTACGCGGTTGTTCCGAAAAAAGTGATACAACCTGCGAGCTTCAGGGGACTCTTCGTCATAACTCGCAAAGTTGAAAAAATCGTCGTCGACCCAACCTTCACTCCTCAGGCTTTCGATGGATTCCGCAATTCTATTAGGGATGACTGGTTTCAGGATTGTTGTCATATTCCCACTCCATTCACTAGAATCTTTCAATCTAGTAAAAGAATGCCCAAATCTACCAAAAATTAAACTAGTGTACCGAGCTCACTTAGAACTCTGAATAGCTGGATACCGATTCCCCAGGCACTAGGAAATACAGAAGTCCAGGAATGAGCATGATATAAAACGCTCGATGCTTTAGGACGTATTTCCACCAACCTTTTTTCTTTGTTGCTTGGGTTGACCGCTGGACAACCTCATTCACAGTAGCGGACTTCATCTGCTCTCACCTACACAATCTATTTGTCTTATGTGTTTATTATAGGTTTCAGGGTGTGGGACCAACAATGAGGGCGGGTGTCGATTTACTGCAGTAAAAGTCTTATTGTGGGAGGAAGAACAGTTCCCCTGTGTCAATAACGAATAACGCCTCCCCCCAAGCCTAATAACTGGAAAAAGCGCATCTATTTCTATCTCATTAAGCAAAAAATGCCATATAACTGGAAAATATGTAGCTAATTTCGCCAAATTTGATCGTTTCGGCAGAAGGAGTCAGATTTAACTGGAGGAAATCCCGTTATTCAGCTTAGAAGCGAGAATTCAGTGAAATTAGATGTAGGAAATCCATTTAAAGGTTTTTGAGCAGGGGGGGGAGTAGCAATGAGAGAGCAAAGCAAGAGCAAAGTGCGTAGCAGAGCAAAGTACGTAGCAGAGCAAGAGCAAAGTACTTAGCAAAAAAAGAGCTGTCCTCAAGCAGCGCGATGCTTCTTAGGACAACTCTTTTTACAAATTTACAATATCCAAGCCTACCAGAACAACTCACCATGCCCGAGCAACCTGGAAAGACCCTCTACGAAATAGTAATCGCCATAGATGAGCGGAACGTCGACGTTCTTACCTTCTGGGTAGTGGCTTGTACCGTGCGTAACCAGACCTTCTTCGAATTCGGAATCCCACGCGCCGTAGTTGGTGTAAAGCGAGTGCAGAATCCGCTCACCCGCTTCGCGGTAGAGTGACGCCTCTTGGCTGCTCACTTGCTCAGCGATCAGCAACAATCCGCAAGCCGCACACGCGCCTGCCGAGGAGTCGCGGTACGCCGGAATGCCATCTGGCAATCGGAAATCCCAATGTGGCACATGGTCTTCCGGCAGGTTCGCCAAAAAGAAGTGCGCGGCACGCTTCGCTGCCTGCAAATACTTCTCATCGCCTGTGTACTTATAGCTCAGGCTCATCCCGTAAATCGCCCACGCGGTTCCGCGCGACCAGGCCGATTCCGGTGCAAAGCCTTGCCCACCGTTCACCGAAAGCTTCTCTCCCGTGGCAGGATCAAAAATCACGATATGGTTCACCGATCCATCCGGACGGATAAAGTGATCAACCGCCATGTCGGCATGCCTGACGGCGATTTCTTTGAAGCGCGGGTCGCCTGTGGTCAGCGCAGCCCAGTGCAGCAAGGGCAGGTTCATCATGCAGTCAATGATGGCCCAGCCAGCATTATCATCACCTTCGCGCCATGGATTCCAAGCACGAATGTAGCTTCCCTTTACATTGAATCGAGCAGCTAACAGATTCGCAGCTAACAAGGCGCGGCGCTTGGAGTCATCTGAACCAAGCAGCTTGTATCGGGCAACGCTTGTCAGTGTCCACATAAAGCCGATATCATGATCCAGACGATAGTAGTCGGTTACAACTTGATCGAGTTGCTGCTCACAAGACTCTGCTAATTGCTTTAGCCCCTCGTCCTTCGTGTCTCGGTACAATAGCCACAGCAACCCTGGCCAGAAACCAGCCGTCCACCAATAAGCAGGCTCCAACTTATATTCGCCGCCCACACTTGCATGCGGGAAGCCATCACCAATACGCTTGCTGGTTTTGCCTACTTTTGCTACCGTTTGTGCCCAAGCTTCATGAGCCCAATCTTTCTGAATTGTCATCTGAGACACTCCTCATCAGGTAAGTTGAACGTTTAACCTATTATATCACCTGACTTTGAGAAATGCTCGATCTGTTTAAAATTGGTTATCCTGTTATATCTACAATGACAATTTCCACGCTTCCAAGCTTTCCAACTTCGCTTCCCCATTCCGTGCAAAAAGCTTGATACCAAGACTGCCTCCCTTTGGATAGATCCGATTCGTTAACGTCTTGAGCCCGTTATTCGCGAACAGCTCCACCGAAGTTCGATCCAAGAACAGATGCAGCCTGATGCTCCCATCCTCCAGCGGTTCCACCTGTACTTCACTCACACCCGCTTCACCTGAACCGGCGCGCGTACGATCAACGCGGAGTAAACGCTCTTCAACCGAGTAAGCAAGTTCCGTGTACTCGGAGCCATCCTCTGCGCATCGAACAAGAAGTCCGAACACAGCCTTAGCGCCAGACTCCTTCGTGTTAAACACGGCAATTAACTCTAGCTTGTCACCTTGAATATTCTCTATTGAAACGATCGAGTCAGCTGGAACGACCTGTCGATCGACGCTCTCCATGCCCTTCCGCAGCACTGCCAGTTCTGCCACAGGCTGCATCCGCAGCGTGCCATCCTCTGCCAGTGTCAGCTCACGAGGCAAAGTAAAAGCCCCCATCCAACCTTCTGCCTGCTCCGGCATTTGGGCTCCCCAAATGTTCATCCACCCCATGAGGATACGCCGTCCCTGTCCGTCTACCAATGTTTGCGGTGCATAGAAATCGAACCCATAGTCCAACCGCTCCGCGTAACGGTAATCGAATTTCCCCGTCTCATAGTTTAATGTTCCCGTGAGGTACATTGTCTTAGTAGATCCCATATTCATCGGGGAAATAATCAACACATGCTCATCACCCAGCCGGAATAAATCGGGACACTCCCACATATCCCCCATCGCTCCATTGCTCTCCGCCGCAACATTGAGATAACGCCATACCAGCAAATCAGAAGACGTGTACATCAGCGCTTTGCCCAAGCCATCTTTTCCGTAACCAACAACCATGTACCACTGACCGTCATGCTGCCAAACTTTCGGATCGCGGAAGCCGACCCCACCTTCCTCCGGCGCGCCCCCAATTATAGGATTAGCCCCTGATTTATAAAAAGTCACCCCATCCGTGCTAGTCGCAAGACACTGAACCTCCGTCGGCGTGCGCCCATCCACATGACCTGTGTAGACGACCGTCAGTACCCCGTTATCGTCGACTGCACTGCCCGACCAACAGCCATAGCCACCGGTTCCTCCACAGTCATAATCTTCCGAAGGCGCTAACGCGATAGGCAGATGCTCCCAGTGCACCAAATCCTTGCTTTTGGCATGCCCCCAGTGCATCGGCCCCCATTTCGGCTCAAACGGATAGTGCTGATAAAACACATGATACTCCCCATTCCAATAAATGAGCCCGTTCGGATCATTCATCCAGCCAGCAGGTGGCATGAGGTGATAGCCAAGCCTGTATCCATCCTCCATGACTGGCTTGGCGGCATGCCCCAACGCTTGATTCGCTTGTTCCACACGTTCCATGTGGCGCTTATTCCTTTCCATTTCTAGCTGATGACTCATCACAGAACTGCCTCCCTCTGATTTCATCCACCGTAAAGTACTTCTAAAGCAAAACTATATCATGACCGAAAATAAGATGCTTGATTTTCAAAGGAGATTGGTCTTATACCAATATGAACTTCGACCCCTCAAAGGTATGAGAATGGATCGAGAGCAATCTGTCTTGCTGGCCATTTCCCATGGAGCTAAGGTAGGGTAATACTGGAAACTAATATATTCGATACCTTGTCAAATCTTGAGCAAAAAAACCACTTGCGTCTGCAAGTGGCCTTCTATATCTCACATTCCTTCAGTGACCCACATGCTCATCCCGCATCCCAATGACTTGATTGCCTGTTAAGCACTGCTCGAACATATCAATGATAGCTAGGAAGCGTTCTGCCTCGCGGAAGACGTGATCCGCCAGCAAGGGATGGATAATGCTCTTGATTTTGCATGCCTCAATTAAATCGCGCGCTGTCTTTTTGAAATCACGAAGAGCAACGACGGAGACACGATTCTGGTCGAGGAACTGGTCCAAGAGCGGGTCTGTTTGGGATTGAGGCCTCATCCCGCTCAAATCAATGGCTTGAAAGAGGAGTTGGTCAAAATCATGGCTAAAATTCCGCGCCTGTTCCACCAACTGACGTTCGGATGGGTCTAGCAGGTGACCGATAAACTTGGCGTGATCCGCCATGATGCGTAAAAAGAACACATTTTCATCAATAATCGCGTCGGGTAATGGCTCTAATCGTCCTGAATTTAGTTCGTGTAATCGATTCCTAAAATAGTTAGCCTCACGACTCGTGTGGTCGACCAATAACGGAAAATTGTTACCACCTGGGAGCTTACATTGAATGATGAGTCCAAGAACTTTTCTTTTGAACGCCCAAATGTGCGCGACGGCCGCAGACACTTCCGTATTGAAGCGTCGGATTTGTTCTGGATCCGTCAACGCGTTATATGCATGGGACCGACCCTCGATATGCTCAAAAATATGATAATAATGATTCGCTTCTTGAATAAGCTGCGTGTCCTCACATCGAAAGCCCAATTTGAGAAATAACGAATGTTCCTTCATAATACGTGACCAGAATCGGACCTCATCCAATGAACGCATCACGAACTCATTTGACAATTCAGGCACTCTCCTCACCATGGTGTTCTCCTATCCCATTTATAGTGAGTGAAGACCGTATATATGCATGCTTCGAGGATCATAGAAGAAAAGCCTGAGTCCAGTTGATTGGATTCAGGCTCTATTTCGTCTATTTCCGCCAAAACGTCGAACAATCTGCCTTATCTAACATGTTGAACTCGATCATTTTCTCAAGTAAGGAGAAATCAACTGGACTCTTCCACTGGATACGTACCAATTCCTTGGTGTGATCATAGCCGGCTTGTACAATGTCATCAGAAAAACGATTAATGCCTGCCTTCTCAGGGGCAACAGCCATATGTTGTTTGGCTACGCTAAAGCCAATAATAAATGTGCCGTGATCGGAAAACATAGGCTGATTCCACGCAATTTTCGGCTCTAAACTTGGAAATTTCTTAGCTACCCACGCCAAAACTTCTTCCGTTCGGTCCCGATGTTGCGGGTTATCAATACGCGCTAAAAATTCTTCGAAAACTTGCATGTTACTTCCTCCTAAAAGTTTATCCCTTATTTTACCACACACAGAAAGATGATTTAAAGCGCCTATAAAAGAACGACAGAGCCGCCGCTAAGCAAGCTCTCACCATGGTATGATACTAATTATAAAGTACAAACAACTGCTTCAGGAGGTATTTCATATGAAGAAATGGAGGCTTGTCAGCGGATGTTTATTGATACTGCTAGGGTTTTGGTGGTTTTCCGCTAAACCTTTTGCATACTTCGTTGAAGGAAATAAGATTGTAAAAATAACTATGCGACATGGCGGATCAGGTTTATTTTATGAGACTCAAGATCAAGAGCTCATCGGACGTTTCACACAGACAATGCAAAAAGTAAAGTTTAGGCGAACATTCACCGTGGGCTGGTGGGTGGGATCTTCAGAACTAAAACTATACGATTTAAAAGGCAATCTATACACAATCACAGAAAATCCCCACGGAGCCTTCGATATCAACGGAAAAAGATATAAGTCTACAAGCAACATAAATGAGGAACTAAGACTATTTTACAAAGACTTCTTAACAGACAAAAATGTAATTACAGGCAAGTAAACTAGTTGGAATATTATCCAATTATCCCCATTTCAATTAAACACATGAAACCACTTGTGCTTCTCATCGTATCAGTACATATATGATGACAAGGAGGAAATTTACACATGACCATGTTTAAACGAATGCTCGCGAGTGTCGGGATCGGCGCAGCCCAAGTAGACCTAATGCTCCATCAAGATGAGGTGAACGCGGGGGATATGATCAGCGGCGTCGTCCGGATTCAGGGGGGACGCGTGGATCAGCAGATCGATGATGTTTACGCCTTCGTCATGACACGTTACTTGAAGGAACAAAACGATACAAAAATACAAGTGGAAGCCGCCGTGGCCAAATTCCAGCTTACGGGGAAATTTACTGTTGAGGCGGAGCAGGTTTATGAGTTCCCCGTCTCGTTCGAGCTGCCAGCCATTACGCCAGTTACGAGGGGAAGAACCCCTGTTTGGATACAAACAGGACTTGATATTAAAGAAGCAATTGATCCGAAGGATACTGATCAGCTTCAAGTAAGTCCACACCCACATTCCGCGGTTATACTGGAGGCTGTCGAGGAACTTGGATTCCGTCTCCGCGAGGTGACATGCCAACACGCACCAACATATGGCAGAATGAACGGATTGCCCTTCGTTCAAGAATTCGAATTTGTTCCCACTTCGCAATTCCGGGGCCAACTGGATGAATTGGAAATTATCTTCTTCCCAGACGAGAACGGTGTCGAGTTGCTGCTGCAGATCGATCGCAAAGCGCGTGGGCTAGCCGGCCTGTTCGCAGAAGCGACGGGTATGGATGAGAACTTTGTAAAGGTACGATTCGACCGCAATCAACTAGCTTCCGGAACTAACTACGTCGCCGGTGAACTGGCTGAATTGATCCGCAATTATATATAAGACTTCAGAAGCCTTTCCCAATGAGGAGAGGCTCATAAAACTTCACCGATAGGTGGAGTTTTATTACTTTAATTAGTCCCCTACATGGATGGACAGCAACTTGCCTTCTTTCTTAGATTCTTTATAGGTTATTGACAGCATTCCGTCCGGAAACTGCACCTCGAGCCGGTGAACACGGAACTTGTCGTCGCTTTGGTCCACGAGTTCTTTGCTTTCATAACCCCCCTGAACGCCAGCTTTCGACAGCAGCTCTAGGGTCTTCTGCAAGCTGGTACCTTGATATCGGTCACGCAAGTTGTTGGTCCACGTCACGTCGTCCCAGTCAGGAGCTTCCACGCTAACGCCAGCCTGTCGCATCGTCTCTAGAAGTTTAACGACCATCTGGCCATCTCCTTCCTGTAAGGCACAAGCAAGCGCGAGGTAAGCTCGGTTAAGTGTTGTAATGTAGTTTGTTTTGTTTTTGGCGGCCAGCAATTCGAACAGATTCTCCGCACGCTGATTTTCGGTGAACCAATACGAGTGAAAATCCATTGGGTTTATCTGGCTTGTTCCCGGGATCAAATACCTTCCATCATCCGATACACGGAATACCTTTGCGATATCAAAGCGCGATGGGTATTGCATGACAAATATATGCTTACCTTTCTCACTGACCATGATTTGAATGGACAATGGCTCGCGCGACCGCTCCCCTCCAGGCAAGATCGAAGAAGAGCCATTTAAACTGGAGTAGTAGATGCTGCCATCCTTAGCTGTCTCTTTGACAAGTCGATACATCAACTGGCTTTTGTGCAGGATCGGCTGCACATCAGTATGGATCGAATTCCCATTTCGAGTGCTGATTTCCTCATTCACCTGCCACGTAATGTCGGCTATCCCACGCAGTTCATCAGGCATCCGTTCGGATAAATCGGGGAGCCTTATATCCATACGGTAATCTTTGGTCTGCCACTCATAAGTTGTATACATATGTTCTGATGCATAAAATACGTCCGAGAAATTATTCATGTAAAAGATACCATCTAGCTGCTTTTTACTACCAAATTCAAATGCATTTAAGTGCCTGCCATTAGCTGCAAAAATACCTGAAGCGACGAGTACCGGCACGAGCAGCAAAGTCATCGCGTTTACCCATCTACGAGTGCGGACCTCGCCGAATGGCAGATCTGGGGCCTGTTCGCCGTCCAGTCTTAGCTTCACTGACAGCTGTCTCATTAGCTCGCCAATCAGCAAGGTCCCCATGCAAGCGTAAGCAAGTAAAGGTACCGCATATCCCCAAGGAGGTGACAGTGACCGTAGTAGGCTGACGACTAGCGTGCAGAGCATGGCAAACAGTGCAAGCGGCAGCAATGTGCCGAAATAGCGCCGAAACATGCGAGGCGCCTTCGCCAATGCATCACTGAAATTGATATCTTGGAGGACCATCAGATACGGCGTAAGTGAGTAAAACATGATAGCAATTATCAGTATGAGCCCTAACGGAAAAAAGGCTGCCGCGAGGAAAACAGTCAACACGCCTGCCACGCTTTGAAAGATCGACCATGCGATCATATCGCCGAAATACCTGCGTCCACAAGCGATCAACGGAACTATTTTTCGATTCAGAACCCACCCTTTCAGACCGCCGAGGTACATTCCTCGGACAAAACTTTGTAATCCCATTAAAGCCGCCGATACTAGGAATGCCAAGATTCCCCATACCTGTGCCCCGACCTGAAGATACGTGTATGGGATTTTCAGATCCGTGAGTGACGGCATATATAATGGAATCGTTGCGTTAAACCCGCCAGTCCCCATTGACGAACCAGTAGACGTTAATGGCGACTGAGAATATGGAAATACGGAAAATCCAGCATAAATGCCAAGACCAATTACAGCCGTGATGAGTACTTCAAACACCATCACCAAAACAATCAAACGTGTGTAGGCCATCGTTACCTCCTAGTAATCCGTGTTAAGGTACTAATCAATATACTATTATTTTACATTTTTTAACACTCATTTTCATTGAAGGCTATGAGGTGCTTAGTTTTTGCGTGGTAACGTCAACTTTCTCCGTGAAGAAAATAGAGTTGTGCCATCACCTTAATCCCCTTATGAATCGGATTCAGAGATAAATAAAGTGATGTCGCAGCGCTATTTTTAGATAACAGCAAAATATTGTAAATTCCTTCCTTTTGTTTTATACTATACATAGATAATCGATGCATCGTAATTCTATAGTTATGAAAGGAGCCCCATGTATCCATGAAAATCAGTAAAGAACTCATGAAAGGAAGTACAGTCATCCTGATTCTTACCCTTTTGGATCGTAAGGACATGTACGGGTACGAGATGACCAAAGAGATGGAAAAACACTCCGATGGCGTGTTCACGTTGAAGGAGGGTACGCTCTATCCTATTTTGCACACATTGGAATCTGAGGGTTTTGTTGAAGCTTATTGGAATGAGAAAGAGGGACGGAAGCGTAAGAATTATCGCCTAACGAAGGCCGGCAAAGGCGAGCTCAAGGTGAAGAAACAAGAATGGTCTCTCTTTCGCAATACCGTTGATCGTGTTCTAGGGGAGGGTGGCGTATGAGTAACTTTCGTCAGCATGAGGAGGTCACTACGTTCTTAAAACAAGTTTGTCGTGAAATTAAAGCGAAAGAAGTGCATGCAGAAGTTCGTCTGGAGCTGGAAAGTCATTTGCAGGAGTTAATTGAGGAGAAGCTGGGTGCTGGAATTGATTTGGATGCGGCTGTTAAGGAGTCGATCGCTCAAATGGGAACTCCTGATGTCATCGGGCAGCAGTTTCATCAGGCCCATCGGCCTCGATTTAACTGGGGATTGCTTGTCATAGTCGTTCTTCTTATGTCACTCGGTTTGGTAGCCATATTTTCTGTTCAAGCTGCTTTATCCAATACCATAGGGCAGAAACAGATCGTTTATTTGTGCATAGGCTCATGCTTGATGCTGATGATTGGCTTTAATAACTATAGCAAGTTAGCAAGGTACTCGTGGGGACTCTATGTGGCTACAATAATGTTACTTAGCTACGTTTTATTAACTGGGAATAACACGATGAATGGAATTGGCGGATATGTGAGAGTGGGGGGCTTTCAAATAAATATCCCTGCGATCTCCCCCTACTTTCTTCTCATCGCATTAGCTGGTATTTGGAGCACACCACCTCGGATCGTTGCTAACGAATCCTTCCTCCGTGCATTCGCTCGTAGGAGTTGGATCAACGTAGGAACCATCTGGTTGCCCAGTTTCTTCATTTTAAAAACACATTCTATAGCGAATTTCGTTCTATTCTTTATGGGATCTATGACCTTGTTACTCGTTTTGAAAATGAAGCGAACCATCCTCGTTGCCCATTGTAGTCTGCTTATCGCTACCGTTGGTTGGTTCCTATATAGTCTATATAAAATAAAACGTCTACTCGCTTTTCTCAATCCAAATGATGATCAGCAAGGTATGAATTATCTACTCGCACAGTCCAAAATAGCGATGCACTCCGCTGGTTGGTGGGGTCATGGCTTTGGAGCGCCCTTTAACACGTTACCTGTATTGCAATCTGAAATGATGTTCCCTTTTCTTATCTATTGTTTCGGCTGGGGGGCTGGTATTGCGATAGTGATCGTCGTATCACTATTCGTCCAGCAAATGCTTGGCATTTCTCGAAAGGTGAGAGATCCATATGGAAAAGCGTTAGTCTCTTGCCTGCTGACCATGCTTGCTACACAGTATGTGTGGAGCATGCTCATGTCTATGGGACTAGCTCCATATAGCACGTTCCAACTTCCTTTTATAAGCTTTAACGGTACGCTCGTCATTTTTCACTTCATAGCCATCGGTCTCATGCTCAGTGTGTATCGACGTAAAGACCTCGGCACTTGGCAGTTTACATAGGCGTATAGCTCACACATCTTTTCCACCCACTCAGCCGCTATCCCTTACCAATTTGTCCAACAGACATATACTTAAGAGAAATCACCTATGGGGAGGTTCTGTATGGCTATGAAATCAGACCGTCTCACAATTATTATTGAAAAAGGGAAAAAACGCATCATTACGCAATCGCCGCTTCATGGCATTGATAGACTGGTTTTCGTCATCAACCATCAATTTACGAATGCCCCTAACACGACGCAGCTCGCTAGTGGTGCAGGCCGGAGCAGCGCAGCTGGCAGTAACGCCGCTATTAAATCGCCGCATAGTCAGCAACAGCAAAGCGTCGGGGCAGGCGGTAAAGCGAAGAACAAATTAGTAAAGAGCACCAAGGGCAGATTTCATGATAGCAAAAACCTATCCGAAATTCGTCGTAAGGGCAAAGAGATCATCGTCGTCATTAATGAACAAATCGTTAAGCTCCCTAAGCGTGCAGCTAACGCTTCAGCCACTCAAGTGGCCAGTGGCGCTGGAAAGTACAGCACGAGTGGGACTAACTCTGCTATCGAAAGCCCTGGAACTAAACAGCAACACGCTGTCGGTGGGAATGGAAAGGCTTCGAATAAACTGGTTAGCAAGCTGAAGAAGAAAACGAAGTAGTATCAGCGCACGTGGAAAAAGCCATCCTTTTGAGGATGGCTTTCTTCCTTTTACGTCAAGTATTAAGCTCAAGCAACTTCGTACGCTGCATTATTTATGTAAAAAATAGTCATAGTACGCACCTTGGATCAGTAATACCACATCTCCAAATACGCCTACAGCAAAAAACAAAAAATAGTAAGATGCCTTGGTTATTTCTTTATTAAATAGCTCCTTAAAAGCTTGAATGATCAATCTTTCGAATTTAAACCAACTTAATATCCATCCAACAATAAGAAAAGTCAGAATTGTCATATCGCAGTAACCTCCAAGCAAGTCAGTATATATCCATTATAACCGATCCCTTGCCAAATAAAGACCTAATTATGCCATTTTGTGGTTTGTTCAACCGGTTACGATCAGTGCCTTTGAAAACCTCATATCCGCGGCATCTCTCACTTATTCGTTCGTCTCCCATTGCCTTACTGCTTTCATTACCTTGGAATACAATCCATAAACTTTTCGAGATAGCCATCAAATGGGAATTCCTTCGACCTAACCTTGTCCTTTAAGGCCACTAACTCTTGCTCGGCTTGATGGATGAGATCATCTGGATATCCAAATTTAATCGCATGGGTCACGAACTCATCTTCATCAACAACCTGCCAAACACCGTTCCTCTGCACATAATCTAGATCCAAATCTACAAAAGAAACCGTGTTCCCCCTCATCACTGCTGGCTGGTTAATGTTGCAATAAAATTGTTCGAATTTACCGTCAACGACATCAGCACTAACCGTAAACCAAGAATCAAACGAGAAAAATTCAAGGGTCCAATTTTCGACCGTAAATATTTTTTGCTTCGTATAATGATGAAGCTGCCTGCCGTATTCACCCAACACAACGATGTGTGAATCCGTCTTTTCTAATAAGGTTGTGTCCCATTCATAATGTAGGAGATTTCCATACTTTAACGCCTGTATTGTGATTTTATTTTCCATGGTTTCGTCCTTTTAAGTTTCAATAAGCGACCTGATTTCAACCAATAATTCATCAKGGAGCGGCTCATTCATCAGTATGTTAATAATTTCTCTCTTAACACCGGCTTCTTTCAAATAAGAAAGCAATAAGGCTGCCTTTTCCATCCTTTTCATAAGCGAATAAGCAACATACCAGACTTCAGGACTGCCAACGTGAATGCCGTTCCAAGTGGTGCTAGGAATGGAAGGCAGCCTGCACAGACCTTTATTGGTATAGATCGAGAGCCCGCCGATGATTTCCACTTGAGGTGCATGACTATGAACGACGAGCTTATATGCAGTTCCAAATGGATAGTCCCCACTGATGATTTCTTCCACTTTATCGTACTGTAAAGCATTCATCACACGATCTTTCGGGTCTTCAACCATGACATCCCAGTCACCTACCGTGTTTGTTAAACCCAAGCTTAGCATTAATCCACTTCCACCTAAGGAGTAACTAATGCCGGATTGCTCCAATTTTTCTGTTACTGCTACTAAGTTCTTCATATCTATATTCACGTTTGGTTCTCCTTATAATTCCTCGGATTTCATGCTTTTCACAATACGAATCCATTCTATTCTATCACGTTCGCATCGTGAAATGCCTATCAAGCTAACGAAAAAAGCAGTCCTTCCCTTGTCGGGGAGGGCTGCTTTAAATTTCAGGCTAATGATTATTTCTGCCGCTCTCTTTCGCATTGTACATCGCGGTATCCGCATGCTTCGTCAAGCTTTGGATGTCATCCCCATCTTGTGGATAGATACTAACGCCTATACTAACCGATACATGAAGTTCTTTCTCTTCATAGTACACGGGTTTTTGAATCCCCTCTACACGCTATGGTCCAGTTCCGTCCGCAATCACACGATAGCCTAACCAATTCTTCTTCACCCAAATAAAGGATCGCGATACTTCGCTAACGTCATACAAGTTGGCCCCGCCAAACGAAGTGCTGCCAGTCTTTGTTACCTGTGCATTAATAGCCTTGATAGGATGTAACGAAAAGAAAATATGCCTTCTAACGGTTAATTCAGCCGTTGGAAAAGGAAAAAACAACAGATAGATCAACAAGACTGACATGATGATTATGAGCCATATCTTTCTTTTTCGGAACATAGGGTGTACCTCCTACTTTTCATACTAATTTGACGCTGTCCCCATTATTTAAGTTGTATATATAGGGAATCTGGACCATCTAACTACACAACCATTAACAACTATTTCACATTCCATAACTAACCTCCAACCCATTACCACCCCACTTCCAGTACAAAAAACCAGCAAACGCGAGGTCTGCTGGTTCAGTTCGTTTCATTTTACTTGTTTAATCTACTTGTTAAAGCTGCCCTCAAATGACTCCACATCTTGTCGTGTCGGCAGTGAGGTTTGAGCGCCGAAACGAGATACGGTCAGTGCGCCTACTTTCGCCGCATAGGCGATCGATTGCTCTAGGGTGTAACCTTCTCCATGCCATACCGCTAAGGCGGCATTGAAGGAATCACCAGCGGCCGTTGTGTCTACCACGTTCACACGATAGGCAGGATAGGATCCTGCCGCATCATTCAGGTAATAGGAAACTCCTTTTTCCCCTTGAGTAATGATGACATCGGTCTTCGTCAGGCTCCGCAGGACGTCCATAATTGCCAAGGATTCCTGATCTGCACCCGCTGCCTGTCCAGAAGTCAGAATCGCGGCCTCTGTCTCATTGGGGGTAACCAAATCGACAAACGGCCAAATCTCATCCGGCAGCACTGCCGCTGGAGCAGGGTTCAAGATCACCTTCACGCCATGGCTTTTGGCAAGTTGAACTGCTCGCATTACCGTCTCTTGCGGAATCTCGAGTTGAACAAGCAAGATATCCGCGCCAATAAACACATCTTTTGCACGCTCCACATGCTCAGGTGTCACACTGGCATTTGCGCCAGGGACAACCGTAATCCGGTTTTCCCCATCTTGTACTTGAATGAGCGCCACACCAGTCGTTTGCTGAGAATCTGTCAAAACGTACGAAGTTCCTACGCCTTCATTGGCTAATTGCTCCAGCATTTGTTTCCCGAACGGGTCGCCGCCCACACAGCCAACCATTTCAACGTGTGCTCCTAGTCTCGCGGCAGCAACTGCTTGGTTCGCACCTTTTCCACCAGGGATCATGACGAATTCCTGCCCCGTCACGGTCTCACCGGCGACCGGAATGTGTTCAGACTTCACGACGAGATCGATATTAATGCTGCCGACCACGACGATTTTCGCAGTTTTTGTCTGCATGTTACACCCCCTAGATTTCGCTGTATATCTCTTGCTCCGCCCCGGACTTCAAGGTAATGACACAGTCGAGTGCGTTCACACCTTCACCTTTTGGTAAAACAGCAAGCGGATTAATCTCTACACTTTCAATCGTATCCTGCTGATCATATACCCAGTAAGAGAAGGTTTCCAAGGTTTGAAGTAAGGCATCCATATCTGTCTCTGGCATGTTGCGGAAGCCTTGCAGATACGTCAGAAGTCCCTTAATCTCGCCGAGCATTCGCTTAGCTTCTTCTTTGTCGAACGGAGCCACACGCCAGGTCACGAGCTGGAATAGCTCAGTAAGCACACCGCCAAGTCCGATCAGAACGACGGGTCCGAAGATCGGGTCATTGGTCGACCCTAAGATCAATTCCACTTTATCTCCGACCATTTCCTCTAAAAGCATCCCATCCACATCAGCTGCGTCATCAGTACTGTGCTGAATACGGCGTTCAAAGAATTCCCGTACTTGTTCCGGCTGCTTCAGGTTCAAAGCTACGCCACCGCTATCGCTTTTATGTGTAATCGTTCGTGACACTAGCTTCGCCACATAGCGTTTGCCATCGAATGGAATTGTGGTTAAGAAGGAAGCAATATCGCCATCAACTGCTAAGAAGTAATTCTCTGGAACGGAAATACCGACCGATTGAAGCACCTGCTTACCTTCGATCTCGGTCAGCGTTAAAGAACTTGTCTGCTTCGCAAATTCCTGCAATTGCGCCGCGCCATCCGTTGTCGTACGGCTATTAACAGTTTTACTACCACTTAACTCAGCATCACGGGAACGTTCGTAAAACTCGACTAATCGCGTTAACGTGGACGCTAATTGCTTCGGATTAAAGAAGAGCGGAATTGGAAGCTTCTTAACAGCTTGCAATTCTGGATCTTCTAGACTTCCTGTCCACAACCAGTACAACGGCTTATTCGATGAACGGTCTAGTGCACCTAGACGTTCTGTTAACGGAGCTTTACCATGCGTGGCGTACACAATCCCGTTCAAATCCGCCTCACCTTCAAGTGCAGCATGAATGTCGAGAATTTGTTCGGTTTGCATCGTACCCGACAAATCGAGCGGATTATTCGCCGTCCCGAATCCAGTAAGAAGCGTATCAATGCGCGAAACTGTATCCGCCTGAAGTTGTGGTACGCTGAGCCCCTCGGCGCCCATTTTGTCGCCAACGAACCCGCCAATGCCGCCGGAATGCGATAATACCGCGAATCGGCGCCCAGTAAGCGGTTTGCTATATTCACTGCTTTTCACAAGCGCGATAAACTCTTCGTAATCCTTCGCGGCCAGGATGCCTTTTTGACGGCAGAACGCATCAAACACTTGCTGGTCACCTGTCATCGACGCGGTGTGACTAGCTGCTGCTTTTTGTCCGACAGCCGATTCACCGATCTTCAAGGTAATAATCGGTTTCTTCAGCTTAAGCGCTTTATCAGCCAGCTTAGCGAAGGCTTTCCCGTCTTTGATGCCTTCAATAAACAGTCCGACTGCCTTCACATCGGGATCGTCCAGCATGAAATCTGCAAACTGTGTCATCGAGACACTTGCTTCATTACCAGTCGAAACGATGTAGCGGTAACCAACACCGTAATCATTAGCACGATTGAGCAATGGACCGAATGCCGTAGCTCCGCTATGCGAAATTAGTCCGACAGATCCGCCGACACGCTTCTTTTCACCAATGGAGGAAGCAGAGCTCGCCCACATGTGAGCTGTGCTAGAGCTGATTCCCAAGCAGTTAGGTCCGCAGATTGGAATGCCTGTGCGATCCGACCATGCGGTTAGCAAACGCTCGCGCTTTTCGCCCTCCTCTGTTCCTGCCTCTCTAAATCCGGCACTGATAATTAAGACAGAACCAACTTGCTTAGCCTCACATTGCGCTAACAAGGACGCGATCGCCTCGGCTTTTACAATAATGACGGCTAGATCGATATCTGCAGTAATCTCACTAATAGAAGCGTAACAAGGTACACCGAATATTTCTTTGCTCGTTGGATTAACGGGAAATAATTTCCCCGCATAACCTTGCGTCAGCAAATTTTTCATTAATCTGCCGCCGTAATTCATTTTCTCGCTGGCACCGACGACGGCGATTGAGATCGGATTCAACATACGATGAAGAGCTTTGTTCATCTGCTATTCACTCCTTGCCTACCAGAATCGTTTTGCGTTTCAGTAAGAATTGCGCCCGCAAATAAACGGGTGGATCAATCATTTTACCCATATAAGAACAGGACGATCTGCCCTGCTGCTGTGCTTCTTCATAAGCTTGTACAATTCCCATAGCCTTATCTAACTCTTCCTGCCTCGGGGTGTATACCTCGTTCAGAATCGCCACTTGATCTGGATGAATACAGGAGCTGCCCATAAATCCGAGTTGCTTACTCTTCTCAGCTAAGCGCCTGAAGTTATCTAAATTACGAAAATCTGCAATCGAGGATACGAAACCAAGCGGCATCACCTGATGAATTCGTGCTTGTAAAACAACCTGAGCATAATAGGGAAAGAGCTCCTCTCCTGTCGATGAGGCCTCAATCCCCAAATCCAGACAGAAATCTTCATTGCCAAGCGTCACCGTGCTAATGCGATCACTTGCAGCAAGCAATTCACCTAATCGAGACAGTCCTAATGCTGATTCAATCAGGATTGATATTTCTGTATGGCCTTCGGACAAGCCGCGTTCCCGCTCCAAATCCGTCAGCTTCGCTTCAACGTCACGAATGATATCGACATCTTCAACTTTAGGAATGGTCACACTGTGCAGCCGCGGGGCTACACAACAGGTTAAATCCTTCAACCACATCTCCGGCTCATTGTTCATACGAACATTGATTTGTGTCGAAGATAACGGCAGCGTGTTCAGTGCCTCACGCACCATCTGACGGCCAATCTCCTTCTGATCGTAAGGAACACTATCTTCTAAATCAAGCTGTACCGTGTCCGCACCGCGCGTTACTGCTTTCTGAATAAACCGTTCCACATTGCCAGGAACAATGAGCGTAGAACGTCTAACCTTTTCAACGCGGTTTCGTACAAATTTCGTTTCCATAAGCTTAACTGCTCCTTCTGACCACGAGCTCTGGCGTCTCGATCATTTCATGTTTGTGCCGCAATATCGGATGCTCAATCATGGACAATACCATCTCCGCTGTCTTCATTCCGATTTCCTTCTTGGGCACTCGGACCGTTGTCAGCTTAGGTGTACATAATTTAGCCATGCGAATATCATCGTAACCTACAATCGCAACATCCTCTGGAATCCGAATGCCGCTATTTTGAAGCTTCTCCATGATATTTATCGCTGAATAATCCGTTGAAACGAAGATGGCGGTTACTTGTTGCTCGCGCACCCAGTCGCTGATCGGACGCTCGTCCGAGAACATCTCTGAGCTTACCGCAAGCTGAGGATCAACGGGCAGCCCAGCATCTTGATGCGCCAATTCATAACCCTTTTTCTTATTGATGGAGTCATTCGTATTTTTCACATAGCGATTGGTATAAAAGGCAATCCGCCTGTGACCTTTTTCAACTAAATGCTGAGTAGCTAATCGGCCTCCAAGAACATCGTCACAGAGTACGCGGTTATAATCGGTATTTCCATCTATGGGATAGCGCGTATAGAAAGCAAAAGGAACCTTCTCTTGCTGAAGCTTACGATACATGCGCTCATTACTATCAACATTCGGAGAAGGATGGATAATCAGACCCGCACTATTCAGCTGCAAAAATTCTTCAATAATGCTGTCTTCTGCTTCGCCTTCATTGTTCGTGAGACCTACCAAAATTTTATAGCCACGCTCTTTGGCGTAATTTTCTATACCCAAAAACACCTCATGACTAAAGTCATCATGAAAGGAAGGGATGACCATGCCAATCAGCTTCATGTGCTGACGAGCCAAGCCTTGAGCAATAACATTGGGACGGTAATCAAGCTCATCGGCAATTCGCTTCACTTTTTCCCGCAGCTCTTGACTGACTCTTCCTGTATTATTCAGCACCATGGAAACCGTCGCTTTGGTTACACCCGCTAGCTCGGCAATTTCTTTTAATGTAGGCTTTTTCTCTCGAACCATGTTCTCATCCCATCCCCAATTCGCAACCGAATTTCTCAATTATTTATCAATTGGCTGACAGCATAAGGGAAACCGCTGAAATGGGCTTCTATCAGCAACCATCTCAGCGGTGTCATCTTACTAAATCTCTGTTAATCTCATGTTGCTATAAGATGTCCTTGCCGCAGTAATTGCACTAACACCAAACATACCATATTCAAACGTGTTATCGGTATGCTTTAACACTTCTTTTTCATTAATATATAGTGTAATTGTACTTCCTTGTACAGTCACTTTGAAAACATAATCTTGATCATGCTTCCAAGGATAAGAAACGCTCGTTACCTTTTTGTACCCAAAATCATTGATATAGAATGAAACTTCATTCTCGCCGTCGAATCCAACGTGATAACCGCGCATTGCACCTTGCACACGAACGGCTGCCAAATGGGAATCACCCGCATGAGGTTTCATATTTACGCTAAAGCTATAATCCTTGGAGAAGTACGCGCCCGTATACGCTTCAGCCGTTTCTGCCGTCATCAGATACATCGCGCCATTCTCAATACTCCAAGCTCCCAAGTTGTGAGCAAACGGTGTGATGCAGCCAAAATCGATCGATTGCTTTCTAAAGTCAATTGAATAGTCGGATTTGCCATGAATTCTAAACTGATCAATGAAAATACGTCCTAGACTTTTCGGTTTGCGTGTCGAATAAGCTTCCAATACGATACCTACTTCGTCGATCAGTTCACCTTCAGAGTCAGGAATCTGGAATTCAACGTGAAGCCATTCTTCATTCACAAGCTTCACATAGCCTTGCAGAATTTCCTTCTTGCTGTTAGCAAGTCGAATATAGGGGGCAATCCCCATCGTTTCATTCCCGCCCCATTGATCAAGAAAGATTTCCATAGAAACCGTTTGACCAGAGAAAGCTTTCGGCGAGAACACTGGCGAATATCGCTCATCACTAAAATCTTGACGTGTATAAAATGGTTTATAGAAAATTTTCGATTTCTCGCCGCGCGTCATGCGGTCAAACACCACTTCGAGAGAGCCCGTTCCTTGAAAAGCTTTCTCTGTTGAATGCTTAGCCTGACATAAGAACGGATCCGAAATCCGAATATTATGCGTGGAACCTGGCAGCTCGAAATCGAAATAGATTTCATCTTCGATGAAGCTATCTTTTAAATCCTGCGGACAAGGCTCACCCGCTAGACGATAACCAAGAATGGCAAGCTCTTTCGCATACGTTGGAATATCCAAGATGTTTAAGTAGCCAGAAATACCTGACATCACAATGGAATCATTGATGGGCTTCCGATATTTATCCGCAATCCCCGCGATCCCGGCAGCTACCCCTAGAACCGTACCTACATTACCTGCATTACAGTCCGTATCCCAGCCGCACATGGTAGCAATTTCAACGGTATGGTTGAAGTCCCCTTGACCATAAATCATAGACAAAATACATACGCCCGCGTTCGGAATCATGTGGCAGACGCCTCTATATTTATCGTAGCCCCAATCACGCTCAAGCATATCGCGGCAAGCTCTGAAATCGCCTGGCTTTTCAGCATGGAATTTCAACACAGCTCTCGCTACTCTGTTATACGTAGACTCTGCTGGAACTTGAGCCAGCCCTGCCTCGATAATCGCATTAACATCATTTGTTTCAAAAGCGGCAGCAATTGCCGCACAGAAAAATCTAGCTCCATATACGCCTTCGCCATCATGGGAAACGCGTGCTGCAGCTTCTCCGAAATCAGCCGCTTTCTTTGGATTGCCTGGGTTAACCAAGCCCCACGTATCAATGAAAATTTGACCGCCGATTTGTTCAGCCATGAGTTGGCCATTTTGCTCGATGGAACCTGACTGAGGAGCTGGAACGCCTTTTTTCAAATTGATATAAGCCGTATGCTCGGTACTGATCCCATAACCGCCCCACCAGAACATACCGATGCCTTCACGTGTATAGTTCAACCAAGCACGAGCTACATCATTCGGTGTAATATCGCGATCTTTGGCATCATCATAAAGTGCTCTTAGAAAATAATAAGGACCATTCGCATCATCATCAGCTGCGAAATTAATGAAATCCTTCACATAATCCGTAATTTCACCATACGTATTTTTAATTCTTTCATATGTCCAAATCGTTGGCTCAACCGGTGCACCCAGCCTGATGCCAATGTTCATGCCTAGGTAACCAGCATACAACTTCTCCAAATAATTTGATGGAATCAAACTAAACACCGCCTTTCTTATTTCAACATTAATTGTTCTTGTCTACGTGCATTCATTTCTAAATCTTGAACGATAATGGTTCTAGCTGCCTCTGCAAATCGATCGCAATTCTGCGCGATGTCTTGCTTATTCGCGGATTCCAGTACGGCAATCTCCGTCTCAGGGATCGCTGCAACGCCTTGCATACCGCCGAGTATGGCACCGATCATGACACCAATCGAATCTGTATCGCGGCCAGAGCTGACACCATCTTTAACGGCTTCCAATAAATTTCCATCATGTAAAACGATATAAGCTAATGCTAGCGGCAGTTCTTCAATCGCGAACAAACGGCTAGGTGTATAATGATTGGATGGAATACCCACTTTATCAATGCTGCGCGTCACATCGTCGCCCATAGGTGAATAATTGCGAATAACTTCATGGAAACGGGTTACGACTTTATCGCGATCTTCTTTCACGTGTTTCAGTTCATTAGCCGCTTCACAGATATCTTGAATGGCCCTTTTAGTGCCATCTTTGGCATAGAGCAGAGCTGTATTTACGATATCTTCGACGGTAGCTTCCGGCTCAAACGCTTTGGCTACACAGGCAGCCATTACGCCAGCTGCTTCTAAGCCATAACTCACTTGATGCCCCGAGGCAAAAAGAATCGCTTCATCATAAGCTGCCTTCGGATTACATGCGTTAACAATACCCATTGGCGCAATATACATTGCTGCACCGCAGTTGACCATATTGCCATAACCGCCTTCGCGCGGTTCGCAATTGGCTAATACATGGCGGTTGAAAATGTGCTTCTCCGGATAGAAGAGTCTATCCATAATTAAAGCCTCTTTACCAAACTCCGGAATATATCTAGGTCGGAAGGCAATTTCCTTCACGAATTCATTGGCAAGATCATAAGCGTCCAAGTGACGCTGTTCCGTGCAATAAACATTCATCAGAGCAAGCGTCATTAATGTATCGTCTGTGACGATCCCTTCGCCTCTCATTCGTCCAAGCCTCGCAGCTTCCGGCCAATCGGCTTTCCACCACTTTGTCATCGTTGTATCTACTCGGCCATACCTGCTTTTAATTTCACCAAACGTTAACTTCTCAACAACAGCTCCCATGGCATCGCCATAAGCCGTACCGAACACGACACCTTTGACTCTCTCAGCAAAAGAAATCATTTATCTCTCCACTCCCTCTACAGGGAGTGTGAGGCATCCCTGCCCCACACTTTGCAGTTCTATTTACTTCATCTATTTACTAATCTTTTATTTAACCGTTTTATTTGCGTACTCGGTTACTTCTTTACCGCCAGCAGCGTTCCATGACTCTACAAATTTATCGAAATCAGCTACTGTTTTCTTACCCGTTACCACATCTGCAGCAAAGCCCTTGTACAACGCAAGCGCTGCATCCCATTTCGCAGCCAACTCCGCCGGCATAATGAACGCATTATCTTTGGTTGACATGGAAGTGAACATTTCCAAAGACTTCATAGCTGGAGCTGATAGGTAAGGCGTGCTTGGATCAAACGCTTTGTCCGGTTTGAAATTAACTGTGGACTCTACGAAGTGCGGGAACCAAGAAGCAAATTTATCCGTTAATTTGATTTTGTTATCAACGATTGTGTACTCTTGACCTTCTACACCAAGCTTGTCCAGCATTTGTCCTTTGGTAGAAGCCATGAACTCAAGTACGGAGAAAGCAGCATCTTTGTTCTTGGAATTCGCGGAGATCGCGAAGCCGCGGCTTTCTTTGCTGATATCAACCGGCAAGTAGCCTTGCGCCTTCCCTTTTGCTGGTGGAAGAGGCGTAATTTTCGCATTCGCACCATTTTGACCTATCATTTTCGTATTATAGATATCGACGACTTTACCTTGTGTACCTGCAACAACTGCAGCTTGTCCGTCATAGAACGCTTTTTCTTTGGTATCGAACTTTTTCGTCAAATATTCCGGATCAAGCAAGCCTTCTTTGTAAAGCTTCGCATAGAAAGCCAACTTCTCTTTCTCGGCAGCCGTTGTTCTGCTGTAAGCATACTTGCCGTCTGCACCTTTAAGCCATGTGGATGTCAAGCCGAAAGCTTGGGCAAAAATCACATCTAGCTCGTCTAGGTTACCAGCAGTCGTATACGCAAATTTCGCACCGTTCTTATCTTTAACTTCTTTCAAAAACGCGTAGTATTTATCGATCGTTGGATTCGCCAGCACTTCTTTTCCTGATGTTGTTTTATCTAACCAATCTTGACGCACCACAGGAACTGGCGTGTTAATCGGTGAAAGCCATAGGAGGTACGGATAGTTCTTCATTCTTTCTTTATTAAAATCAGTCATAGAAGCTTTCACATTCGTGGACTTCTCGATGTAAGGCGTCAAGTCCGTTAGAATCTTCTGTGTCACTGCAAATTGATAGTCTCCGCCTTGKAAATAGATCAAGTCAGGAATGTTCCCGCTTTGCAATAAAAGACCCAGTTTCTCGGAGTACGTACCGCTTTGCACAGGCACGATATTCAGCTTAATGTTTTTGCCTTCTGCTTTCATACCTTCTTCGATGCCTTTAACTAGCTTCTGAGCGTTAGGATCATCAGCTGGGAAATCTTTTGCCACAACATTAAGTGTGACTGGGCCTTGAGCCGCTGCATTTGTAGCCGCAGGTGAAGTTGTTTCTACAGGTTCTTTCTTCGTACCGCATGCAGTTGTCAGCATCATGAGCGCCGCAACGGACGTTAGTAGCACTTTTTTCATCGTAATTCCTCCTAGAAAGTTTTTCGCCAGAAAAATGGCATCGAAAGCATAAGCTTAAATGGTGATCTTGTAGTGCATCTATTCTTTAATACCGCCCTCCATTACTCCTTTAGCGAAATGCCTCAGAATAACGGGATAGAGCAAAAGAATCGGGACCATCGCGATTACAATTGTAGCCGCCTTTAGTGCAGAGACATCGAGTTGGGCAATGTTGTTATTCTTCATTAGATTGGCCGCGCCAACCAAAGCTGAGGTATCTCCTTCAACAATGAACTGTCTGAGCAGTACCTGTAGAACCGTATTATCACGACTGGAGAGGAAAATACTCGATTTAAAAAATTCATTCCATCTAGCTACGAAATAGAACATGCCGATTGTTAGCAGGGGGACACGGGAAAGCGGCAATACAATCTGGGTAAACGTCCGCAAATGTCCAGCCCCGTCAATCTTAGCTGCTTCCAACAATGCTTCAGGAATCTCCTCAATGAACCGCATCATAATGATGAGGTAGAACACGTTAATTGTTCGATAAATGACCATGACCCAGATATTGTCAAGCAAATGAAGGTCTTTGATCACCATATATTCCTGAACGATCCCAGGCTCGAAAATCATGATAATAATGAGAAAGATCATAAGTGGTGTTTTGCCGACCAAGTTCTTACGAGTCAACACATAGGCTGTAATCGTTGTAAAGAATACACTGATACATACACCTACGATTGTGATAAACAACGAATTCAAGAGCGCGCGGCCTATCAATGGATTGCTTAGTACGACGTCAAAGTGTATTAGGGAAAAGCCCTTTGGCCAAATGTTATAGCCGTGGATCAAGCGAACTTTATCAGGGCTCGAGAATGCTCTTGCAAATATGTTCATTATCGGTACAAACATCGTCAACGTGAGGACGGATAGGATGGCCCCGATCAACAACTTGGGAAAGGTAAACTTTTTACCTACCATGAATCTGCCTCCTTACCAAGCACCTTTAGAGGTGAGTTTTTTGGAAATAAAATGTGTGGAGAGCACTAGCGTGACGCCAATGGCACTTTTGAACAAATTCGCCGCAGTGGCAAATGAGTATTGGCCGTTGATTAAACCAACCCGATACACATAGGTATCGATGATATCGATCTTGCTATTAACAGAATCGTTGGTGAAGTTTAACACCTGATCGAGACCCGCATTCATAATAAAACCGACGTTAAGAATGAAGATGGTCACCATCGGAACGAAGAGATGAGGAAGCACGATGCGGGTAACTATATGCCAGCGACTCGCGCCATCTACATATGCGGCTTCATAAAGACTTGGATTAATACCAAGGATTGCAGCAAGGAAGATGATCGAATCCCAACCAATGTTGCGCCAAGCTTCACTTGCGACGAGTACCCACCTGATCGAATCTTTGTCGGTTAGAAAGTCTTGTGCTGGGAAGCCAAAGGCTTGAATCAATGCATTGACAGCACCCGTTGACTTGGAAAGGAACTCGAACCAAATCCCCGCAATAACGACCCAAGACAGAAAGTGAGGCAAGTACGAGATGACTTGCACCGTTTTACGGAATTTACCATTCATGAACTCATTGAGCATTAAAGCGAAAATGATCGGTATCGGAAAAATCAGAAACATTTTCATCGCACTGATGATTAATGTATTTTGAATGACTTGCGCAAAGATCGGTGTGCTGAATAATTCTCGGAAATACTTGAATCCTACAAAAACGTTATCCCCCATAATCCGAAAATCATAGAAGGCTAGTTTCATCCCAATAATGGGCCATACATGAAAGATAATAAAATAGACCAAGCCAGGAAGAAGCATGAAGTAAAGTACCTTGTCAGTCCACATTTGTTTCAATTTGGAACTCATGCTATCGGATTCAACCCCTTTCTAACTCCTGCAAAGATTCCAAATGCATCTACGGAGCCATTACGTTGCTTAACCGATTAACCAATGTGATTAACCGATTAAGCAATTTAGTAAACTTAGAATATCCTAATATGAAAACGGTGTCAATCTATGTTTTTTTCCTAATTGAATAAAGTCTTCCCAACTGCGGCGCTTCCGAATGGAGCTGTCTCTGACATTTCATGGAAGGAAACAACAATCCTATGTGCCTTATCCCAATAGGGGAGTTCCATGCCTTCCTCGCTGCGAAATGCGTTGCGATCTAATTTGCATTCTGACCACCCTGCTGGATTCACTGTGAGCTCATGGGTCCAAATTTGCTGCCCGGCTTGATCAGGACGATACAACAAAGTGACTTTCCATTGTCCAGGCTGCTCGTTATACAGCTGGATACAAAGTTTGTTTGCATCACTTAACCTTGCCATCATCGGATCCACAAGTTTATTCGTTGCAAGCTGAAATAGGAGTTCAGGCTCATCCATAGCTAGGGCTTTGCCGCCTTGCGGATGTTCAACAATGGTATATTGAAAATCAGCATCATAAGGTTCTGTCCGCATAAAAGGACAACTCCACCCATCAAGCCCCTTGGAGAAATCGGCAAGTACATGGCTAGTCTTCTCTATCGTATGATTAACACCAAGATAAGCCGGTGAGAAGCGAACTGGGAAGGAACTCATTTTGACGCCATCGGCATAAATGGCATCTACGTACAGGTAACCGCTTATTTGCAGATCGATGACAGGAATCGCCGTGCTGGCTTCTGCAGAAGCATCTATCTCCACGACATGCCAATATCTCCCCGGCGGAAGTACTTCGCTGAAGTCCCACCAAGACCAACAAATTCGGAGCTTTTCTGGAAGCTCTGATGCTGCATCTAAAATAACATTCGCATGTAATCTGTCATAACCTGAAGTGGTTGACAGACTGAATGTGACACGCGGCGTTTGCCGCTTCTGTGCTCCACCTCTTACATGCACATCCATCCAGTGATCTAGTGTCTTCCCAGCCCATGTGTCGAGCTGATGATTCTGATTAGCCGCGAAAAACAAGCCTCGGTTTTCTTGCGGTATTTGTACCGCTGCCTCRCAAACAGCATCCATCCAACCCCAATAATCATTGGTAGCTGTCATGGCCAGAACAGGTGCATGCTGGCGCGACGCTAGCGTCACCCCATCCAACAAGCGGTTCCATTCGAAGGTATCCTCTAAGCTATGCGATTTGCGGATGTTACGATTCAGCCTTCCGGGAGCCAAATGCTTACCGCAGCCGTAGATCGGAACGACAGCTTTCAGCCGATCGTCCCACGCATTCAGCAACCAAGTAATACTGCCGCCTCTGGATATACCAAATACGCCAATCCGCTCAGAATCAACCTCTTCACGCAAGCTTAACCAAGTAACCATTTTTTTAGCATGTAACACTCTCGTTAGCATGACCGATTGCAAGGGGTCATATTCATCTTCCATATCAGAAAGTGGCATATTTGCTAAATCACTAAATCTCTCCTGGCCGCTGATTTCTTCTTTCCAATCATAGCTTAATGCGACATAGCCTCTATTCACCCAATGCCGGACATGATCAAGATTAACGGTCTGATCACCCCCGCCATGAATGTGCATAACGGATGGATATGCATGCGCACCCTTAGGGAAGCCTAACCATAAATACGTTGTCACCCATTCACCAGGCAGCAGTTCCGTTTCCATGTACATAGCCCAATATTCTGCATCCTCTTCGATCACACGCTCTACAATGGTTTCTTTGTATGTGCCCATCCGACTGGCAGCATCTATCCAATCTTGAAAGGTGCTCATCATAACATCAATCCTCCAAAATTATCCTTGTGGTTAACCGTTTAATCAAATATGATTGTGATTGTAAACGGTTCTAAAGATTGTTGTCAACTTATGATTTATCCGCTGATCATTATTTCATGTCCTAAAGGAGAGAATCTTCCCATGGCACCTGCTTCACAGATTTATTCTTCGATGTACAGTGAACAAGTATTCATCCCTGGCACATCCTACATATATCGCGTACAGCACCGCATTATGGAAGGCGATTGCCAATGCGATCATGGTCCTCGATTCGTTACCGTACCTGATTTTTATATAGACCGATACTCTGTTACCAATCTGCAATTTCAAAAGTTTCTTGAAGAAAGCGGCTATTGGCCTGAGGATGACAGCAACTTTCTCAAGCATTGGGTGGACAAAGTGCCTCCCTTTGGCAAAGAACATCACCCTGTCATTTGGGTAAGCCAGCGTGATGCTGAGGCCTATGCTTCCCATTACGGAAGCAGGCTTGCTAATGAGATCGAGTGGCAGCTTGCGGCGGGTGGAGATCAGAAATTGAAATGGCCGTGGGGCAAGGCGTTTCTTGCAGATCGCTGTCATTCCGCGGGCATTGATACGCAGCCTGTTGACGCTTATCCGGATGGCGTTAGCCCGTACGGCTGCTTCGACATGAGCGGCAACACATGGGAATGGGTGAGCGATGTCGTGGATGACGAGCAGCATCGATTCACCTTCCTTCGCGGCGGTTCCTATTACAAAGCTCAGCATACTTGGCACGCTGAAGGCGGGCCTCATCCAACCGATTTCCATTTGAAATTTCAATTGCTGAACGAAGGCTTGAATCGCTGTGAAACGGTCGGATTCCGCTGCGTGAAGGAGGCTAACCATGATACGAACAGATAATTCTACTGGCCGCATCACCATTGAAAACGAAAAAATGGGCTTCACGCTGCAGATTTCTGATCACCTTACCTTGTGTGCAGTGAAGCATCATGCGATTCCTGTCCGCGAGTCGTTGTCAGTTGAACAACGTGAATTGTTCGTGATGGATGTGGAGGGCGGTCATTCCTTGCCCGCAAGCAAGTGGAAGGTTGGCAAGGTTGATACGGTTTCCGATCTTACGGAAGAGATGATTTCCGTGGAGCTGAAGACCGAGGTCGGTCAGAACTCGCTATACGCGAAAGTGATTTTCCTGCATCATCTTGGGGAACAATCGATCCGTTTCTTGATTCAGCTCGCAGCCGAATGGGATGAATGGGGTCCGCGCGAGATCTACATGCGCATGCCTTATCTTGCTCAACTTCAGCTGGTAGAAGGCGAAGACAATCATTACTTCTTCCCTTCTAATCCACAATCCAAGCGAGATGGCAGCAGCATTGTTCAAATGCATGTTGAATTCACAATGCCCCTTGGCATCTTCCACCCGAACCAACAGCAAGGCTTCAGCTTAGCTTTTCCCAATTTGAACGAAAATTGGTTCATCTGGGTCCAGAATCGCAACATGGACATGAAGCCTTGGACGACTTTAAAGGAATTACAGCAGCATCAATTCCTGCTTCGCCCCGATCAGGTGTTGGCTGATGTGATGGAAATCAAATTTACAGCTATTGATCATGGTTGGACGGAGTTTTTCAGTGAGTGGCGCAAAGAAGCTCGTGAACCCATCAACTTCGAGGAATATAAGCGTCCTGAGCTGTATTGGTACAAAGACACGTTCCTTCAGCATTTCACTTATTTATATAGCAAAGAAATCTACAATTTCGAGACGAATGAGATTGAGGTTGACCGGTTTTTGGAGGACGGTGAGGCATTCGGCGGCTATGATTCCGTTCTGCTGTGGCACCAATATCCGCGCCTAGGCGTAGATCGCCGTAACCAGTGGCAGTTTTTCGAGGACTTTCCGGGTGGGATGACAGGACTAAAGGAACTTGTGGAGCAGTTCCACCGTCGTGGAGTGAAAGTGTTCCTCCCTTTTAAGCCGTGGGACATTGGATTTGACGAATCGCCTAAACAGTCTACCTTCAGCATCGTTGAAGTGGTTCGGGAAACAGACATCGACGGTGTTTTCCTTGATACGATGGACAGCGTGCCAGACGGTTTTCGTGAAGCGATCAACGAAGTCAAGCCGAGCTTTGTCTTCTGTTCCGAAGTCCGTCCGAAGAAAAGGAATCAGATCAAGCTGATCACCGGCTCCTGGAATCAATTCAAGAACCGAGAATCCATGCCCGAGGTGGATGCTTTCCGGTACGTCATGACGGAGCATTTCTCCCCCATCATTTCTCGTTGGCACGTCGGCGTTCGGAAGGATTTGCTGATTAAACGGGCTATTTTCAACGGGACAGGTATTCTGATCTGGCAGGATGTATTCGGTAGTTGGTTACCTTATCATGCCGAGCACAAAGCGTTAATTAAAAAATGGAAACAGATTTGGAAGGCGCATAAAGCCAACTACCAAAGCAGCAAGCCCCTGCCGCTTTATCCAACGCTGAGAGCTGGCTTACACTGCAACATGTTTCCTAGCGACGATGAGTCGAGTGTGATTTACACACTTTACAACGATACGAGTGAGACCATAGAAGGTGAATTGTTGGTCCATAGTTACCCGGAATTAAAAGGTATCTCTGAATTATGGCACGGGCAGCTTGTTCATCTCCAAGTGGAGTCGGGGAAGATCTCTGGGGAAGTGAAGCCTAAGGAGCTCGTGATGATTAAAGCGGGGAGGGTACATTCACATGGAACGCACACAAATGAATAACCTAGGGATGCTGCCATTAGCAGGTATCTGTGACTATGAGAAGGCGTGCACAATCGGATATGACGTTGATCACAATGTAAGCTTGCTTAAGAGATATGTTTACGCTGAAAGTCAATTGACTCAAATTTACGCTGCTCATATCGCTCATGTTCCGGAGTGGGAAGCGAAATGTGCTTCCGGGCTGCATATTTGGTTGGATGCCGAACATAGCAGCATGCTGCGGAAAAGAATCATTGAAATGCGGGAACCTCCACTGCATCTCGATACAGTACCTGATGAAAGGCTTGAAGCTTTCTTTGGCGAACTCATTCGTTCAGAGACGACGCTTGAACTTCTAATAGGGATTTATGCCGTAGCCAAACCTGAACTCATTCGCTCCCTTCGTAAACACTTGGCGGAAACTAACCCTCTAGTAGATCATCCTACTTGTCGTGTTCTCAGAATCATCCTGATGGAAGAAGAAGAAATGCTCGTCTGGGGTGAACATGCGATTCAGGCATTGACTTTAACAGAAGATGATCGTATTTCCGCTCAAAAGTGGCAGCAGCATCTAACGTATTTTTTATACGGTGCAGGCGGTATTGCTGGTGATTTGGAAAAGCCTCACGATTGGGCACCTCCGATACCTAGAACTGATGCAGATCAGCACTACGAAATGAGGGTCGAACCACGCCGCGATGCCCGATTCGTGGATACCGACAATATGAGCGCCAAGTTGGATAAGTATTATTTAGACGAAAATCGACCAACCGACGAGAGGACCTACGCGCTTCTATACAAAAGATTGAAGGAAATGGATGTACCCGAGTGGATGGGGCCAATCATCTATAAAACCAAAGGAAAACCTTGGGAATACTATCAAGACATGAGCAGGCAGCTGTGGGATGAAACACGTCATTCTATGCTAGGCGAGGTGGCCCTCTATCAAGACGGGGTTCCTTTTTATACCTATCCGATTTCCTTCAAAACAAGCCTGCTGCTCAACACGGTATTTGAGCCATTGGAAGCCCATATTGTGCTCTGGTATATCGAACAAGGACTCATGCCCAAGGATACAGGAAAGCGTTTAGAATGGTTCATTGCTAAGGAATCGGACAACGCGCTCGCCAAAATGGTTCAAGACTACGATTGGGCTGATGAGGTGCTGCATGCACAAATCGGCAGGAAATGGCTTGTTCCCGAAATCGGCAGTTTGGATAACTTGCGAAAAAAAGGCAAAGAAATCATGGATAAACTCAGCGAGGAATTCCCTAAGCTGGATTCCAACTCCGATCATCAACAATGGTGGCCCGTATTTCTTGAGGAAATTCGCGCAGGCCGCGATCGGAATCGCAGTAATTCTACGTCTGAATAAAGTAATGGCGTGCAAACTGGTGACAGTTTGCACGCCATTTTTGTATTTCAACCCTATCGGTTATTTCGTAGCTTTCCAAGCATCAATTTGTTTCTGCATTTCAGCAAGAATGTTGTCCAAGCCTGCTTTTTTCAACTTCGCGTTCATCGTTGGCAGTGTAGCATCTGGATCAGCAATACCCGTGATCAATCCAGCGTAGAATTCATCCACAACCGATACGGTTTGCGCCAATTCGCTCTTCACGTTACTTGGATCAAAGGAGAAGCCAAGAATTTTAGAAGGAATCGCTGCTGCATTCTTATCAGGACCTGCTGGGAACCATTTCGGCTGCGTTGCACTTGTACGGAACGAATTGAACATGTTGCCGTATTCCCAACCGGAATCCATCCAATAGCCGGCATTGTCTACTTTTTTGATCAAACCATCAGAAACCTTCGTATAATGCTTACCTTCAATACCGAAGCTCATCAAATTGAATAGTTCCGCATTGGAGTACATCAGGTTGTAGAACATCATCGCTCTTGCTGGATCCTTGGATGTGCGGGAGATCGCTGTCATTGTCGCTATAATGGAGCCTGTGCTCATATAAGGTTTAGAGAATTCGATAGCTGCTACATTCGCCGCTTCACCACCACCGAAGCGTTGTGCTTGGTTGGCTGCCGAATCTGGATTGATAACCGTGAACGTGGAGGATACGTATTTGCCTGCCAATTCATCTGAGTTCGTATCTTTAATCGTTGCTGCGTCTTTGCGAATAATGCCTTTGGAGTACCACTCGCGCATTTGTTTCAAAAAGGCCGTGAATTCCTTCGTCTCATACAAATTCACAACTTTGGAGGATGCATCGTCGATGCGAACTACACCCGGGTTCTTTTGCGAAAAATATTCAAGCCCGATGGCACTGCCGTAGTTACCCATCACATCCGTATCACCTTTTAAGCTGAATGGATATTTGTCTGGCTCAGACGCTTTTACTTTTTCAAAAAACGGCGTCAAATCGGCCAACGTCTTGAACTGATCGGCTTTAAATCCATATTTGTCTAAGGTCGTTTTGTTCATCAGCAGACCTGGTGTACGAGCCAGAACTTGGGTATTAATGATACCGTACAGCTTGCCTTTTACTTTCGCCGCATCCCACGCAGATGGAGGAACTTGCTTCAGAATGTCTGGACCGTATTTAGGCAACAGTTCCGTAATGTCGAGGAAGGCCCCTTTATTTACGTTTTGCAAATAGTCATTCGTCCAGTTGGATGTGAAAATCAGATCCGCTTTCTCTCCAGAAGCTGCAATCGCTTGCATCTTCTGATCATAAGTACCCCAATCAACCAGTTGAATGTTCAGGGTTGCGTTGATTTTCTCTTTGGTGATTTTGCTCATCGCATCCTGAACTAGCTTTGCATCCGGGAATACGGCTTGCGGCAAATACCAGGTAATTTCATATGGCTTAAGCTCCGCTGCTGCTGGACTTGCAGCTGCACTGCTTGCAGGTGTTGCTGCCGCACTACTAGCTGGAGAAGGAGATGCACTATTATTGCTGGAACCGCAAGCGCTGAGCAGCATGGAAAGGGACACGCAACTTACAATAACGGGGGACAACGCTTTAATTGTTCTATTTTTCATATGATCGAACCCTCCTGATTTCATGGTCAAAATGGTACTAATGGTACAAATGAAGCCATTTATTATCATCCGATCCGGATTCGGATTGACAAATATTATTGAACTTACACTCAGTTAGCCTTTAACGGCGCCAACTGTCAATCCTTTGATCAAGTATTTCTGGAAGAAAGGGAAAGCGAACAACATCGGGCCTGCTGCCAGAATGGCAATCCCCATACGGGAAGATTCAGCTGGAATCGCACTCATATCAATGCTGATACCCGCTTGCATATTTTTCGTCAAAAACTCGATATTAGACATGATTCGCTGCAAGTAGTATTGAAGCGGAATCAGATTCTCATCTTGGATATACAGCATGGCAAGCCACCAATCGTTCCAGTAAGCCAGTGCATAGAACAAGCCTACTGTAGCTAGGGCTGGTTTAGAAAGCGGAAGAACGATTCGCACGAAGGTGCTCAGTTCGGAAGATCCATCGATTTTGGCCGACTCAATAATTTCAAAAGGTAAACCATCCATAAAGCCCTTCATAAGCATCGTAAACCAAGCGCTGACGCCATAAGGAAGTATCAAGGCCCAAATCGTATCCTGCAAGTGTAAAACACTGGTCATAACCATATACGACGGAACCAATCCTACATTAAAGAGCAGCGTGAAGAAGACGAAGTAGCCTGTGATTCTGCTATATCGGTAATCCTTCCGAGTCATAATATACGCCAGGGAAGAAGTGAGTATCAAGCTTAACACGGTTCCGACTACCGTCACAAAAATCGTCACCATATAGGATTGAATCAGCGCCTTCGGCGTTTGGAAAATATACGAATACGCCATAAACGTAATGCGTTCCGGAATCAGCTGGTAGCCATACTTGGCAATGTCCCCATCGAAGGAGAGCGAGACCGAAATGACGTATAGCATCGGATAGATGAACAGGATGGATAGAACAATAAAGAATAGAATGATTAGCCAGTTATTTTCTGACTTTTTCTTGATAGATGAATTCACCGCCACCCTCCTCCCTAGAACATTGCATTCTCTTTATTAAATTTCCTGACCAGCCAGTTGGTCGTTACGACTAAAACCAGACCTACAACCGCTTGGTACAAGCTGGCGGCGGACGCCATGCCCAAATCTCCGACTACGCGTAGTGAGCGGAACACATACGTATCCACGACGTCTGTCGTCGCGTAAAGCATTCCCGCATCCCGGGGTACGAAGTAGAATAATCCGAAATCCGAGTAGAATATACGGCCCACATTGAGCATGAACAGCATCGTTATTAATGGCGTTATGAGCGGGATGGAGATCTTCCGAATTTGTTGTAATCGCGAAGCTCCGTCTATGGAAGCAGCCTCATAATAGCTGTTGTCGATCGACAACAGTCCCGTGAAGAAGATGATGGCGGTGTAGCCGACATTTTTCCATAAGTAGGTGAGTGTTAAAATAACGGGCCAATAACCCGGCTTACTATACCAGTCGATCGGGGCAAAATGGAACTGTTCCAACGTCTTATTGATCACGCCGAAGGATGGATTCAGCAAGATGTAACTGACGAAACCGACAACAACCCACGAAAGAAAATAAGGAAAGAACAGAATGGTCTGGAACAGTTTCACCCATCTCCTACCCAATTCAGCCAACAATAATCCGACGACTAAAGCGCAGGACATGCCCACCACGATAAACAATCCATTGAGTAGTAACGTGTTCCGTGTAATTCGGAAGGCGTCTTGCGAGTTGAAGAAAAACTTGAAGTTATTCAGACCTACCCAATCGCTTCCCCAAATGCCTTTGGCATAATTAATGTCCTTGAATGCGATCACAATGCCGTACATGGGTAAATAGTAAAAGATAAACACAACAATGACGGCCGGCAATCCGATCAAAAATAAGCTTCTTGCCTTCCTGAAATGCTTCGATTCCTTACGTATGGCTGAGAAGATTCCCAAGTATGCTACCTCCTTCTATCTGTGTTGCCTTGCGTCCTCTTTGCGATTTCATCATACGAAAGTAGGTAGGGAATTGGATACTGCTCATTTTTGCTGGGGTTAAAATGTACTGTACGATTTGAAAAACAGGGGAATTTTTACTTTACTTTATAAGTGGAAGGTGGCGGAAACCCTTATGGAATGGGGGTTTCCGGATTGAAGGAGGGTTATGAGGCTGAGTGAATAGTGCGGACGACTGAGTGCAATATCCGTCTGGAGAATGATCATAAATAACTGAGTATATAATACACTGTTTATATGATCCACAATTTAAAGGACGGGGAGATAACCATGAATAACTATTCCATTGAAGTTAACGGCTTACGGAAAAGCTTCGGCAAACAGACCGTGTTGGACGGCATTGATTTGATGGTGACGAAAGGAACGATTTTTGCTTTGCTCGGGCCCAACGGCGCTGGTAAAACCACACTGATCAACATCCTGTCGACGCTTTCCGAGCCGGACGCAGGGGGTGCACGCATCGAGGGTTACGACGTGATCGCTGACCGCAAGGCGGTCCGGGGCTCGATCTCTCTCACGGGGCAATTCGCTGCGGTGGATGAAGTGCTGACGGGACACGAGAATATCATCATGATGTGCCGGTTATCCGGACTATCTGCGGGCGAGTCCCGCATACGTGCAGCGGAGCTGCTGAAACAATTCGAGCTCGAAGAAGCGGCAGGCAAGCGTGTAAAAACCTACTCCGGCGGCATGCGCCGCAGATTGGATTTGGCCGTCAGCCTTGTCGTCAGTCGGCCGGTTCTTTTCCTCGACGAACCGACAACGGGTCTGGATACGGTTAGCCGACGTTCCCTTTGGGAGACAATATTAAAACTTAAGCAGCAAGGTATGACGATTCTGTTGACGACGCAATATTTAGAAGAAGCCGATCAGCTTGCAGACGAAATCGCCGTGCTGAATCACGGACGAATCGTCGCATCCGGTTCCGCCGAGTCCTTGAAAGCACGTGTTGGGGGTGAAGTTATCGAGCTCAGGAACCACAGGGACGAAGTCATTCAATCCATACCGACGAGCGGCAGTGTGCAGGATGTTCGCCACACGTTGAACGAGATCGGCCACTTGTGCCCGCCAGATACACGTATTTTCATTCGAAAGCCTAGTATGGATGATGTTTTTCTTGCGTTAACCACAACGGATCAGAAGGAGGTTTCGCTCGCATGAATGATACGCAACCATTGAACATTAACAATCTGCAATCTATGAACAACAACAATCTCCAGTCTATGCCAAAGCCCGCTACTTTCGCAGCAACCAACACCGTCTTCATCGGACGCAGCATCCGTCATAGCTTGCGCAACATTGAGTCGCTCATGATGGCCATCATGCTTCCCATTATGTTAATGCTGCTGTTTACCTATATATTCGGCGGTGCACTCGATCCGAGCGGCGACTACGTGAACTATGTTGTGCCGGGCATCATCCTATTGTGCGCTGGCTTCGGCTCATCCAGCACGGCTGTTGATGTTGCAACGGACATGACAAATGGCATTATCAGTCGGTTTCGAACTATGCCGATCAGCAGCATCAGCGTCATCACCGGTCATGTCGCCGCAAGCCTAGCTCGAAACTTGCTAGCTACGTGTATGGTCATCGGCGTGGCCCTGCTCGTTGGCTTTCGGCCGAATGCTACTTTCATAGAATGGCTCGGAGCTATCGGCATTATCATCTTGTTCATTCTGACGTTTACCTGGCTGTTCGCCGCGATTGGCCTCGTCACGGGCAGCCCCTCCGCTGCCAGCGGATACGGTTTCGCGCTGCTGTTCCTCCCTTATCTGTCCAGCGCCTTCGTCCCGACGAACACAATGCCATCTTGGATGCAAGGGTTCGCTAACCATCAGCCAATCACGCCGGTCATTGAGACGATTCGCGGACTTTTAACGGGTACGCCGGTGATGGATAACGGCTGGTGGGCCATCGGCTGGTGCTCAGCTTTGCTGGTGATTGCGATTGGCTGGTGCATCCTTGCCTTCCGCAGGAATGGCGGGAAATGAGTAATGCCAACACAAACATAAACTGGGTTGAACCAACGTATAGCATGTTCAGTTAGATAGCGTTATGCTATCATCTTATACCGTGGAAAAACTCGGAATATACCTGAATAACGCTATCGCATAGCGCTAATCACAGGAATAGCCTTCAACCTTTCTAGAAATAAAAACAGCGCCCCGGCTATTGCCTAGACGCTGTTTTTATTTCTAGGAAAGGGCTGCCCCTTACCCCTAACCCTCTTTTTTCTGCTTCAAATAATGCTCAATCCCGTCCAATATCCGCTCGAGTCCGAAATCCAGATCGTTGCCGATGGGATTTTCTACTTCGTCCGTATATGCACCTGCCATCAAGATCGGATACAAACTGGGAAACCGATCCGGCTTAACCAGCTGCTTAAGCGCTGCACCATAGGGAATGCCGCTAAACGCTTCCGGACTCGCACCATCGCGGATGGCCTTTTCCATATCCCGTGCTATAAGACCACATGCTCTTGAATAGCTGCTTACGAGCAATAGGAATGACATCTTTTCAAAATCGTTCAGCGGGAAATCCCGCATAATTCTAAGCGCCCAATCGATCACTTGAAGATTGTTTGGCGTGAGTGGAACGCTCGTAATCGGAATATCGCCATACCAAGCATGTTTACGGAACACCTCCACGCAAGCCCAGACGTATTCCCTCATCTCCTCGCGCCACGGTTTACGCGCCACTTCAGGAGGAATCGGAATATCGCAGATGGCCTCCTGCATCAGTACGAGCAGATCTTCCTTACTTGTGATGTAGCGATACAAGGACATCGTCGTATATCCCAACGATTGAGCCACTCTGCTCATCGACACGGCTGCAAGTCCATCGCTGTCGGCAATGACAATCGCCGCATCGACAATTTTTTTTATGCTAAGCTCGCCCTTCGGCCCCCTGCGGGACGGCTTTACAATTCCCCAGCTCAGAGCTACCCCTGACGGTAAGCTTTGAATCGTTGCTTCATCGATTTCGTCGCCGATCTCCATGTTGTCCCATCCTCCATCATCCTAGCAATTCCGAATTTGTATACATCGTATACAGTATATCATAATCACTTTTACACTGCTCGGATGAAGGCCGGGAAGGTAGTCCGTTCTGAGGTAGGTTACAGAGTTGTTTAACTGGAAAACTGCTCTTAGAATTAATAGTGGACGTCTCTTAGTGTAGAAGTAATAATAATCATAACTATAACTAAGAGGTGTCTGTCCATGAGCGATTCAAGACAACGATATAATGAAACTTTCAAACGTGAAGCTGTAAAGTATGTGCA
>NZ_JBFUHL010000024.1:0-77788 GCF_056402415.1 Paenibacillus sp. P4_A9
GGTAAATAATACCATATACTGGAACAAGCTTCTTTATTCGTATCGCTTCAAATTCAACTCATAGTCGTGCGGTGGAAGTGCTATACCCTTTTCACCACTTAAACAGCCTCATTTTGATGTAAACCACACCTCTTTTATATACATCAAAAAACCACCTCAAAAGGTGGCTAATAGGTTAGGGTACAATCTGTAACGAACCAGTTAAAAGATTAAATATTATCCAAAATATAAATAAACCAAGAAGTATAAGAATTAATAATATGGGTCTAGAACGTAGTTTTGTTATTAACTCCTTTAATAAATGGAAGTCGAATATAAAAAAGCCAATTAGAAAAATAATAAAAATCACCAAAAATCCTATTATTGCAAAGATTGCACTCCCAACTACATGCGACACATAAAAAATCTCCCTTGATTGATTTTTTAATTCCAAGCACCATGAAAAAATTCTTTGTTTTCTGCATTTAGATACATGATAAGTTGTTCCCATATCCAATTTGAAATAACCTAAAACAACAAAAAACCACCATTTCTGGTGGCTAATCTTTAAATATGCGTTCAAACATATTTTGAACAGACGKGAACAAAGCAAAATGACCATAAACATTGATAATCAAGCTTCATGAAAGCTTAATCTGCTTACTCCACGTTATGATATACCTGCTGTACATCCTCTAAATCTTCCAGAGCATCAATCATTTTATCAAATTGGACTTGCGCGTCCTCTGATAAAGAGATGTTGTTCTGAGCAATCATCGTCAGTTCCGCAACGGTAAACTCCGTAATGCCAGCTTTCTTCAAGCATTCTTGAACCGCATGGAATTGTTCTGGCTCGGCGTAAACCATGACCATCTCTTCTTCTTCAAGTAGGTCACGAACGTCGACATCCGCTTCCATTAGAATTTCCATGATTTCATCTATGCTCTTGTTCTCAATCCCAATGGCAGCTGTGGCATCGAACATATACGCAACTGAACCCGTTACGCCCATATTACCGCCATTTTTGTTAAAAGCTGCGCGTACGCTGGACGCTGTACGGTTCACGTTATTCGTCAATGTGTCGACAATAACCATGGAACCGTTAGGACCAAAGCCTTCATAACGAAGCTCTTCATAAATTTCGTCTGAACTGCCTTTGGCTTTATTGATTGCGCGATCAATGATCGCTTTCGGCACATTATAGGTTTTAGCCCGCTCAAGGACGACCTTCAACGCGCGATTGGATTCTGGATCTGGTTCACCTTTACGTGCTGCTACATAAATCTCAAGTCCGAACTTCGCGTAAACGCGACTCGTGCTTGCATCATTTGAAGCTTTCTTCTCTTTTATGTTATTCCACTTACGTCCCACTATGGATCCCACTTTCTATTATGATGTCATTCCCTATCATAACCTATTTTCATGCTAAATTAAAATGTTTCGATTGGCTAATAGGATTTTATTTGGAGTGGCCCTTCGGCTTTTTGCCGCTCCATCTTTCGTCTACCTTCTCATTTACGGATTGGTACCTCGCATCAACACTGATCCGATACTGGTTAGTTGTATTTTCGAGTGAGCAATGCAGCAAGAACATGCCGAAAATAAGGACATCCCCTGCTTCAAACTGGGTTGTAGCCCACTTGCCCCCAAATTTCTCCGTAATCAGCAGCGGATCATCCGTATAATGTCCACCCCCATCGCGATCTGAATCTTTCGAACCATAGGATTGCTTCAATTTCTCAAATCGATGCGAGCCTAGGCATATGGCCAATCCTCCCATATCATACGACACGTCTCCGAGTGGCGACCACACCGTGTACACGTTCTGCGTTCCTCTGCCCATATACACAATATCATAGTGTGCGCCTGTAAAATCCCCTTTGCCAACCGCTCTAAGCCATTTGTAATGATATGTTAGCGATGGTTCACCCAGGAATTCATCAAAAAAGCGCATAATATGCTCGCCATTTAATACGTCCAACAGTGCAGGTAAGTCTTCATTAGTCCCACCCATGAAAATGGTTTTGCTACCGTCAGCCATGATGCCTTCTTCGAGTTGAGTATCCCGATCGAGCTTGCCCATCTGGGCCATTTTCTCCAAAATACTTCGCCGCGCTTCCATCACCATATCCCGTTGATGAAATCCACGTAGAAGTAAGTAACCGTCTTCTTCCATCCGCTCACGTAACGCTTCAATATCATGGAAAATATCATTCGAACTTCTTAGCTCCGTTAAATGCTGACCATTCAGCTCTAATTCGCGGCTTCCTACTTTTACCATCATGTGTACATACACTCCCCATTGATTGATGAATGACTTATGATTTAAATGTAAGGGAATAGTGTGAAATCATCCATGGATCGTTGTATGTTTTACATGTATAATTGTACATAAATGATACTAATTTTACGATAAATTCACGTTTTACATGTATGTCAGAACAATTCAAGGGAGTGTAAACTTAGTGTCCTATATGAACATTCCATATGGATTAAATGACAAATCAGAAGTTCCTTCCTGCCAATTGAACTCGATTTGGAAAGTACATGCCAATGATACCTATCAAGTTACCAAGAGCAACGGCTTCGATGTCCCTGTCCTGTCTAATCAGGGCATCAAAGTGCCTTATCTTAGCTTGATCGCAATTGGGGAATCCTGATTCCACAGATAGGTTTCCTTTTTATCAGGAGTCATACATTCTACAATTACCCCTTGCTCACATCGGAATACGACAAGATCGAAACAAGAATCGAACGCTCGGATTGAACGTAGCGCCATCGTGTCCCACCCCTCGGGTAGTCGGGGACAACATGTAAAAGAGCTAAGACCTGTGGGAATAATGCCAAATAACCCTTCGACGATCACTCGCGCGTATAGCGCACTTTCAGCGGAAAGATGCCGTTGATTGCCTTCGGGAAAAGCTTCAACCGCATAGGGAACATGTTCGCCAAGTAACCTGTTGCGGGAGTATTCGAGGAGTCGTGTTATGCCTTGCTCCGTTTCGCCCGAATAGAGAATACCGCGCAGCGCATACAAGGTTGATCGGTCCCAGTACGTGGTTTCACCTGCTTGTGTGACAAGTCCGCCGTTTACCCACAATCGGGAAGATAACAAGGCAGCGATGGTCTGTTCCTTGCGATCCAAGATATTCATCGTCAGCGGCACGCAAATCCACGAACGCAGAATCTCATTCCCTTCGTAATACCGATACGTCTCATACCCCTCAACGCTAGCTCCAAAATGGGATTCAATGGCTTGACGAAGCGTAGCGGCTTCTTCCTCTAGACGAGCGGCGGTATCCGCCTTTGCTAATTCTCGAGCAAGCTCTTCCGCGGAAAGCAGCGCTCCATAGGCAAGCGACGATGTGAAAAGATTCGCGTCACCGCTGGGAAACCGATTCTCCAGTTCATCCGAGTCGGAAGCAATAACGCCATCTTTGGTGAGATTCCGCCTGCAAAATGCTAGACACCATACGATCGCAGGCCACAGCTGCTCGGCTATATGCTGACTTCCGCTCGCCAGCGCGAAACGCGCCGCACCATAGGCATACATCGCCGCATCGCCTCGATCTCCAGCCCCTTCCCATATATCCACCCCTTCCGCAATGATGGAGGATGGAATCGGGTGGTAGTCGGGCCCCATGAACGGCATGTAAAGTCGATAGGCATTCAGTGAAGCTTCTATCGCGTCCTTATCACCTAAAAAAGGAAAAAAAGGACCAGCATATTCCGCTTGATCATTGGTCCAGACAGCGGCGTAATAGGATCCGCCTCCTGGACAATGCATCAAACCGCTCTTCGTACGAAAAATACTCTCCGCCGCGCGAATTTTGGCCAAATCAAACATCCGGTTTAAGTGGGGCTCTGGCGATTCGAGCTGCAAAGACGAACCGAGCTCCTGCAAGAATTGCCGCCGCTTCGCTTCCTCTACGACGACGTCCAGCTTTTCTTGGGGCGTCTGAATTGTAGAAGCGGTTATCCAACCCATGAATTCCAACGATTCTCCTGGTTCCAGTACCACGGAGGCTGGCGCATCATGTCCGGTGTCCACCACATAAATCCCCTTCGTACCTCTGCGATAATGGGATCTTGCGATCCGTTCAGTCTCAAGCTGTACGGCGTCCTCCGTCATATTCTGAACCTGTACGCGTTCTAGCGCATAAGGTTTATCTCGCGCCGGAAAAACAGTTCTACGTACCAACACCCCTTGATCAGATACAGATGACATCTGAAGGATCCCATCGAACGTGATTCTGAATAGTTTTTCTTGAACAGGTTGACCCCCTACACGTATACTCGGCAAAAGCTCCTGTCCAAATTTCTCTATTAAACTAGCATGCGTATCATTCGGGATCGTGCGCAGTCCAGGCCACACCACTTTGCGTTTTAGAATAACGCCGCCTTCCGAGTCAATGCCGTACGTCACGATCAAGGAAATCTCTTTGCCGCTCATTTCTACATGATCTTGGTGAGCAAGATCGCCAAGTTGAATGTCCCAAACGATTCCAGCTTCTTTGCCTAAATGCCAACGCATATCGGATGTTTGCATGTTCTTACGCCCCCTTCCTGTTCTATTTAACCTTACTTCGATCGGATAAGTTCTATGACAACTTGACTGGCAAGCGGACATCACCAGTACAATTTCAGCCTACTAACTCTTCCGCCTCCGAAACTCCGTTGGCGACACACCATGAAATAGCGTGAATTGTTTCGTAAAATGGTGAACCGACGAATACCCGAAATCCTCCGCAATGGCCGTAATAGAGCGGTTGCTTTCCCACAGGGCTGCTTCCACTTGCCTCATGATAGCTTTGGTCCAATACGCTTTGGGCGAAATGCCGGTAGCTTGCTTGAAAAGCGAATGAAATTGGGTTTTGCGGAGCCCACATTGGCTCATCCATTCGTCATAGCCTCGACTTGCGTTCGCTTCTCGATCCATTCGTTCGATAATAGAGATAATTCGGTAATCGATAAATGAGGTCGTAGAAGCGATTTGCACAAGCTCTAACAGGAATACTTTGACGAGATTGCTTACGATTATATCGGTATAGGGAGCATTTTTCCTCAACTGGGTCACAGCGTGTATGAATAATTGCCCAAGTGACGCATCATGCTGGATTGGCGTAACAATAGGGAGCAATGCCAACTCTGGACACGGGACAATAGGTGTTAGCAAGTCACGATCGAAGTCAGACTCGTCCCAAACGAGATGTTGACTGCTCTCCAATTGATAATTCCAGAGATCACAATACAGGTTGTAGGTCGCTAACGGTTGATCGGGATTGGAGTAAAAGGAGTGACCCATCTCAGGTGGAAAATAGATCAGATCACCTTTCTTCACAGGAAATGTTTTTCCCCGGGCGGTAACCGTCCCTTTGCCACTGGCAACGAAATGAAAGGCATAGCAGTACCCAATCCTTCCGACCTCAGCTTGGTTTCGTACAACAGGAAATTGATAATAATGGCCTACTCGTACAAAGGGATTCACGGAAGATAAGGAAGTCATATAAATCCTCGCAATCGTTAGGAAATGCACCGCAATGAATGATCGGAAGAATTGATCAATTGACGAACGCAGAAGCAAATACAACTGCCACATGAAATGTTATTATCTTCTATATTACAACACATCTTGGAGGGTGAGTAGGATGATCAATCAAAATAGCAGCGGAAGTTTAACTACCGAGCAATCTCAGTTTTACGAGGAACAAGGCTATCTCATCATCCCTCATTTATTGTCGGAGGAGGACTTAGCCTCTGCTCGCGAAGCGATGACTCAGAAGGTTTCCATGATTGCGGATGAGCTGTTCGCAGATGGACTTATCACGGATAAGCTTGAGGATCGGCCATTCCCAAACCGCATAGCTGAGCTATTTCAGGATTTGTCTGCCGAAAACTTCCTGAAATACGGCCGAAGCTGGCGTGAACGTATCCCAGGCTACTTCACGCTGATGAGCAATCCGAAAATTTTGGACGCGGTAGAATCTCTGATTGGTGGAGAGCTATTCGCTAATCCAGTGTACAACGTGCGACCAAAGGTTCCGAAAGTGGCTGCCGGCGCAGTTCCTTGGCATCAAGATAAATCCTACTGGCCAGATGCGAATGCCAATCCCGTTATTACCGTATGGATCCCTCTTGTGGACGCCACTGAAGTGAACGGGTGCCTCCATATCAAGCCCCAGACACATCGCAAACGTGTGCTCAAGTGGCATCGTGAAACTAAAACAGGAACAGGGTATACCGCGCTCAAAGATAGTCAACTTGGCAAAACAGAAACCGTTGCCCTGCCTGTACCCGCAGGAAGCGCGATTCTGTTCAACGATCGCTGTCTCCATATGTCTACCCCGAATATGTCCAATGAGGTTCGCTGGAGTGTTGATCTGCGATATCAGCCTACGGATCAAGATCCCATGCTTCAGCATGGGGTCGGATTTCTTGCCAGAAGCTACAAGTATCCATCACGTGTCGCATCGTTGGAGGATTGGCTGGCGGAAAGGCCCGAGCACATGGACTAATTAAACAATCCAAACAAACTACTCCAACCACAACAGTCGAACAGTTCCAAACACGCAACTCACCATCACCTATTCGACCAATAGCCAAGCATTTTCACTCACAAATATCAGCAAAAAACCCTTCGGATTCCCGAAGGGTCTACCAATCTCGCTGGGTTTACTCGCAGGTTACTCGCCACCCTTGCGAATCCAAACTGTCATCTCGCCTACACCACGGTTGCCCCATAGGTAATACGGTACCGCCTTCAGCTTCACTCGCTCAGATGCCTTCTGCTGAGTAAGTGGACGGTACGGCGTTTCTTCCGACCACGATGCCGACTCATCGGCCAGGCCTTCTGCCTCAACTACGATGGCTCCACCTAACAAGCCTGCCTCGTAATTCGCTTCCAGCTTGTGCGCGGCTGTAATCGATACGGATGCCAGCGGAGTCCCGTTGTCCACTTCTTCCAGACAATAAACGAGTGGCCCTCGTTCAATGGCAACTTTGCCAGCGTTAGCTCTGATCTCGGGATGTGCCGTGGTCAACTGAGCTTCCAAAATAAGCTCCCACTCCACGATGTCTCCTTGCACCCATTGCCGCTCAACCGATGCATAGCCATTTACCGTTTCATACGTCGTCTGAACACCGTTGATTTTCAAAACAGCGCCAAGATAGCTCCATGAAGGGATGCGCAGCGCTAGAGTAAACTTATCTTCCGGAGCCGTCGTTAGCTCTAAGCGAACATAACCTTCCCACGGGAGTTTAGATTGTTGAGTAAATGCGACTTCGCCAACGGCAAGCTCGAACCGCGCCTCGCTGCCGATGAATAGATGCGTATAGACTATATTTTGCTCAGGAGAAATGGTGTAAATGTAGTTGTTCAACGAACTAAGCAGTCGTGCCACATTCGGAGGGCAGCAAGAGCAGCCAAACCATTTCTGCCGCACTGCCTTGACATGATGACAACCTGGATTCCGTTCAGAAGCCTTCGGCCAAACCTCCAGCGGATTCACGTAAAAATAATGCTTGCCGTCCTGTGACATGCTGCCGATGACATTGTTGTACAGCGCCCGCTCCATAACATCTGCATAATCGCTCTTCGCTTCCAGCTGCAGCATACGCTGGGCAAAGAAGATGAGTCCGATCGATGCACATGTCTCGGCGTACACCGTATCGTTGGGCATATCATAGTCGAAACTGAACGCCTCACCGTGATGTGTGGAGCCAATGCCCCCCGTAATGTACATCTGTTTCTTAGTTGTATTATCCCATAGGCGGCGGCATGCAGCGAGCAGCTCCTGATCTCCCGTCAACCTTGCAAGATCAGCCATTGCTGAATACATATAAACTGCTCTCACCGAGTGCCCAATCGCGACATTTTGCTCGCGAACTGGCTGATGTGCCTGATTGTACGCCATTTGCGCTACGGTCGGGATCGGTTGTTTCTTTTGCGTCCAATGGCTGATGCCGTCTCTTTGCTTACATTCTTCAATCAGAAAGTTCGGCTCGGCACCTCGCTCATCAATGAAGAATTGCGCCAGCTTCAAATAGCGTTCTTCCCCTGTAGCTTGAGAAAGCTTGACGAGTGCCAGCTCGATTCCTTGATGTCCATCATAGCCCCGCAGTTGACCAGGCTCACGACCGAAGATCGTTTCGATATAGTCAGCGAATTTGCACATGACATCGAGCAGTTTTCGTTTATCCGTCGCTTCAAAATAAGCTACAGCCGCCTCCATCATATGTCCTGCACAGTACAACTCATGCGCTTCATGTAAATTCGTCCAAGCCTTACCAGGTTCTTTAATTGTAAAATAAGTATTCAAGTAACCGTTCTCATGCTGCGCTTTTGCAATCAAATCAATGACTTCATCGGCAGTTTGTTCTAAATGTGGATCGGGCGTATTCGCTAGTGAATGGCCAACTGCTTCGAGCCATTTGGCTAAGTCGCTATCCTGAAACACAAACCCGCCAAACTCTCCCTCTTCGAGCCCTGCTGCGATGCGGAAATTGCGAATGGCGTAACTTGGCTCTGCATCTGCAATGGCATCATTCAACGCCTCCCATTGATACGGAATAACCGTCCCTCGAACAAGTTCCGTAAATGTGTCCCAAAATAGGTCTTGAATACGCACCTTGTAGTTTTTAGCTTGCGTATTTGTCGAATTCACCATATGTAGATTCTCCTCTTATCATGCTATTTTTATATAACATTTGATTATCATCTACTTACAGTTTATCCTTATAAATAAAGAGAAACTATGAATAAACTCAACTTATTTTATATAAAATTTAACACTAATTGAAATGAGGAGTATCAATGGGTGAACATGGCTATATTTCGATGGAGCTCCCGCCACTTCCTTATTACCTCATGATCGGCTTGTCTACCTACAGTCCAGGCGAAATGCACCCGAGCCGCCGAAATCTTGGTATTTTCGATCTTCTCTTAGTAATTAAAGGTACGCTATTTATCGGTGAAGATGATAAAGAGTGGGAGATTGCGGAGGGTCAATCGTTATTATTGCTGCCAGACCGTTACCATTATCCAGTCAAAGCTTGTGAAACAGAGACCGTTTTTTATTGGATTCATTTCGACTTTAAAGGTGTTTGGCACCCTATATCTGATTATGACGAAGTAACGGTTTATTCCCAGGTTAGAAAGTCGTGGGAAAATCACTATCGAATCCGCATCCCGCAGTATAGCTCCCACCCTGAGTTCGCGCTTGTTGAGCGACATCTCCGCAAGCTGTTGGCTGATTCGGCTCATCATCGATCAGAGACATTTTGGAGTGAGCAGCAGCTCTTCTTGGAGTTGCTGCGATTGCTGGATGCTGGTCAGACTCGCAGCGATGCATCCCCTGCCCTGAAGCTTGCTGACAAGATCGAAGCCTATTTGCGTCAGCATTATCAATCCGATGTGACGAATAGCTCACTCGCCGAGGAGTTTCATTTTCATCCTAATTATATCGTCAGGTGTATGAAGGAGATCTATGATTGCACGCCAATGGCGTATCTGCATGCGTACCGAATTGAGCAAGCAAAGCTGCTCCTAATCAAAACGGAGTGGTCCATCGCGCGAATTGCCGAGCATATTGGCTTTCTCCATGCACCTTACTTCTCCAATTGCTTCAAGGCAGCTACAGGGATCTCGCCACTTCGGTTCCGCAAGCAGTATTCGCCTTGAGTGCGGGTAGCTGCTTACCCTAAGTAATTATGTCGTGGAGTTGCTTAGAGGGCCGCAATTACAAAGAAAAACCCTCAGCTCTTATTTGAGCTGAGGGTTTCGAAAGATATGAGAGCTAGTGGCCTCTTAAAGCGCCTTCGTAGCTACTAATAGATTGAATAGAACTTGAGCTGCTTCTGCACGAGTTGAAATACCTTTCGGGTCAAATTGGTTGGCTGCACGTCCTTGAATCAAATGCAGCGTTGCTGCCGATCTCACAAACTCAGTCGCCCAAGATGAGATTTGATCTTCATCTGCGAAATTTTGTGTAGTTGTGTTGGTGACTTTTCCATTCTTGAATTCATAAGCTCTCAGAAGTAAAGTAACCATTTCCTCACGGCTAATTTGTGAGTTTGCATCAAATATCGTTGCACTTCTTCCTTGTACAATACCAGCCTTCACTGCGATGGAAACCGCATCAGCGAACCAGTCGCTTACTTTCACATCGGCAAATGCCATTTCGCCTTTTTCCGTAAGCTTCAAAGCTCTTACTAGAAGCGTTGTGAATTCGGCACGTGTTACACTGCGCTCAGGTTCGAAGGTTGTTGCACTTGTACCCTCAACGATTTGCTTAGCTGCAAGCTCTTTAATCACATTTGAAGCCCAATGTCCAGATGGCACATCAGCGTAAGTCTTCGATACTTCAAGCGCAGCGTACTTACTAAAGTGATTGATCTCCGCCGTGATTACATCCTTGTTTAATTTGCCTCCGACATAAGCAAGCGTTCCATCATTCGCAATATAATAGATACCTGCCAATGAGGGGTTCACAGTAGCTGGAACCTTAAGCTCAATCGTAATTGGCTGATTGAATTTCGAAAGTTCAACTGTTTTCCCGTCAGCAGTCTGAAGGGACAAATGGAATTCGTAAACATCACCGATTAATTTATTTTCCGTACTGGCATTATTGCTATTGATGAGATTTTTCGCTTCCGCTTGGCCAATTATGCCTAGCTTCAGCGATATTGTACTCCCCTTTACTTCATCCAATGTGAGCTTATCCGTTAATTGGTTAAGTACTTCGGATGGGAACGAAAGGGTCAATGCGTCTGACTTGATCTCCAAATTGTTCTGAGAAATTATGTCGGTAACATTCCCAGGAAGTCTGATCTCTGAAGTATCAGTCGGTATCGCAACAATGGTTGTGCCGTTTTGACTATTAGTTAGTTGATCTTGTTTGATGGTGATGACATTGGAAGGCGTGTTGTTGCTGCCCTGATTATTAGAACCTGTTGGAACTTCGGCTTCGCCTTCAACTTCATCGCCGCTTACTGTTACGAGACAAGTTGCAGTGAAATCACCATCTTCAGTACTTACAGTGATCAGCGCTGTACCGACTGAGATCGCCGTTACTTTCCCATTTGCATCAACGCTTGCAACTTCGGTATTGCTCGAGCTCCAAATTACATTTTGATTAGTCGCATTTGCCGGAAGAACAGTTGCTGTCAACGTATTCCAAGCGCCTTGTTTCAAGCTAAGGTTTGATTGGTTTAGAGTGATACCCGTTACGTCAATATTCAGCACTAAAGCTTGCGGCGTCGCAATTACTTCATTCGAAGCGTCGCTGACTTTCGCTGGATAATTCGCTTTAACAACAAAATAATACGTCGCTCCGTTAGTTAAGCCTGTTACATTATAGCTATACACATTTCCATTCACAGTAGACACAGCATCTACGTAAGTCGTATCAGCTGTTCTTTGATAGACCGAATAAGTAACTGAACCCTCCATCGGTGTCCAACCGATCCATGCTTGTCCATCTCCGGAAATTGCGTACTCAACAGTTGGTGGAGTAAGTATTTGACCTGAAATGTCAATCAGTGTGCTTGCAGTCGCACCCGAACCGTCATACGCGTTCACAACTACTTTCACTTGACCGTTTTTAACTGCGGTTAATAATCCGGTTTTGCTGATCATTGCCTTATCGGTGGCACTTCCGTCTGCATTATAGACAGACCAAGTGACGGAATTCGAGCTAGCATTCACAGGCAAGACTTGTGCAGTCATTTGCAACGTGCCGTTGTCTGTAGTGATAGAAGTTGCTCCTGCTTCAGCTGAAATCTGTACAGATGTGGTAGGAATCCAGAAAGGTATGACTGAGCTGCCCACTTTAAAATTTGAAAATTCTGCTGGCTTAGCAGCAATACTCGTGTTTAGCTTTCTGACAAATACCCCCGCCTTAGGAGTTGTCAAAGTGATCGTAAAGGTGTCTGCCACCTGTGTCCAGGTAACACCATCAGAGCTGTAATACCCCTTATAGGTCGTTCCTACTTTATCAATTTTCAAATAAATATCCCCAGGTGCCACAGGATCTGAATAATTTTTATCTGTTTGTGTGCCGGTTTTCACTTGTGAAAAGCGGATTTGTTTGGCAGCAGGACTTCCATTCGCTTGACGTCCTAATGAGATTAAATTTCCGTCATCTTGATAAATAATCAAGCCTGCCCATTCAAAGCTTTTATCCGCATCAAATTTTAACTTTGTAGAAATCGAGAAGTCAGATACGCCTGGGTCCCTCAGAAGTATGTTACTAGGCTTAGTCCCGCCCCAGCTTCCCTCAATCGTAGTTAATTTCATGAAATTCGGATTCGCTGGATTGATAGCCCAATTATCTCGACTTTCTCTCACCCAAGTCCATCCACTACCTAGTACCAATGATTGTCCGACTATAGTAATCGTTTGTGTGCCAGTTATACCAGAACCATCTTTTGCAGTGGCAATGACATTAACTGTTCCATCGGTAAGTGCTTTTAAAACGCCGGAAGTGTCAATTGACGCTGTACCCGTACCGTTCACAACAGACCACGTATACGTTTTATCATTTGCATTTGCGKGGAGTACATCGGCAAGCATTTGAAGTGTAGCGCCCTTGTAGGTTACTGCCGTTACACTGTTTTGACCAGTTACAATAATACTTTTCACTTTTAGATTCTGCCCGCTGATATTAATCATCTGACTTGCCGTTACACCTGAGCCATCATTAGCGGTGGCAATGACTTTCACAGATCCATCTTTCATCGCTGTCAATAATCCATCACTGCTAATCGTGGCCATATTCGTTGCCGTTCCATTCGCACTGACAACAGACCAGGTAATCGTTGTATTATCAGCGTTCATAGGTGTAACTACTGCAGACATTTGCAGCGTGCCATCCTTGGTTGCGATCGTATTTGCGTTACCTGCAGATGAGATGACAATACCTGACACAGCTTCATTCGGAGCTGCAGTTACAGTAATATTCGCTACCGCTAGGATTGCACTGCCATTGATCGTTCCATTCACAGTAAAGCTTCCTATGGACGCATACTTCGAAGGATCGATACTGTCCCACGTCACAGGTACCTGCTTCGTGGTTGCATCRGTAAACACTTGCGTAACCACAATCGGTAATTCAGGGGATTTCCCTGCAATTGTCGCAGCATTTAACCCGATTACACTTGCAACCGTTCTAGGCACATAATCTCCAAGCGTTGCTCGCATAGTTGCTGTATTCACTGGAGATCCCATCGCATTAACGATGTGTGATATTTCACCTCTTTTATTTAACGAAACCGTCGTTGCATGACGAATTTTAACCCCTGGTTTATCTGGAACTTCAATACCGCTCTCCATCGAAACGATACCGCCGGTGAAATTAGAATATATCCCTAGGCCATAAGCTTCATGCGAATTTACCGAATCGGCTACCTTATATGAAGCGTAACCATTCACGGTGCCGCTGTTGCTCATCCAACCTTCTTGATTCGGAACATCATAGGGAATTTCGGTTTGATAAAAATAAGTCCGGCCCCGCTCTCCATTCCATACGGTCTGGTACTCATGGAAATGTTCCACAAAAAGTCCGTACATGGTCACGTCATTTCCATTGACGATCATCCCGTTTATTGTCGTATTGGAATCCCATCCAGCACCCGTACCATGATCGGCACGCCATACCCAGAAATGGTCACCGATGACATTGTTACTGTTGATTTCGATACAAACGTCAGCTTTGGCAAGCGCATCGCCACCGACTCTGAAATAAAGATCATGCAAAGATGTCGGATTAGCTGAATGATYATTTGAACTGCCTTTAGGACCAACCTGCATGAGGACAGGTGAGTTCACACTTCCTGCTTCAAATAGGAGACCGGCAATTTTCACGCCGTCTACATCCGCAACAGAAAGGGCCATAATGCCATTGTCTGAGTGCAAAGTTGCAAGTCCAAGACCGAGCACAACCGTATTAGGCTTTGTTACTTTTACCGTATCCGTGAAATGATAAACGCCCGGCGTAAACAGCAAGTTCTTGCCTTGATCAAGCGCAGAATTAATGGTAGTAACCGAAGTTGTCGGATCAGCAATCAAGAAATCTTCAATCGCGATAGAAGATCCCGCCGTCGTCCCTGTTGACCAACTGGTTCCACTTTTATTGGATACCGCATCCGGTACAAACACTTTATACTTTTTCGTCACTGAATCGAAGGTTAAAAATGGCTTTTCACGAATCACGGGTACTTTGTCTACGACTGTGAAAGCTTTCGTAGGCCAATCTTCTACAGGTGCATTCTCGGAACCGACAATTGTTGTATTCCATAATGATCCGTTCCAGGTACCCCATTTACTGTTTCTCGTGAACCATTGCTGCTGTGATCCTGAGTTCACAGTACCATCAACTAATGAATCGGCTAAGTAGCCGCCGCTTGCCCATCCTCCTTGGTCATGCAAGGACAAATTGCCTTTCACGTGCAACCGTCGGATAGGCGCTGCCTGTGAGACAGCAAATTTCATATCTCCGCTAGTAGGGGCTACAGCCAAGTTTTCAACCGAGCGCCAAAAGTTTTGAGTTGCGTTGTGATTCGTCATCCAGTTGGCATCCACCGTTACGCCGCCACTGATGGTAACATCATCCGGAAGTTGCCCTAAACCAGACAATTGCGTGTAGAAGCCCACTTTAATATTCGCGTTGTAGGCGCCTGGCTTGAAGAGCATGGCATACCTAGCCGTACCGAATTGATTCGTTTCTTGTTGCGCGAATAATTGGTCACTTTTCGTTTGAATGTCCGCAGCTGGTGTCGAAGGATCAAACACAAAAACATTAGGACCGAAATAAGGCTCTGTTAGCCCTGAGACTTCCACAGAAAGAGCAGATTCTGCGCCACCAGTTACAGCAGAGATCTTATAAAAATATCTCGTATTCGACGTCAAACCTGCGTCCATGTAGCTCGTTACTACAATGTCCGAGGTATTGACCTTGGCAAATGCACCATTGCTGCTTAACGAACGATAAACATTATAACTATCAGCACCCTGTACGGCTGTCCACTCTAAACTTGCTGAATTGGTTGTTGTTGTAACCACGGGTTGATCTGGCCCAGCCGCAAGGGATACACCTGATCCAAACGTAAATAGGCTAAATAAAATAGTGAAAGCTAATATTGCAGATAAACTTCTTTTTAACATGTCCCCACCTCCATATGAACTAAGTTGTCGTGTGTCTCTGATGACATATTCTTAAGCGCTTTCACAAAAATGATTAGCCCCACCTTTCTTTTGCTCTTTGTCTAACGGCAGCTTGTCCGCTTGGTGATTCTTCTCTCATCATAACTAGATTAAGAATGCGGGATAAGAAAACAAATTGACCAATATGAATAATTTTTTAACCTTTTACCTCAAAAATTCAGTCAATTAAATTTACTAACATAATAAGAGCCCTTCGACGTATTGCACGGCCCTTCATCCCCTATGTCAGTTCCCTACCTTCTTGGTCATGAATATGATTTAAGAACCACATGTCTTAGGGAAGGGGATTCAGCATGCTGATCCGTAAAGCTGTCCGAGTTTCAAAGCTAAGAATCAAAGCATCCTTGCCACGCCTAATTGCAACTATTCCTGTAAGCAGTCCAGCCCAATACCTTGCCATTAATCCAATAACGAACCGCATATACGTCATTCAGGGCGACAACAGCCTTGCCGTTCTGGACACAAAAACAAACAAAATCCTTACCACTATGAAGATTGGCAAAATGCCCTACTACATGGCCGTCAACACGCGGACGAATCGTATTTATGTATCCAACTTCTATGATGGTACCGTTTCCGTCGTAAACGGACTTACGAACCGAGTCATCTCCACGATTAAAGTGGGGGAACGCTGTGACAATATTGAGGTCAACTCTCGTACAAATCTCATCTATGTGTCGACGACCTCCTTATCTTCGAAGAACGGTAAACTCGTTGTCCTGAACGGGGCTACCAATAAAATACAAACTAGAATACCTTTTAGTGGACGCCCTTCTCATATTGTTGTAAATGAATCGACCAATCGTATCTACGTAACGAATACGACCACTGATACGTTAGCCATCATTAGTGGCGATACGCATACGATCCTTACTACTGTAAAAGTCGGAAGAAACCCCGTCATACAGCCCGCCCTAGATCGGAAAACGAATCGACTATTTGTTGCAAATAACTTAAGTCGTTACTGTTCGGTTGTCGACCTCCGAACGACGAAAGTTCGCAAGATTCAGCTCGGCAAACTACAAAGGGAAATCACGATTAACCCCTTTACGAGTCGGGTTTATGTCTCCAGCGCACAAATCTCCGTGAAGGGCCGAGTGTTTGTCATCAATAGTCTCACGAACAAAGTCATTGGCTCTTTAACCGTGCCTGCGTTTGCGGATGTGCTTATTAATCCGCAAACCAACCACCTGTTCATTTTAGAATCGACTGAGTCCGGAACAGCTCCATTAATCGTTTATCATGGCAGCAGCTTGAAGCCGCTCACCAAGCTCCAACTTGGCAAAGGATCCGGTGCTTTGCTGCTAAATCCGCGCACGAATCGCATTTATGTAGGCGGGGAAAATACGATTTCCGTTATTCAGGATACGTTGTAGACTGACCCCCATATAGAGAACAGCGGCAGCCTTGGACCGGGAAATAAAGTCTAAGAGTACCGCTGTTTTATTTTTCGAACAATAAAATAGAATGACGTTAGTATACTAAAAACAATCATCACGGAGAGCATTGTTTTTTAGTTTCCAACAACGAGAAAAAACGATCCCTGTTCGCGCATCTATTTCGCGATAGGAACCGTTTTTGTTTTTCTCGATATTCGTGTTGGATTAAAGAATTTTAGAACACAAAAGCTGCTGATTAGATGATTACCAAACGCAAGTTACTGATAAGATGATTACCAAAAGAATAAAAAGAACCAAAACAGCTGCTGCGCTAGTACCTACTCCGCTCATATTTACTCATTCCCCTCAGTGAATTTTCATTACGATATAATCATATGCGCCCTACATAGTGATTGCTTGGACGTAAGTCAGGCTGCTTGATGGAAGGAAAAAAAAAAAAAAAAAAAACCGTCCTCCTAAATAGAGAATACGGTTTTCTGTCATTCTATTTGATAATGAAGCTTGCAGGTGCGTATCCATTAAGCTCAAACGTCAGCTGGTTGTCCTTAATTTCCACTAAATCGCAGACCTTTTCTCCTCGGAGGTCGACTGGCATCGCGGTAGAGAACCTCACAGCAACTGGTAGGGTGACGGTGAGTGTACCCGAGACACCGGCTTGTTCCCATACGCGCAGAAGAGTGCCATCTCCATCGGGGTTGGGTCCGAATGCAGTCAAAAGTATACCCTTACGAGAGACACTGACACCAGACTGTTTTGTAGGTAGAGTTTTGCCCATGCCCGTGGCTGAGGTCACAAAAAATGGATTGCGGGCTTCAAGCGCAGGTGTGGCTATGACGGCGTCATTGGACATCTTGGTGTCGAAGGTCCAAAGGCGAACACGCGAACTCCAGGTGCCGGGGTACCAGTAGCGGAAATTAGTGTTCCACTGATTGTTGTAGAGATTGAGATATACGACAGGTTCTTTAGGTGTAAACTCAGTAGCATCTTTAGAAAACTTCCAGCATCCGGGACGGTCAAGACTGACCAATGGATGGTCTAGCGGGCAAACAGCGATGCCGGCACCATCAGCGTCAGTGATGGTCACACCGTGGCCAACCGAGAATAGGTCCCGATTAGCCCCCGGAAGAATGTCTGTTGCGGGATTCATGACACCAAGTTGGCGGTGCACACGAAACTGCGGCGTAGCTACCTTGAACGGCAGGCAGAGCCAGTCAGCCTCGGGCCAGTTATCCTTCTCTTTGTTCTGGATTGTCAGCTCAAGGTCTATGTACGGCTGGTGTTTATCCAGAGTGATCTTAAGCACTGTAGCCGGTATGTGGTTGGTTGGGTCGGCAGGGCACTCGATGGTAGCAGAGCTCACCCCGATTCTAACGATACCTTTGGCGCAAGAGGCAGCGCGGTACGGTACCTGTTTTTCAGAAATCATACCACCTTTGTGAATACCAGGATGTGGCCAGTCTTTAGCGCGATCCATCTGGTAGGTCATCGTGTAGTTTAGCGTCTGTTCGAAGGTAAAACGTTCGTTGAGGTATTGTCCGAGCTTTTGTGCAGCGGATGAGTCTACCCACTCACGACCTGTGCGCTTATCAATTAGGGAGGCTATAGAACCGGTGGATGGGTCTAGAATAATCTTAAAAAACTCATTTTCAAGAGAGTTTCCAGTTTGACTAGTTCCAGGTTCGCATTTTGAGTTAGCTGCGTGTGTGTAGGTCTTGTATCCGCAGGCTGGTACATTTTTGGCAAAGAAGACAAAGTGACTGTCACTCCATTCTCCAAAAATCTCTTCCCCGTCACTATTGTCAATCAATGAAAATACTTCATTTACTGACTCTACCGCAACAATCCCTGAACGAGTCCAAGGTAATGGATTGTACACAATGATGTCGCCTTGAGCGGTATTTACATTTTCGGCAAGTGCACTGAGGTTAGCGTTAGAAATGGTACTGGTAATATTGGCGGCGGTGCGTATGTAATCAGTTTTATCCTCCCATGAAGCTTCAAGACGTGCCACAAGTTCAGGATCGGCATTACTAAATTCGTCCCCGTATTGCTTGATGTCCGGCGATATACCCCAGGTATGCTCTCCGTAGAGCAGGATATTTTCATAAGCGCGTGCAACATCAGTGGCCACTGATGGCTGCGGTACACCCCATAAGCCGAGCTGGGTGTTCAGAGCCTCGGCTGCAGCAAGTTGCGGATGTACGGTACGGGACGTCTGAATACCTTTAGGGTCGCACATTATACCGTGGATCCAGGTATCAGGCATTTCTCCACTAACAACTGGAAGTTCTGGTTTGTCGGCGAGGATAGCGGTTACGAAATCGTCCATCGTGCCCATACGGATTTTGACACCAGGAAGCCTGATCTGTGCTTCCTCGAAAAGTTTATTTATATCTTCGGAAGACGGGGGTCCGGAGTTGTCTAGGGTTACAAGAATAGCAGGCCAGACTTTGTATGGCCAATCTTTAGGCGGGACAAAGTTGTGGCCAATGTTAGGCTCACCACCTCCCCACTCTTCAGGCCAATTAAGCCCAGTGGCAGTTCCGTAGGTGCTGGAGTACAAGGTAAGGATACGAGAACCATCAGGGCCTTCCCACCAGAAGAGTCCTGGTGTGGTGACGTAGCCGCTCGGCCAGTTGCAGCCGATGTGCATAAACTTGACTCCACCGTTTGCAAGCACCGTCGCCAATGCTCCACCGTGAGAGGGGACATCGGTCATTTTGCCGGAAATCGGCAAAGGCATATTGTACTTACGGCAGAGGTCGGAGGTGAAGCCTAATCCGCGGGCCATTTCCTCCGGTTCGCAAGCATCAGACTCGAGCGTGAACGGTAACGAATGGAACTTGAAACGGCCGGACTTCACATAGTCATCGAGGCGTTTTTTGCGCTCTGGCGTCTGACCCTTCCAGTCTTCAAGTACCCTGGACATGACCCAGCCAGGGCCGGTCCAAGCAAATTGTTGCTCTGGGGGTAGTTTTTCCCCTTGGTCCATGATGTCCATTGCCTTATCAATCATGGAGGTGCGGATGTAGTGGACGAACTCTTTGACATGGTGCGTATAGCCTATGTCAAAATGTGTCTTGCAGACAACGATGACCTCTTCCAGGTTCGGCCATTCMAATTCGGACTTTGAATGATGATCTCTCATAATACACCTCTATATGAATTAATAATGGGGATTTCACATAACATCACCGCATATTGTGGGGGCAATTGAAGTAATTATAGATCATTCCAAACGTCTCGTATTTATTTTATACTGACACATTTTTGTAAAATTCGGACATTTCTGTTTAATTTGCTGCTCTTTCGTATTAATAAACAAAAAGGGAGCTGCCGCGAAGCAAGCCCCCTTAACTATCGTTATCCTTAGTTCAACGGATCAACGAGCCCGATCAAATCGCGATAACCGAGTCCCCATCGCTGCTATGGTTGAATTAATCGCTGGACCTTGACTATACGTCCCTTCCACAATGGATCCAGCACCTTGATATTCACGCCTCCACCGCTTGGGTTTGAATGAATCATGATTTCCTGTCCCTGATCGTCGTTGCCCATATAGATCCCTACATGGTCTATACCCTCTCGACTAGAAACCACATCAAAGAAAATCAGGTCACCTTTGCGAGCGTTTTCAAAGGAAATTGTATTTCCTGTTTGGCTTTGCAATTTTGAAGTTCGAGGTAAAACAATACCATGTTTACCAAATATGTATTGCGTAAAGGATGAACAATCAAAGAGTCCTTCATTCTCGTACTCAGCACCAAATTTATAAGGAATGCCAAGGTATTCCTTTCCTGTAGCAATGATTGCATCCGCCTTTACTTCCCAAGCGGGGATAACTTTTACAATTCGAAAGTGTGTATATTGTGGTTGGGTAGTTACAAAGCCAACAATGCCAGCTGCATCTTTTACCTTCGCCCATGTTGTTCCGGTTACACGTTCTATGACTCTGAATTCTTCTCCTGGAGCAAAATAACGGATACGATCGAATTGCGTTCCCGGGCCTGAACGAAAATTGATCCCCGTTTCGTTTATATTTACACCGATTTCATAGGAGTATCCAACCTCCACGTTCTCGACAATGGTTGTCAATTGGGATGTTTCTGCGTAAGCTAAGCTTGTACCGATCAACAGAGACAGCACCATTATCCAAAAGATCAATACTTTCTTCATTGAGAACTCCTTCCATGTGCATGTATTTGGGCTTTTACCGTTTTTCTGTGCGGTTGTCCCATGATGAATCTTATGCACGTAATTGTTCCTAGAGAAGCCTTAGACTCATGGTAATTATATCCATCTATAAATCAAAAAAAATATCCCCTCAACGGGGGATTAAGTCGGTGCCAATCCTCTTCATACCTTTGTGGCCTGCAGTGAGAACGTGAGGGGAATATCGTTGGTGGAGTCGTTCCATCGCCACCGCCCGTCCTCGCCCTGCGCCATGAACGGGAAACGTCGGTTTCCCCCGTGGGTGAACTCATGGAGATAATCCAAGCGCAGGCCAGCAGAAATCAAGGCATTCAGGATATCGCTGAAACTGTAGCTCCAGGCATACTCGACGCTCCGCTGATTGTCCGCTGGATCAGAATATGGCAGGAGACCCTCGATCCGAAGTGGTTGCTCCGTGTGAAAGTAAGGGTAGCGTGTGTGCAAATCCGTCACATCGGCAGAATCATCAAAGACATTGAGAAACGGATGCTCCTCCTGTAGATACAAGACGCCGCCTGGTTTGAGGAAATGCGCGATGATCTTCGCCCACCGACCAAGATCGGAGAGCCAGCACAAGACACCGCCTGACGTAAAGATGATATCGAACGTATCTTCGAGTACTTGGGGCAGCTCGTAGATGTCCGTGCAGATAAAACGCGCGTCTAGCCCTGTTTCTTGGCTCAACCGCTCGGCGAGCGCAATCGCATCCTCAGAAAAATCCACCCCAGTAACGTGCGCACCGAGACGAGCCAAGGAGAGTGTATCCAAACCAAAGTGACACTGGAGATGCAGCAACGACTTACCAGCCACATCAGGCAGTTCCTCGTGTTCAATCGGGGTCAAGGTGGATTTGCCCGCCTTGAACCCTGCGATATCGTATCTGGCTTTACTGGCGGCATTGACGGCTGTGCGAGCGTTCCAATGCGCGCGGTTACGTTCCGTATAATCAGTCATGGGTTAATTAGCCCCTTGTGTTGTAGTAATTAGACTTCTTGCAACTGGCAAGCGCTATCAGTCAGCCAGTGAAGTCCATCCCCTTCCCGTCCGAATCGCCTCAATAATACGTTGATCGCGATATCCCTCTCGGAAAGTGGGATAGGATTGATAAGTCTCACCCTTGATATCGGCAACAAAATCCCGAAAAAAGACATTCCATTTATTCTGCTCACCATTACCAGTATCCGGATATCCCTCTTTGAATCGTTCCGGCAGTGTTTTAGAAATAGTTCCCTCAGGGCCAACAATACTTACATCATAAGCAAAGAAACCGCTTGCATTTATCGCTCCTTTTTCGCCATAGATTCGAAAATACGGGTTGGTAGGAGAGAATGGCACCATGGCGTCTAGCTGAATAACACAAGTAAAGCTGTCTCCTGATGGAAGACGATATTCCATTATGACATTAAAGGCTGTTTCTGCATCAACCGATTTCCATTCGACGGCTGCAAGCGCCTCAGTGCTAGGAATCTCTAAGGATTGCCGATGATCATGAATCTCACCAAGAACAGGGGCCTTTTCTCTACCGAGTCGCGCTTCACCCATCACGCGGATGGGTTCACTGCCGAAAACCTTTGTCAGGATCCCTAGATAGTGCGTCAGAGCATTATGCAGCACCCCACCGCCGAGCGAGAGATCACTTGACCACGTCCATGGGGAGTTCGAGTTGTACTTGGGTATGAAGGCGAAAATCTCTACCGCCTTTATCCGTCCGATTGCTTCCGTACGAACAAGTTCTTGAATCCAAGAGGTAGAAGGATCATACGCTTGAGTGGCTGCGTAAGCATGCTTAACACCCGCACCTTCAACCGCATTCAGCATGCGTTTTGCTTCAGCTGCAGATGTTGCGAGTGGCTTTTCACAAACAATGTGCGCTCCTTGGGACAGTGCCTCAAGGACAACATCCTCTCGTAATGCAGCAGGTGTGGCCAGGGAAATGATATCAGGCTTCAATTCACGTATTGTGGCACGCCAATCCGTCGAAGCTACAGGAATATTGAGCCTGTCTGCAACGCCTTTTACAACATTAGCGTTACGAGCGCAAATAGCGACCACTTCAACACCAACACTTCTCAGACCTACAGTATGACCTTCGCCAGCCCAACCAGCACCAATTACAACTGCCCGTAGTGGCACACTCATTTTCGGACCACCTCCACTTAAACGATAAACTCCGGCACATGAAAAATCGCTTTTATGCTTATGTACATAGCGATACCTCATCTATACAAAATGTATCATATGTTTTGGCATGATACAATATGGAATAAACAGCCCGTTGAGTTGTTGGTGTACACACTTTTATTCGACTTCAATTGATAACAATCTTCCGTTGTCCATTGACCTCTGAGATGGTATAAATGTCAGATTTAACTGTAAATATTTCTATCAATTCAAGCGCCCTTTTATCCGATACTTCTTCAGGGATATCAAACCCTAGAAAACTTACATTGAATAAATTGGCTTCAAATGAATGTAGAAATTCATATTGACCCACATAGGTGCGAGCAATTTTCCCATCCCATTTAATATCAAATTGTTTGTTTTCATTCTCTGAGAAATGTATCCGATGTTCAGCAACAGAATCGTGTCCTAATAAATAAATGTTAAAAGCCGGATTGTCAAAATCATTGTTTGACAACGGATCCACATTATAGACCATTGAACTAAGTTGCCTAATATTAAATTGATTAAGCTTGGTCCCCACCAGAAATCCACTGGCTTCTCCCCAGTAAGTGGATGATAGCGTACATTTATGATAATTATTCCAAACGATTTCTGCCTGCCAGTCAGATACTTCCTCATCGTCTTGAAAATTTAAATCACTATTTTCTTCATCGTACTCGGCAGATTTTAAATGTAAATCAAACCAGAGTCCAGCTTCATTAATGTGACCACTCCAAATAAATTCCAAGACACGATGTCCATCATTCCAAGGATTATCTTTAAAAGTGATTTTATTATTCATGTTTGAAAATTCAATCCTTCCATTTTTTCAATAATAATATAATTCGTTTTATTATAAATAACCCCTCTTCGGTATTCACCTGTTGAAATCAGTCCTGATATTAAGCACATCGTTCCACCAAATTTTAAGCCAATGAAATGGATAACATATCCAGGAGGAAGGGGCTGATGTCTTCCTCCTGGGATATCCTACCTCTTAATTTTTACCGGATTGATCATGTGGCACTGTGACAGTTTCTGTTGAAACCGTTTTGTTGCCCGCTTTGTCAGTTGCCGTGTAAGTTATGGTATAGATTCGCGACTTCTCCGCACGTAAGATAAAGGAAGTGGCGGCTGTACCGAAATTGACCTGAATATCGCTTGGATCGCTATTCGGTTGATTGCTCGTTATGGACGTTAACACCACGGATTCAACGCCCGATGTAGCATCACTAGAATCCAGCGTGGCATTAATCGTAACCATCTTATGATTTGCTGGCCAAATCGACGTGTTATCCAACTGGACGGAAAGTACTGGTGCTGTCTTGTCGACTTTGAATTCGACGGTTTTGTTTTGTTCTACATTGCCTGCCTGATCCTTGCTGCGATATCCGAGCTTATAAGTTCCGTCACCGAAGACTGGAATGGAGCCAGTGTAAATGATCCATTCACCTTCATTCACTTGGTATTCCGTTGTTACTGAGCCTCCGTAAATGTCGCTTACGAATAAGCTCACGGTCACATCAGTTGTGTACCAGCTGTCCTTGCCGTTAGGCGCAACCGGACTTAGAGTAGCGGTTGTTACAGGAGCTATTTTATGAATGTTGCTTACCGTAATGCTGGTTACATTCGATACATTTCCTACTGCATCAGTTCCTCTTGCATACACGGTATCATTGTCGGAGACAACCACTGGGGCGGTGTAAGCTGTCCACGCGCCGCTTGCTCCCACTTTATATTCCATCAACGAAGCGTCTTCCGGATAGCTGATGATTACGTTGACAGCTTGGTTAGTCAGCGTATTTGTATCTACAACCAAGGTTGCATCGATAGGTGCTATGTGATCGATATTGCTGACTGAGTAGTTCGTCTCACTCGACACATTGCCCGCAGCATCTGTTGCTCTAGCATAAACCGTGCTATTTTCGGATACAACCACTGGAGCGCCATATGCCGTCCATGCCCCGATATCTCCTACTTTGTACTCCTTCACCGTCACATCGGATGGATAGCTGATCGTTACGGTAACGTCCTGATTGGTTGGCGCTGTAACGTCAGCTGACAAGGTTGCGTCAGCCGGAGCCGTTTTGTCGATGTTGCTTACCGTAATGCTGGTTACATTCGATACATTTCCTAAGGCATCAATTCCTCTTGCATACACGGTGTCATTATCGGAAACAACCACTGGTTCAGTGTACGCTTTCCACGCGCCGCTTGCTCCCACTTTATATTCCATCGACGAAGCGTCTGCCGGATAGCTAATTGTTACAGTAACGTCCATATTGGTTATTGATGTAACGTCAGCTGACAACATTGCGTCAGCCGGAGGCGTTTTGTCGATGTTGCTTACCATATAGCTGCTAACGTTCGATGTATTCCCAACTGTATCGGTACCTCTGGCAAAGATCGTATTGTTTATTGCCATAACTATCGGTGCTGTGTATGGTGTCCATGCGCCTTCAGTGCCCACTTTATATTCTTTCACAGCTGCATCATCTGGGTACTGAATGATTACGTTCACATCGGTATTGGTCGGAGTTGTCACATCAGCTGTAAAAGTTGCATCCCCTGGAGGTGTCGTATCGCTCTCCATACTTGCGAGTTTCATGTAATAAAGATTTGTAACATCATCCTTTGTAATGGTATGTGCGCCAGGCGCAAGTGATACACTGATAATACCATTTGTCATTGCATAGCTTGTTCCATCTATCTTGATTTTAAGTCCGTTTGCTGGATTAAACACTAATGTTAATGTTGAAGCTTGTGTTGTGGTAAACCCAATATTGGTTGTACTCTCTATTTTTAAACATTGAGTTAGTGTTAAACCATCATATGCCACTGTTCCCTTACTTGTTGAAAGGTTCCCTACAATCGTGAAGAAGCTGCTTGTTTTTCCACTTGTAGTAAAGTTGTGAACAGTTGTCGATGTAGACGGTGGTGTTGGTGTTGGTGTTGGTGTTGGTGGTGTTGGCGTTGGCGTTGGCGTTGGTGGTGTCGGCGTTGGTGGTGTTGGTGTCGGTGTTGGCCCTGGTGGTGTTGAATTACCACCTACAGATACAAGTTGAGTTGTGTAATTTAGTATTTTAGTCATCAGTGGTGAATTAATGTCAGACGAYGTGTCATCAACWGAATCATTAAATGCCCATGTAAAGTCTCCATTACCTAGGCGTCCAGCTTCTGCYGTAACCACTTGTTCAACAGTGCTTACGCTATCAATGTTAGCYGCAAGTACTCCYGTATCGATCGTAGTATCAAAGTTATTATAAGATGTTCCACCTACTAATGCTTTGTATGAACTTGGAACTGTCTCRTTTCTTGTCGAAGCTAAGTAGGCATCAAATGATGTTGCATTAGCTGGAGCTGACCCTGCATTGGAGTTTGCATAAATAAGACCTCCAACAAGATCTACGATRCTATTATTGTATGCTTTAATCATACCGCCATTCTCACCGGAGAATGTACCTACTGACCCACCYGCAATATCAGTACCTTGTAAGGAGATCAACATTGGATTTTTTGAATGTCTGTAATAATTTGATTCTACAAAGGCTGAACCTGCTGTTGTAATACCAGTACCATATTTGGAGACTCCATCAAAGAAGTTATTATAGATATGAATAGTTCCTTTTCTTATACGTGGATGACGAGAGTCTGAATGGTCAAACCAGTTATGGTGGAAGGTTACAAAGAATTCTGTTGATTCACTCAAACCGATTAGAGCAGCTTTTCCGGAATCCCAGTAGTGATTATAAGATATTGTCGTATACGTTGATGCGCCTTTAAGGTCAGTTGAACCATCACCTTTTGCTTGGTCAGCATCTGATCCTGCTTTTCCATAGGTAATATCATTATTATGMACCCAAATATTAACATTGCCWGTATCCATTGAAACGGCATCGTCTTGGAATAACAAAATACCAAGGTTTCTTACTTCTACATTACCGACATTTCTAAGTAGRAATCCCCATCCATAAACAGTAGCATCTTTTCCAATACCTTCKAWTGTAGTATTCATTTCSGTATAACTTGAATTACCTTTTACTTGAAGRAATCCACYGCTGTTWATTGATGCACCCATGTCAGCATCTGTAACTTTTCCAATAAATCTAATTRCAAGTGGTGTTTKATCATAGCCTTTTTGTCTTAGTGCCAGAATTGGACCTATACCAACACCTGTTTGTTTCGTACCTGAGCTACTGGTTATAACATCAAGAGTTACTGTTTGTGCAGTCGCAGATGTTACATAAATAACTTGAGCACCATTCTGAAGTGTACCATCTTCATTATAAGCACCTGAACCTGTGCCAAAWGGTGATTGATYTGCAAAAGCAAATCCAGATCTGTCATGTGSCGCTACTGATATCGCACTKGAAACAGTACTTTCTTTTGTACCACCTGACAATACGGCTTCAACTTTCATTACATAACTTCCAGCTGCAAGCCCTACAGCATCCGCTCTCCAATATGTAGGGTATTGACGGATTAATTGCGTATCAATTTGTACATATTGAGAATCTGCTGCACTTGCAGGTTTAACATATACATTATACCCCTGAGCATTACTTACAGGTGACCATTCTACATAGGCCGTCTCATTCCAGCCTCCACTGTTGGATAATGAAGGAGCAGCTGCATGTGCTGCCGTATTGAACATTCCGCTTGCGATTACAGATAGCACGATAGCAAACAATAAAACGTAACTCGTTACCTTTTCAATACTTTTTTTCAATGTAATTCCTCCCGCGTTTAAGTGGTTGTGATAACTTCGAAACCGCTTTCAACTTCTAAGAAATTTGCTTAGCCCCCCTTCGCACCATCTAGGTTCAAAACTGGACAAATATTTCCAACAGCCTCATCAGCTTATCAGCTTTGTATCTGGTTCCGAAACAATCATTAGATCATATTACATGGTTTTCTGAGCTAATGATTATCGATGAGAAATATGATACTCCCCGACAGGTCTTCAAAATACTGGTACAATTATTGGAAAAAGTCCATTTTTGTTAATAGCAAAAAAGTGCAACCGATCCATTGGCCGGCTGCACTCATATCCTCTTCACAAAGTACATTGTTAATGTTTAGTAAGCTCTATTTGCCTATTCTTTGAAAACTCCGAGAGTGCCATTTCCTTTTTCTTGTTAATTGGGAAAAACAAAAGCGGGATGATACCCAGAAGTATAAATGCGAACGGCAGTATGCCCGCGCCAATTTTGATTCCAAGCAAAGCATTGGCGCTTTGCGCATCGGAGCCTGCCTGGAAACCGAAATAGCTAATGATGCCCATGAAGAGCGAAGCCTGAATGCCGGACATAGGAATCGTCAAAAGCGCGTTCAACCCGGTGTACATGCCCGCTTTTCGCAGACCCGTGCGCTGTTCGTCCTCGTCAATAATAGCACCGAGCATGGGACTATTCGCAATGCTAACGGCTTGAGTAAACACGTACATGATAATATAGGCCGCGATGGCCTGGTAGTAATTATGGACAAAAGCCAAAAGTAAAAAACCGCATGCGCTTGGAACTAACGCCAAGAGCATGGCATGTTTCATTCCTCGTTTTTTAATAAACTTGCCCAAAAATGGTGCCGCCGCAAACAAGGAAAGTCCCATAAGCACATCCATAAGGGTTGCCTGTATGCCCTGCAGCTTTAACACGTAATCCGACATATATAGAAAGGGAGTAAAGTAGAAGGCGCTTGGACCACCGACCAGAATCTGCACTAAAACGAAGGTCACGAATGCTCGTGATTTCGCGGCCTCTTTTACATTGTCAAAAACGTCACCGAAGATGCCTTTTCTTTCTGAAATCTGGACATTTTCCTTCAAGTACATTTCTTCCGTGTCTTTCAAAGGCTTGAGTGCAACAAAATATAGGATGGCATTCACTGCCAGAACTGCGCAGAACAGAATGGTCGTTAATGTTTTATCGCTATCGCCTACCAAAAGCAATGTCGGTATCAGCGTACCCAAAAAGCCTCCGATGTTTGCGATATAACTGGTGTATACGGACACATCCACTCGCTCCTCGCTGGTCTTGGCGGCAAGCAGCTTGTAGTTGGCGTGCGCGATATTGAAGGTGGTCATTGTCGTATCGTAAATGAAAAGCAAGATCAGCATAAAGGCGAAAATAACCCATTGGCTCCAGGATGGCTGCGCGAAGATCATACAAATGGACGCAACTAGCGTAACGGGCGCGCTTAGGCGCATCACATAAACGTATTTGCCCCTTTTTTTAGTGTATTTAAATCTGTCTAGCCACACGCCTATGGCCGGGTCATTGATTGCGTTCCAGATCCCGAAAATCGCATACAGGATACCGATATACTTCGGGTCAAGACCAACAATGTCCGTATAGTATTTCAAAAACGCGTTGTGAATCAGTACCGTGCTCAAATTGCCAGGCATCGTAGGAAAGGAAATCAGAAATTTCTGCCATCCCGTCAACCCGGGTGAGATATTGTTTTCGATTGCACCCATAGAATGCCTCCTATACTTGCTTTCCATCTCGCACAAGCTTTGATACACAATATTATATAATTTGCAGTAATTTATTGAAAGCGTTTTCTTTTAAATGTTATAATAAACTACCCATCCTGTTTAGAAAAGCGGTGCGAATATGTTTACTCAATTTAACAAGGACTTTATATTCGGAACATCCACGGCGGCATATCAGATTGAAGGCGGCTGGAACGAGGACGGCAAAGGGCTGTCAATATGGGATGTATTTTCCCATACCAAAGGGAAGATTCGCGACGGCAGCACGGGAGATGTAACCTGCGATACGTATCACGATTTTCAGACCGATATCGAGATGATGAGCAGCCTGAAGATGGATGCCTACAGGTTTTCCGTTAGCTGGTCGCGAGTCCTGCCGGAAGGAAAAGGTTCGGTCAACCAAAAGGGATTGGATTATTACGATCGCTTAGTGGACTCCCTGCTTGAAAAGGGCATCCGGCCCTTTGTCACGCTCTTCCATTGGGACACGCCCTATGCGTTATTTCAACAATACAAAGGATTCGCCGGCAGAGAGACTGCCCAGTACTTTGCGGAATACGCGAGGCTTGTCGTCGACAGGCTTGGCGACCGCGTCAAAGACTGGATCACGTTGAATGAGCCCTGGGAGCACGCCATGTTCGGGCACTTCCTAGGCGAGCACGCACCAGGCATCAAAAACCCGTGGACTTACTTCAAGGTAGCGCATAACCAACTTCTGGGTCACGGCCTAGCGGTGCAGGCGATGCGGAGCGAACGAAGCGATTTGAATATCGGCATCACGCTAAGTCAATTTCCAGTCTACCCGGCGAGCTTTAATCCGAATGAAAAGGAAATGGATTCCGTCGAAATGGCGGATATGTTTGTGAATCGGTTCTATCTGGACGGCGTGTACAAAGGAAACTACCCCGAGAAACTGTTTTCTCGACTGTGGCCGATCGTACCGAAGATTGCGCCAGGAGATATGCAAACCATCCAGCAGCCCATTGATTTCCTCGGCGTCAATTATTACAGTCGATTGTTCGCGACAAGAAAGTGGTATATTCCGTTCTTAAAAACCTGGGTCGATCGGAATCATTCCGATGAGCGGTATGTTCATCCCGTACTCGGTGCGCAGGGGTATCCTGACGGGTTTAAAGAGCTGGCAAGACGATACCGCGAGGAATACGGAAACCCCGTGGTCTACATCACCGAGAACGGTACGACTGAACCAGGCAATAACCTGGAGGAAACGAGTCGAACCGACGACGCATACCGCATCAAATACATGTCCTATTACTTAAAAGCACTGAAAGAAGCGATTGACGAGGGTTCCGATATCCGGGGCTATTTCCATTGGGCGACGATAGACAACTTTGAGTGGAGCTCCGGCTTATCCTGCCCCATGGGAATCATAAAGGTCGATCACAGGACACAGCAACGGACGGTCCGCGACAGCGGTTATTGGTATCGAGATCTGATTGCGCATCAGGAGAGCAGGAGCTAAATGTAAGAAGTAGTAACCGAAGACATTGAATCGAGTAGATAGCGGTGGCAAGTATAAAGAAGAAGCCACTCCTTACATTGGAGTGGTTTTCTTTGGATAGAACTTCTCTTTTATTTAGTTCTTTGTATCCCATTCAATATGATTCTTCCAATCAGACCATAATGACTTTAGTCCTTCTACTAACCACTCCCCACCAAAAGTTATTGTCCCTTCATGGGATGCATATATAATCCAGTCCATTTCCTCAGAACACCAAAAACCTTCTCCACCTGTTGATGCATTATAGTAAGCGTAGAAAGGACGTAGTTCTGATATTTGTATTTTGTAAGCATGACCTGATTCAAGAAATTCATATAACTGGCTTACTCCATGTTCCTTTAACAGCATTATAATACAATTAAGCTTACTACTATCATCCTCAATATAATCAGCATCAAAAGCAATAAGGTCACATCTTTTGCACTTTGATAATGGATACCAGTAATGTCGTAAATTTATGTCCCAAGTATTCTCCATTTTCTCTCTCAATTCTATAGAAACTTCGTCAGGAATCTTCTCTTTTTCCAATTGAACCTCCTTTAAGACTGTGAATGAAATCCATGTTTTATTTATAAGACTTTATCATCCATTGATTGTTTTTATATATAAGCCAATACTCCGAATTTGCTTTTGCCTTGTGTCTTTCCATGTTGTTATAAACATCGTCAAAGTCCATTATCTTACCAATAACTTTAAAAGGAATCTCCACACTATTTCTTGATTTAATAATCCTGTATATATCAATTAGTATTCCATCACTAGCCATTAACGCAAGTTGTTGTCCAATGTCCTGACATAATGGTTGCACAAACTTCTTATAAGATTTTAATCTGTTAGGAATTAGATGCCTTAATACATCAATATAATCATTTTTATCTTTATAAATAACTTTGTTGTACCATCCATCATCATGGGCTAAGTATACAAACTTGTTATTGAGTTTATTAAAAAATGGACTGCCCAATGCTTCTTTATAATGCCCTAAATACAATAACTCGGCTTTCTCTTGCGGTTCGAGATTATCAAGGGAAGTAATGTCTTGAAAATCCATCCAACAAAAATCACCATAAGAATAAACATTTTCTTCGTACAAGTCACTCAAATGTTCTTTTCTTACAAACTCTAATCTTAGCCCATAATGAAAATCTTCTCCTGTATATCCAGATGCAAGTAGTAAGACGTTATTTAGTTCAGTAGAAAGTGATGTAACAAAATCAATAAATTCGATACCCATTGATTTTACTGACTGTTCCTTTTCGTTATAAATCATATAAATAATATCTTTTGTTTTCATTTGTAATCCTCTCTAGGATATAACATTGCTCTTGATTTTATTGTTATTTCTTATCACGGAGGTAAAATGGCATATGTATTGGTTCAATTTTGGCAATGTTTAATAATTGTTTATCTAAATTCCAATTCACTGGCCTAAGAGAAGGATAAAACCATTTCGCACCTTCATTAATCCAATCCATTCTGTATCTTTCAAAAACATTTACGAGTCCATAATTAAAATCATCTACGCCATATTCAAATGCACAACATAAGCAAATATCATATGACTCATTCCCTTTTTCATCATAAGGTGGAATAACTAATTTATCAAAACCACAAATAGGACAAATGTAATTCATTTATTTTCCTACCTTCTATGAAATCATGCTTTCATTCGCTCCAATCGACTTCATCACACTTATCAAATATCATTTCAAAGTCACCTTTGATTATTAGATGTTCAATTACTTCTTCAATGCGGTTACGACTACATTCATCCACAAGAACCATGTCACTTCCCCAAAAATAATTACCATGTAGGCACTCGCCAGTTTGCTTATTCTTTTCAGCGAGCGTTTGTATGTTCTTATATGTAAAAAATGATGCAACCCATCTTGACCCATCTTCAAATGTAACTATTGCATCAGTATTATCATCGTGTATGTTCCATTCTCCTTCTACCCATTGTTCAGCTTCAATCCAAATGGAATACTGCAAACCTTTCATAAACAAATTCCTCCACAATCTAAAAAAATCATTCTTTCATTAAAGCAATAATACCATATACTGGAACAAACTTCTTTATCGTATCGCTTCAAATTTCACTTATAGTCGAGCGGTGGAAGTGCTATGCCCCTTTCACCATTCAAACAACTTCATCAGGATGAAAACCACCCCCACCCCTAACTACATAACAATATCAGAACTCCTAGACAGATTAGCCAACAACTCAGTAAGTTTGTCGGCTACAATACGGTGAACCGTACCATAAATGAATTAGTGCATATAAAAGCAGCCAGTTGTCACCACTCTCTTCTCACCTTTCGTTGAAAGTAGATCGGTAGCCTGTTGTTGTCGAGCTATCGTACCCGCACGCAAACGGTTTTCTTCAACAGACATGAACAGAGGTATACTTTAAAATGAATAGAATAATAATTAAAAAAACAATAGAAGGTGGCTATATATGACTGCCCATTTTCTCAATGATTCTTTCGTTCACCACACGTGGGATAACTCGCTCAAACCGAGGTTAACGATCAAGCCGGGCGACATGGTTACTATGGATTGCCGGGAAGCATCCGATGGCCATATCCGTCCGGATCGTCCCATCGAAGAAATGCTTGGTCCTCGAGAAACGAAAGGGCATCCATTAACTGGCCCTATTTACATTGAGGGTGCAGAACCAGGCGACAGTATCGCCGTGGAAATTCTAAAGTTTCAACACAAGGGGTGGGGATGGACCCGTTGTATTCCGGTTGGTGGTCTTCTCCCAGGCGAGTTCACGGATTATATCACCCTATGGGACCTGAAGGAAGATTTTTCAGATTTCAAGCCAGGTATTCGCATTCCTTTGGAGCCTTTCTGCGGCTGTATGGGTGTCGCGCCTGCCGATCCTGGTCCACACGACACAACCCCGCCCCGAATTTCAGGAGGAAACATGGACATACGCCATCTTGTGGCAGGCTCCACTCTCTTCCTTCCCGTATATGTGAACGGTGCTCTTTTCTCTGCCGGAGACTGCCACGCTGCTCAAGGTGATGGTGAAGTTTGTATTACCGGCATCGAGGCACCTATGCAGGTCACGCTGCGATTTCAGCTCCGCAAGGGCCATACGATCCCTGCACCTCAATTTATTACGCCTAGTCCACTTACCAAAGCTGACACCAAAGGCTATTTTGCTACGACTGGTATCAAACCTGACCTCATGGAGGCAGCAAAGCAGTCAATCAGATATATGATCGATCATCTTGTGCGAACATACAATCTGACGCGTGAGGAGTCCTATCACCTGTGTTCCGTTGTTGTGGATCTTAAGATCAGCGAGATCGTCGATTCGCCTAACTGGATTGTTTCGGCCTACTTACCTTTAAGCATTTTTAATGAGGTTGGTTCGGAGTAGCTGTGTACCCCGACAAACGGGATAACCGACCTGCTGCCGCCGACCTAATGACCAGCGGATCCCTAAATACCAAAAAAGAGACCCTCAGCAATGGACTGAGGGTCTAAGTTTTATATTTTAAAAAGGGGGGCGACTTATTATATAGGGTGAGGCCTGTAATCCAAATTGAACAAAGCAATAGCGATTCACGTACATGTGAGTTCCCTTTGCTACATCTTTATCCGTCCATCCAGGCGTATCTGTAAAACTCGATGGTCCTACCTTATAAATCTCACCTAGGATATGGTGATGAGGTCCAAGCAGATTACGGCAGCTGTTTGTCAGCTCGATTTCGATGATGTTCTCCCCAGCAATCAGCCACTCACGAATATCCGCCTCATAGGGCGCCCACAGGAAGGTTCGAACTTCGTGCCCATTGATCCAAAGCTTCGTGACGGCGGCAAGGGGTCGTTCTCGGAAGAACCACTTCGCGCTTATTCCCTCTATCCCAACTAACTCGATGTGCTGCCGCAAGCGAATCGTGCCCGCGAAGAACGGAAGGCCTTGCCGTGCCAAATCACCTGTATGTACGACAGAAGGCAGCTCTGCGAGGACAAATGGCCCCTCCGTCTGTACAGCATTTCGCTCGCCATAGGCATAATTTGAAGTGGATTCAACGCCAAACTCACCCAACAGATAGATACTCTCGATTTCAGTATCAAAGGTTAATTTATTGCCTTCTGATTCAAATTTCTTAGCATTTTCAATCGCTTGATAAGTTTCAGGCGAGTTAGCGAAGTTGGTTCGCAATCGAATGCGGTTCTCCCCTTTATGAACCTTACCGCTAATATCGATTTTCTGAAAAGCGGCATCTATCCAGGTACCGCAGCTCACAGACGAGACAGGAGTACCGTTAACTTCGATGGCGAATAGTTCGGGTCTTTCCATAACAACATATAGTTCACGGTTATAACCTGTTTCCCAGCCCACTTGGAATGGAAATTCTAATTCGATATGGACAGGTCGACCTAGCCCCAGTAATTGTTCTTGCAAAAGAATAACAGGCTGCGGTTGGGACCACTCGCCATCCTCCACACGTAAGCGACACGTGTCTAGGGTTAGGCTGTTTGGTGTGAGGGAAACGACGTTCCAATTGGGACTTAGCGTGCATAACGGTATGCATTGTCGCTTCTCCGTGTCAGTGGCATGCCCAATTTCCCTAGCCTGCTGACCAAGCTGTGGCTCCAGCTTCAGCATATAAGATTGACCTGGATGAAGCGGAAGCTGGACCCGGATGCCATCGGCTGATTCTTCCTGTTCAAGACAACCAATCTCTCCGCTCGCAAGGTCAATAAGGGTTACTTTCCCTTTACGAAGCAGCTCGATCTCAACCTGTGCATAGCCCTCTTGACCCGAATTGACGACATAATACAAGCATGATCCCTCGAGCTCCAAGGTTTGCACATTGACGGTATCCACAGCGACCGCAGCCCCGTTTTCGTCTGTCATCCGAATCGAAGGCGCACTTACCTTCGTGATCGCGCCGACGATTGCTTCCGATGACCAGTCCGGCTTACTAGCTTGAACGAGCATCTGCTCAAGTTCACTATTTAGCTCCCCCTCAACAAGCTTAGGGTATGGCGCACAAGCAATCAGCTGTCCGCCTTGCTGCACGAATTGTTTCAGCAACGTAAGTGTCGTTCGACTAATCGTCACACTTGGCGGCAGCACAACAACACGATAGGCCGCCTCTCCGATGATGAACTGTCCGTCCTTCACGAGCCCATGCCCCTCCATGATGCTTTCACTGCCGTAATCATGCTCGATAAAGGCTTGGCACATCCAGCGGGACAGCTGGGCGAACGCCGTGTGGAACGGCGTGATTTCAGAGCGATCTATTCCGCGCTGCAAGGTCCAGGCACTGCGAATCGGGTGCAAGAGCAGCACCTCGACTTGTCTGGTTCCCTCCGAGAGCAGCATCGACAATCTCGCGAAATAATCATTAAAGCCCTTGTAGTCCTCCCACCAAGGCTGTTGGACGAACAAGGACGGCGGATAATCCCGCTTCCGCAGCCCCTTCAAGCTATAGCTCTGCAAATGCTGGCAGATCATCGTAATACCATGCACGAACTGCCATTCGCCAATTCGCTTCAAATCCTCGAAGCTAATATCCCAGCCGGAGCAACCGAAGGTCTCGGTGATCGATTGCTTTTTCCCAAGCTGATGTGCCACCGATCCAACCTGCTTCGGAACAATCGGTTCGTCGCCAATAAACCGGCCGAGCCAATCACAGCCTGGCATATGTAAATGTTCATAGAACGCCATAGGATCCCCAACGGAGGTCACTTGGATCATCAAGGCTTGCTCGTCAACGACATGTCCCGTGAATGACCAGCCCTTAGATTCACACCAATCACCGATTTGCTTGGCATACGCCTTCGTAAACATGTCAGTTACGCATGCCCAGTAGTCGTATCTGGCTTTCGCGCAACCATCTACTTGTAGGAATAGAGCAGGCAAAGCTTCTTTCAAATCATACCCATTGGCAGCTTGAAAGGCCGCTTCTAACTCAAATGACCACGGCAAATGCCCGCGAGCAAACTGGGGTTCATCGGTAAAAAAACCCTTAATCACATCGCCGAATTCTTCCCCGAAGCGCTCCCAATAAACTTCATAGGTGGAATCAATAAACGCTTGAACCGCCATTTTACTTAGCGTATCTATATAAAATGGATTCACCTCATAGTAGATTCGGAGCTTTGCCTTCCCTACATCTTTCTGCCCTAGCAGCCTATACCCGCTCTCCGTCTCCTCATAATACGTAATCGTATGATCAGCCGGACTTTGGAACGGCGCGTGTTCATACACTAGCTTTTTTTGCTGATACGCTAAACCTTTGGCAGGAACCTGGCCATCCGCGAATCCGCTGGGCCACCCATTTTCATCATATAGCAAGGGCGACATACCTAATTCTTTGCCTTTTACAATACAGGCGCGAATTGCTTCCATCCACTCGTCACCCATATAAGGGGTTTGAAGTCCACCTCTCGCATGCATGAAAAAGCCGCCAATCCCCGCTTTATGCATCTCTTCAATTTGCCGTTCTAATTCAGCAATCTCCAATTTATCATTCCATGACCAAAAAGGGATCGACCGATAGTTATTAGTTGGATGAAGCAATTGGTCCCATATATTAGACATAAAAACCTCCGTAGTAGTTGTAGGTGAGAAGCAACATCGCGTCACTTTTCACTCACTTTACCTACTTCGGAGGTTCGCATCAATCTACAATTCTTTGTTCAATTAACATGCATGCCGATCCTATTGGTGGACCTTCCGATAATCCCCCGGCGTCGTTCCAACCATTTTCTTGAATGCCCGAATAAAAGACATCTGATGCAAATATCCTACTCGCTCCGAAATTTCTTGGATTGGCTGGGATGTCGTTCTTAACAATTCCTTCGCATGCTCCATCCGTATTTGGCACAGATACACAACGAACTTCTCACCGAAATCTTCTTTGAAAAGCGTGCTTAAGCTGGACGAATTCATGTTAAATTGTTCGCTAAGGCTCGATAAGGAGAGATCTGGGTCACTGAAATTAGCCTCGATATAGTCACGTACCTTTTGAACCACACCGTGATTGCCTTTGCTGACACGAATGGCTTCCATCTTTTTCGCACAGGAAGAAATAGTTACTAGATAAAAGGATTCCAGCTCATCTAACGTTTCGAGCGTTTCCATATTCTCATCCCAAGGTGTTCGGAATTCCCGATTCCACAACTCTTGATATTCAGGTGGCAACTCCATCATTTCCCGATAGAAATAATAGTTCATATAACTAAGGATCCCGCTAATCTCTTCTTTGGGAAGCATCAATCTGCGCAAACCCTCAAATAGCAGCTGCAGCTGCTCCTGCCACCCATCATTGCCGACCCGGAAAGCTTGAGCAATCGTTCGTACATACTGCAGGTAAACGTAAAGATCATCATGCGACAATAGCTCAATTTCCCAGTGGCCGATTACCCGATTGCTGCCAAGCGCCGACTTGTAATCCAGCGCCTTTGCCGCAGATTCATAAGATTGGGATATCGTTTGAACCTCTTGTACCGTACAGCCCAAACCGAATGTCACGGTCAGCTTCAAATTATTCTGCATCCATTGACGGACCTGATCTGTCAGCGTCAGCATCATCGACTCCAGTGGAATCTCTTGCTGCTCTTCCAGAATAATAATACATAACCGATGATTCGTGACCCATTCCTGCCAAATGCGCAAACCACAGGCTTCTGCCGATTCTTCCACTACTTTTTTCAAAATATATTTAAAAAGCCCCTGATCCTCACGGGAATGCCTACTAATAAACTCGGTATATTTATCAATTTCGACTATACTGACTGCGGCACTTCCCAATTGCTTCATGCCACGTTCCATCAACTCATTCTGCCAATCTGCCTGTTCTAGCGGGCGGCTTCCATCTACGATTTCGTGAAATAGCTGGATGCGTCGATACTTCTGATTCACGAGACTTTGATTCTGATACTCCTGACTAACCTCAATGATGCTGCTCAACGTGTAATCAATATAACTTAGCTCATCGACCGTCGGTCCTTGTATCGGATGCTCTTTGTGCACCTGATTGTACTTCTCGATACGCGACATGATCGTTTCGATCGGCTTATAGTTTTTACGTGTGATATACACAATCCAACCAATAGCTAGCAGCAGACCTAAGAAACCAACAATAAACCAACCGCTCTTCATATAGTTGAAAATGTTGCCTAGCTCTTCTTTCTTGAGCGTGCTTGTATAGGTCCAACCTGTATAGTTGGATATGATCGTAATATCATCGATCTTTGGATCTTTGCCATTTTGCTCGAAAATTTTATGTCCTTGACTATCATAGAGCGCAATCTGATTCACTTCTGAAATACCGTATTTACTTAGAAACTCTTGAATGGCGCCCACTTTCACATTAATAACGAGCATAGCAATCCCTTTACTTTGCAAAGGAACACCTTGGGCCATGGAAATGACTGTACCTTCCAGATTTCCATCTTTTAACGTCCGATAGGGACGAGGCAGACTCCAGTTGTCTAGTTCGGGATGATCTAAATGACTTTCTATGAAAGGTTTATCTGCAAATTGCTCGACATTCACCTTTGTTTTATCACTAATAACCGTTCCATCACCTGCCCGATACAAATAGGCAGAATCAATCCACGGATTGGTAGCTGTTAAGCTTTGAAGTAATTGGGAAAGTTCGATGAAAAAGACCGTATCACTTTGCATGCCAGCGAAGGTCGTCAGCTTCATATTCCGAGTTATCGTTTCCAGCATCATCATTTCTATGGAGTTCAACGACATGTCGATGCTATTCTGGATATTTTGCACATACACGCCGCTTGATTTCAGGGCTTCTTTGCGGGACAGATCATTAAGCTGAACGACCCCAATAAATATGAATAAACAAACGATAAGAATAAGTACAGGGACATAGGAAAGTAGCAAGCGACGGAACCAATTTCTTCTCAAGTTGGGCTCTCTCCTTCATCATAAAAGGGTATTTATCTTACCATTCTATCCTTGAAAGAGTGAACGAGCAATATACATCCTTTCGCGGAGTAAACATGGGGTTCGTTCCCAATGAGAATATCCCATAATGGTGCATAAATGGATGATTTCGAGCAACTTCGTTGTGCCGGCCGCGTTTTCGCTCTAGTTAGTCGATTTTTTCGACTGTCTTCAGCCTGCAGGCCGCGTTTTGCTCGAGTTAGTCGATTTTTCGACTTTCTTCAGCCTACAGGCAGCGTATTCGCTCGAGTTAGTCGATTTTTTCGACTATCTTCAGCCTACAGGCAGCGTATTCGCTCGAGTTAGTCGATTTTTTCGACTATCTCCGGCCTGCAGGCCGCGTTTTCGCTCGAGTTAGTCGATTTTTTCGACTATCTTCAGCCTGCAGGCCGCGTTTTCCACCGAGTTAGTCGGTTTTATCGACTATCTCCGGGCCGCTGACTGCCTTTTCCACCGAGTAAGCCGATTATCGACTTACTCCATACATAAAAATAGCCTCTACAGCAATGCTGCAAGAGGCTTTTGAAGTTCGCAAAAACACCGTAAGCGCACCCTTGCGGGTGCACTTACACATAAATTCAATACTTCGATTACGCATCAAAAAATTAAGGGAAATTTGAACTCATTCTGTCCCTCGTTCAAGGGATAGATGTCATTGCCCCAAACCAAAGTGCCAGGCAAACCTTGGGGCAGTGCAACCTCAACAAGCCAATGGCTTCCCAGGCTCTCCACTTTCGCTTCAATTAAGCCAGCCGGGTGCGGAAGCTTACCGTGCAGACAGGTTAAAGATCCGAGCTGTGGACGAATCACGACCGAGTCAAAACCCATCGACGCCGGGCGAATGCCAAGCAAGTTGGTGTAGAGATGGTAGATCGGGTGAGCCCCCCAAGCATGACAGTCTGAACGCGTCGAATCCAGGAAGATTTCCGGCGTCGTCCGTAGACCATTCGCCTCCATGCCAAACCAAGGCTCGAGTCGGCCCAACAGCGCTTCAATGTGATTTGCAGACGCTAACGCTTCGAACGTATAGTGATCGAAATAAATGCTTGTGCGCATCAAGTCGGATGCCTTGAGCATGTCAGTCACTAGTTGTCGTTTTCGTCTAGGTGAAAATGATTCGCATAATAAGGAAAGCACCTGAGCATGCTCCGAATAATACTGATGGCCAGTATCGTCCGCAAACAGCCCCCGCTCCTCATTCCAGAACAGCTGCAGGACCACTCTGCTCAAATCCTTTGCCAGCCGATTCGCACGTGATTCCAACTCTGGTTCACCTAAGTAGGCTTCAAGCTTGGCGACCAGCTCCAACGTATGAATCATCTGCAGGTTGTATGCCGCATTCAATCGATCCGCCCCATGCGGCGGGGTACCAGAGCTCCATGCATCTGAAGGCGCAGTCTGCCAGTCCATGAAGTTCCATGAAACAGGCAGCTTTACCGCCCCATTCGATGAACGATTTTGCAATAACCGATCCAATTCGTCCCGTACACTGCTCATCATGAAACGAATCCATGCCGAGTCGCCTCGCCAAAGGGCATAGTCATAGACCATCGCCACCCACCATAGGGAGAAAGAGGAAATATGTTTGCCGCCGTTTTCCGGGTAAGCACAATTCACAAGTCCAAGATGGTTGTTGCGGGAAGCACGGAACATGTCCAGTGCTTTACGTGGTAATCGATCGTCGAGCGTGCTCACGTAAGTAACAAGCGACTGAATGCGCGTGTCCCCCGCATACATGAGCTGCTCCCAGTAAGGGCAATCCATGTAAGTTTCGTGTGCACACATTTGCATAGTCCTGAAAGACTTGGCAACGACTTGATTTAGACGTGCATCACTGCTATCAATAAAACCCTCCATTGCCAAGGGATATCTCGTTTCCAACAGTCTAAACTCATTAAGGTGTAGCGCTTCGCTTTCCGTTTCTACGATCAACTCGCCGTAGCGTCCCGCATGCCACCACAACGTATCGAAGCTTCGGTCCACTCCGCCATCCGGACGAAATGTATCACCGTAACCTTTAAACCATTTACCTTCAATCTCATTCCGATTCGACTTGCGTCCGCCTTCCGCTTCATCGTAAAAGGACTCCTCCCAATGAAGTTGAATAACAGCACCTTTCCCTCCCGATACGACAAGTTCAGGATAGAAACAATAATAGTCATCTAAATCAATAATGACCCGTCTTCGGGTATGAGCAGGAATGTAAATCGATTGACCATTAAGTACTCCATGCCAACGCTCATGCTCATCCATTAAATCGCGACTTGCGTCGATCGGTTGTCCTTCTGATCCCGAGATACCTGCTTGCTCAACAAAGCGCACAGTGCTCGGCTTGAAGCTAACCTCTTGCATCGCAGGCAAGGTAGCCGGTCGCATAAGCCGCTGTGTCGACGAGAAATGATAATTGTCCGTGCTATGGTAGGCATACTCTCCCAATTGTACCGGAAACCAACCGTCGCCTTCCCCAAGATTAGCCTCCCAATCGTAAGAAGCGCCGTCAATGTCCAACTTTGCACCGGTACCAATGCTGGAGGGCAGCGGCACAAAACGATAGCCCGGCATAGGCTTCGCTTCCCACTCAGCAACACCAGTCCCCATCAGCGGTGCGAGTGCTTCATCATCCGGACTAAGCAAGAAGCCTGGCTTTACGCTGACCTGCGCCCAAGGCTTATGCTCGCCAAGTGCCCAGCAGCGCGCAATCCATTGATGTTCTCCTGCAGCGAGCTCGACCTCATAAGTCTCATAAAACCAATTGCTGCGGTCTCCACGTTCGCTGCCTCGGCCGATCCTTTTATGATCCAGAAACAGCTCATACCTTTCGTCTCCAGATACGTGTATCCTTACGCGAAGAGCTTCACTTAAAGTGAACTTGCAACGGTAAACGATGACGAATGGAGGTTGTCCGGCCTCACTGCATGATACCCAACGGCAAGGCCAACCCGTCGTCTGCTCCCAAGGTTTTTGTGATTGGTTTCTTTCTATTTGTCCACTATAAGGTAAATCCGTTAGCAGTATGCGCAATAAGATCACCTCCTTCAGTCATTATCGGATATCATTCAAAATATATAGTTCGTTATTACGTATATTCATCTCTTCCAAAGTTGCTGCCGGCTTCGTGCTTCCCGTCATATAGATCTGATCAAAGGTAACCCCTTCAATCCGGTAAGGTTCTGTTCCACGTATCATGGAAGGGAGTGCCCCTTCGAGTTGTCATATATACAAAATATGCTTCCTTCCCGAATTAACTTGCAGCAGGAAGGAAGCACATGATGTAGTAACGCATGGAAATTAACTTATTTCGTAAATGATTTCAGTTAATTACTTGTTACTTCGTCAACAATTTATAATAATCTTTCGTGTAAATAACGTCTTTTTTGTTATCCGTATAGGCTTTTGTATAGAAGTCATCGACTTTTTTACCGCCGCCTTTTTCCCAAGCCTCTTGTGCGTCTTTCATCGCTTGTTCAACCGTATAACTTGCTCCACTAACAACAGCTTTTGTATAAATATTCGTTAGTGTATTCTTCAACGTGTTTTTAATAACTGTCAGATCATCCGTTAGAGTAACTGGAAGCACGACTTCAGACGTTGTAGGACGATCCGCTGTGATATACGCAGCTCTACCTTGCTTGACTAAATCGATATACGCTTTATCAACCGGCTTCGAAGGATCCAATGTGTTCGTATACTCCACACATTTCCCCATCGTGCCTGTCTGAGACATCATTTGGAAATCACCATTCCAATTTAATTCTTTCTTGTTTTTCTCCGTGTCGATTGGTTTCGGACAGCCGTCTACCATCTTGTAATGAACGCCTTCCATACCATACATCAATGTCGTTTGAACCTCAGGTTGCATAAGCCAATCGACGTATTTCACAACGGCTTCTACGTTCTTCGCTGTAGCATTAATGGCAGACGTAAATTGCATTGGTACAGCACCGGCAGGTGAGAATTGACCGAATTCAGACTTCGGAAGCGGTAGAATCGTCACTTTGGCATCTGGATTATTTTTGATCAGCGCACTGTAGACATCGTATCCTTTAATTCCTTCTAACACATCTGAACCATAAATACCAAGCTTACCGTTTACCCAATCCTGTTGCATTTTAGCACCATTTTTATCTGTGAACGTATCTTTATCGATAGCGCCTGCATCATACAGACTCTTTTTAAATGCTAAATCTGATTTTGGACGATCCCATGTCCGTAGATATTGATCATTGTTCAGATGATAAGACGTGATCATTGGTAATGTCTCATCACTCGCTTGCCCTAACTGGAAGAAATAGTCCACATCGTAGAAAGTCGAACCAAGTGTATCCTTCTTGCCGTTACCGTCAGGATCTTGCTCAGTAAACGCTTTCGCAACTTGGAGATATTCCTCTGTTGTTTTTGGCATTGGAAGCTTCAATTTATCCAGCCAATCTTGGCGAATCATCACATAATGGTTGGCTGTAAACGGCAATGTGCGACCGAAGAAGAATGTTTTGCCAGAAAATCTCGTTAATTTCTGTAAAGACTCATTGCCTGTGATCACCTTTTTGTAATTCGTGGAATACTTGGCAATGGCATCATCGAGCGGAATAATTTGCCCTTTGGCTGCCAAATCCTTCATATAGGGATTCGAGAATTCCATGACTAAGTCAGGTGCTTGGCCCGAAGCGAACAGGACGTTCCACTTCTCCGAAGAGTTCGTGCGTGGAACAGGGATAAACTCAACTTGCACAGGTGCATTTTCATTAATCCACTTTGTCCAGCGGTTATTCGTAATCGTGCCTTCACCCTCAGGTACATTGTTACGATCATAAATGGAAACCGTAATCTTCGGCTTAGGTCCTGCCGGTGTCGCACTTGCCGCAACCGTGCTTGCAGCGCCTGGTGTCGTCGTTGCACTATCTTTTTTGTCTTTATCCGATGCACAAGCCGCAAGTAGCGTCGTGCTTGAAAGTACCAAAGCTAAGGAAATGGATGTTGCTTTCATTTTGCTGATTTTATTCATATGAATAAGTCACCCCTCATGTTTTGTACGTGCAATTTTAAGATAACCCCGATTAAATCATCTACTTGTAAAACTAAGACTACCATGTTTAGCGCTGCACATCACCCCTTTCATAGAATTACCATTATCCTTTCACAGCGCCGATCATGACACCTTTGACGAAAAAGCGTTGTAAGAACGGATACACGATCAACATCGGTAATGTCATAACAATGATCCCTGCCGCTTTAACCCCCTCTGGCGTAATTGCTGCTGCTAATTCAGGCTGTGTATTCGTCAGCTCCTGCATCAAGGATTGATTCTGAATCATTTGTTGCACGAGTACCGCTAAATTCAGCTTGCTGGAATCATTGATGTAAATCAGTACATTCATGAAGGCGTTCCAGTGGCCCACCCCATAGAATAAGGATAACGCAGCTAGGACTGGCAATGACAATGGCAACACGATCTGAATGATCAAGCGCCATTCCGAGCAACCATCAATTCGCGAAGCCTCCTCCAACTCTTCCGGCAATCCTTCGAAAAAGCTTCTCAAAACCAAGAGATTCCACACCGTAATCAAACCAGGCAGCCACAGAGCGCCGTAGCTATTGATGAGCCCCAATTTTTGGACCAGTAAATAAGTAGGAATGAGACCAGCTGAGAAAATCATGGTGAAAATTATAGCGAATGAATAGAAATTACGTCCGATAAAATAACGCTTAGACAAGGGGTATGCAGCTAGGATTGTGAACACCATGTTCAGGCATGTCCCTACCACTGTAATAATCAAACTATTGGTAAAATCCTGGACGATTGGGCTTTCCTTGAACAGCGCCCTATAGCCGTCATAGCTCAAATTAACAGGCCAAAAGCTAACCGTTCCCGACATCAACGCATGCTTATCACTAAGTGACATTGCTAAAATATGAACAATAGGTAACAAACAACTGAGACCAATAATCAATAAAAATATATAGTTGAGGTTGTAAAATAACTTCTCTCCTCGGGTATGTTTCATAAGTTTCTCCTTCTTTACGATGTCAGTGCGATATGTAATCGCCTACCATAAGCCTTGGCCGAAATGGCGTGCAATGCGATTGGCAGATAACACCAAGATTAACCCTACCAAGGATTCAAACAATCCCATCGCTGTCGCAAGACTGAAATTCGCTTGCTGAATACCAATTTTGTACATGAATGTACTAATCACCTCAGAGATTTCCAATACAGCGTTATTCTGAAGGACAAACACTTGATCGAAGCCTAATTCCATCAGATGTCCGATTTTCAAAATCAACATAATAATGATTGTTGGCAAAAGCGCAGGCAATGTAATCCGTATGGTTTGCTGCCATTTATTGGCGCCATCTATGCTTGATGCTTCATATAAGCTTTGGTCAATGGCTGTTAGCGCAGCGAGATATATAATCGCGTTCCAGCCTGCTTCCTTCCACACGCCCGATGTCAGAAAGATGGCAATCCATGAGAATTCCTTATATAAGAACGGATATGACTCACCAAAAATCTTTTCAACAAAATGATTGAGCGTACCTGTACTTTGTGAAAAGACAGTAACAACGATGCCCCCAACAATAACCCAGTTAAGAAAATGCGGTAGATAGACCAATGTCTGTACCAACCGTTTGAACTGGATCTTCCTTACCTCATTGAGCAACAGCGCCAATATTATAGGCATGGGGAAACCAATAACGATGCTTAACCCACTCAGTTTTAAAGTGTTCCACACGATACCAAAAATTTGTTTATTCTGAAAGATCATTTTAAAGCTGTCGAAGCCTGCCCAAGGGCTGCCCCAGATCCCTTTAATGAAGCTGTACTTCTTAAAGGCAATAACTAGCCCCGTCATCGGGTAGTATTTAAATATAAGGAAGAAAGCAATGATGGGCAGAAACATAATGTACAAGGGAATGTTTTGTTTAAGAACGCGTTTGCCATACTTCCTAACCAACCAATTGGATTTGGAATTCACTCTGCGCTCATGCTCGATTGTTATCTCTGATGATGCAGGCGGTAGTGCTTGATTCATGTTGTCACATCCTTGCTCTGTAATTTGAACTCATCGTACCTGCTGATCCGCCATCCGTACAATATACATGATTTCGATCAGTTAACAGGCTTATACAATGCGGATATTCGCTGTCTGATATACACTTTTTCTAGGGATATACATGTGAATTTTGCTAGATATATTAAGCTTTTGGTGCTCCTAGCTCCCAGAATGAGGGATATCCTTGAAGTTTCGCTAAAGCTTCCATGTAGTAGTAATCGCCGTAAATGAGCGGCTTGTTGATGTTCTGATTCATCGGCACGTTGCCCGTACCAGCGAGTAGAATTGCTTCTTCGGAATCATCTGCAACGTAATGGCCTGATAGGGACTGCAAGATTGCACACGCTTGTTCCTTATAAAAGAGTGCGCGATCGCCTGCACAGAGCGCAGCCAGATCCAGCAGCCCGCTTGCCGCAATCGCTGCGGCACTCGTATCACGCGATGCCGCCTCGAAGCTCGGCAAGCGGAAGTCCCAGTATGGCACACGGTCCTCGGGGAGGTGTGCCAGGAAGAAAGCGGCAGCACGCTCCGCTGCTTCCAGAAGATCGGCACGGCCGGTATGGCGGTAGCTGAGCACCGAGCCATAAATCGACCATGCCGAACCCCGCGCCCATGCGGATTCTTCCGCATAGCCTTGGCCGCCAAGAGCGCCGACGCGTTCGCCTGTCTCCGGGTCGAAGCAAACAATGTGATACGCGGAGCCATCCTCGCGGATAAACTGCTTCGCAGCCATTAAGGCGTGCGCTTCAGCGACATGCTTAAAGCGAGGGTCATTTGTATGTTGCGATGCCCAGTAGAGCAGCGGCAAATTCATCATGCAGTCGATGATCGCCCATCCGATGCGCTCAGGGCTGTTCCACGCGCGTATGAAGCTTCCCTTGATATTGAATCGCCCAGCTAGATGGCTGGCAATCTTCAAAGCACGGCGCTTGGACTGCTCATTGCCTGTGAGTTGCCAGTTCGCTATCGAAGTTAGCGTCCACATGAAGCCCATATCATGATCTAAGGGCTCATAGGCCTCAATCACAGCATCCATTTGTGTTTCACAGCTCTCTGCCAAGAGGCGTAGTTGTTCATCTTGCCGATCCTGATAAATGAGCCATAATATCCCAGGCCAGAAGCCTGCTGTCCAGTAATGCGGACTGGTCATTTGAAATTGCCCCTCGTTCGAGCCATGCGGGAATCCCGCACCTACTCGGAGACTCGTGTTCTTCACTTTTCGGACGCCTTGTTCCCAGGCATCTCCTATCCATTGTTCTCTTGTCATCATCTGTACACTCCCATCCGTTGAATGCTCCAAGCATACCCAGATAGAACGGCTGGCTCAATATACATGTTTTCGTTGGGTTAACAGGATGACGTTGAGGGGTGAGAATGCTGAACGAAAAAAAGATTACCATCCAAGTTGGTAACCTGACCAAAAAAGGGTGAGCTTCGCCCACCCCAAACAATTGTTTTTTCAAATAAGCATATAATTACTCATTAATTGAATAACCCACGCGGTCCACTACATGTTGCAATAAAAATAAGGAGGCCTCGTCTTTTTCTGCTGTCAGTTCTTTAAACCTCTGGACGACTTCTTTTAAACGCAAGAACGCTGTCTCGAAGTCTTTTTCAGCTTCTTTCACCTTCTTGGGTTCTAAAAACTCTTCCAAACCTTTAACACCTTGAGACTTTAATTTGTCCATTTGAGAGTCCAGCGTGTTAGCAAGTTGTTCATATTTCCCAGGCGTTGCTGAAGGACCTTTTTGCTTCATTTTCACATACGTATTCATGTAATATTTATACAAACCTAATTCTCTATTCCCATTATGCCCCCACATGGTACCACCTCCATTGCGAATGTAATCAATCGTAGAAAGTTGTGCAATGCATTCCCCGAGTGTCTTATAAATCTTTTCCACTTTGCTATTCAATTCACTATGATTTGCAAGTTGTTTGTCCATCTCTTGTTCAAAGCACTCGCCTAAATAACCAAACATCTGGTCCTGTCCAGCTTCGGATTGATCCAACTTTTGATTGGTGTACTCCGTATAGTAAGCATGGATGATCTCATCTTCGGTCAAGTTAGAAGCGAGAACATAATTACATAACCGTTTGTTTACTTCCTCTATAGATTGAACTGCTGACACAGGTGTTGGAGTAACCGTTGACTGCAATTTCAGGTTAAAGTATGTGACAACATCATCGATCGTATTTACTTTTCCAGATTTGGACAAACTGTTATCCACATTGTAATCCGAGAGAAATTCCTTGCCCTTCTGAATATAAATCATTGGAACCGTAAATGGCACACTTCCCTCCGAACCTATGCCTGTTAAGTAATCGGCCAAAACGATAACATCCTTTTTTCCGTCTTGGTTTACATCTTTGAAGGAAATAGCTTTAACGGAATAGAAATCCCACCCTTCAACTATCTTTGGATTCGGGAACGTATAAAGTTGATTCCCTTCCAAATCCTTTAAAGTGAGCTGAAGGTCTGTCGTACCATCCCCGTTAACACTTTTGGCTGAAACGAACCGAACTTTCCCCCAAGATTCCAAATCCACCTGAAAGGATTGCCCCGTGATTTCCTCTACTTTGGAGATTCTCATAGATGGAGACTCCTGTGATTGAGTTATTGTCTGCACCGTTGGTTCCGCAAGTTGTGTTGGTGATGGTGAACTTGTTGTTTCGGATAAGGAGCTCTGGGAAGATTCCCTACATCCACTTAGTATTAGCAGCAAAAGACACAAGGCTACCATACGTTTCATCACAGCTGTCCTCCGATCAATTTTCAATTACTGTCTACGCGAGCTGAAGAAGCGCGGCTTGGGATAGCCGCGCTTTCATTCCAATTTAGATTAGTTGAATCCCAAAATACGTTAACAAAGCTTCTTTATAAGCTTCATCTGTCTCCGGGGTGAAGGTCCTCACACCTGTAGAGGTGAAAATGCGGAACTCGCGGTCAGCAAGTGTATTCCGTCCCTCCGGCGTGCGTATCGCAACGATCGGGTATTTGTTGAAAATCGAATCAGGGGCATTTTCACACCAGAAACTCGCAAATAGGTAGTCTTTTGGTAGTTGCGGCTCCTCTGTGAAGGAGTAAATGCGATGCCATCCCTTGTTTTTCTGTTCACATAGGGCCCAGCCATAATACGGATCTTTTTCGAGGCGGTAGCACTCATCGCCTTGCTGTTGTTCAAGTCCTTCGATTAAAGAAATGGGCCTGAGGGGTACGATCCCGCCCACACCTACATCGCACAGGTAGTCGACACCTTCGGCTTCTACCTTCAGGACGTGATGGCGCCTTTTTGGCGGTTGATTCGGCTCGTCGCGCCAAAAACGGGCGACCAAGTCAGTTACCTTGTAACCAAGTTCCCGCAGCAGCCAACCGAATAATGCATTTGACTCAAAACAGTACCCACCACGATGGCGCATGACGATCTTCTGATACAGATCCTGCGGATCAAGGGATAAAGCTTTATGTTCCAAAATATCTAAATTCTCATATGGAACCGTGTACAGATGTCGTTCTTGCAGGTCGGCAAGCGTCTTTGCACTGCCATTGAGCGATCCTTTAAAACCGATACGATCCAGATAGCTCTGAATTTGATTGTTTTTATTACTCATTCTTAAGACACCGTCCTTAGGAGAATCACATGCTACTATGAAAATGGCAGTTATCGGAGATAGATTTTATTTTATTTCAAAATCATACCATAGTTTGCCAATAGCGTGGAGTTCGATTATCCGTATATAATTACAAAAGTAACATCCCCCATTTTATATGGGCACTTTAATCACACAAGCTTGTAAACTTACATAACATGTAAGTTTTAGTTGCCCAAATGGCTGTAATAGGGTAAAACTATACTAATAATCTTTTTTATTATATTTGAATCGCGAAGGTGGATGACATGGTGTTAGTTCAAGTAGACAATGATGTAGTTGCAAAGGAATACGTACATGGCATTTACGAAACCGTAGTCAAACGTAATCCGTATGAGACTGAGTTCCATCAAGCTGTAAAAGAAATTCTCGAGTCTCTGATACCGGTTCTTTCCAAGCATCCGAAGTATATGAAACACGGTATTCTTGAGCGACTCGTGGAGCCGGAGCGTTTAATCACTTTCCGAGTACCATGGGTAGATGACCAAGGGAAAACACAAGTGAATCGCGGTTTCCGTGTTCAATTTAACAGTGCAATCGGGCCTTATAAGGGTGGGTTACGTTTTCATCCTTCCGTTAATGCAAGTATTATCAAATTTCTTGGTTTTGAACAAACATTCAAAAACTCCCTTACAGGTCAGCCGATCGGCGGCGGTAAAGGCGGATCCGATTTCGATCCAAAAGGAAAGTCAGATAACGAAATCATGCGTTTTACCCAAAGTTTCATGACAGAGCTTTATAAATATATCGGACAAGATACGGACGTTCCCGCTGGTGACATTGGCGTAGGCGCTCGCGAAATTGGTTACATGTTCGGTCAGTATAAGCGAATTAGCGGAGCTTATGAGGCCGGTGTATTGACTGGCAAAGGGATTATCTATGGCGGTAGCTTGGGACGTACCGAAGCGACTGGATATGGTTGTGTGTACTTTGTGAATGAGATGCTGAAATCCAAGGGGCTTAGCTTCGAGGGAAGTACTGTGGTCGTTTCCGGATCCGGCAACGTGGCCATATATTCCATTGAAAAAGCTGTGCAGTTAGGCGCTAAGGTCGTAGCTTGCAGCGACTCCAATGGCTATATTTATGATAAAAACGGAATCTGCCTTGAGACGGTTCGTCGTTTGAAAGAAGTGGAAAGAACGCGAATTAGCGAGTATGTTAAAGAGCATCCGTCCGCAACCTATCAGGAAGGTTGTAACGGCATATGGTCCATTCCATGTGATATCGCACTTCCGAGCGCAACACAGAACGAGATTAATGAGGCTTCAGCGAGTATCCTTGTCAGCAACGGGGTAAAGGCAGTCGGGGAAGGCGCGAATATGCCATCTACTTTGGAAGCGATCGATGTATTCCTGCAAGCAGGCGTGTTGTTTGGACCCGCTAAGGCAGCGAATGCAGGCGGTGTTGCCGTATCAGCCCTGGAAATGTCACAAAACAGCATGAGATACTCCTGGCAGTTCCATGAGGTAGATGACAAGCTTCATGCTATTATGAAAAATATCTACAGAAGCGCTGTCCAAGCAGCAGAAGAATATGGCCATCCGGGCAATCTCGTCGTAGGCGCCAATATTGCTGGCTTTACCAAAGTGGCCGACGCCATGATTGCACAAGGTGTCATTTAGGAAGCCAAAAGCTGGCTGCTAGGAAAGAGAACTAGCATGCGCCATTGTAGCTGAATGCGAGAAATGAACATCGAATGGGAACTATAGTCCCTTAATTGGTTAGGCTGTCCTGGAGTAGCGGAATCTACTTTGGGACAGCCTATTTATTCGTATGCGAGTTACACTCCAGATGACACGACGCACATGAATTAGTCGATTTCATCGACTATCTCCACTCCAAATGGCACTCTTGCGTACGAATTAGTCGATTTCATCGACTATCTCAACTCCAAACGGCACGATCGCTGTGCTCGAGTTACTCGACTTTTTCGACTAACTCCTCTCTTTTCAGCACTAATGCACAAAAAGAGCTACCTCGCGGTAGCTCTTCCAATTTCAACCTAACTTCTTAAACTCCAAGCACCCTCAGCTTGCCCGCAACCTCTTCGATTTTCAGGAATAGCGGCCGCTCATTCGGCGTCTGGTTCGGCGTGTGGACAGCTAGCATCAAGCTTCCATCGAACGCATGGAACAGCATCCCATGCCCACCATCGCTCTGAAAGAGTGCTTGCTCCTCCTGCACCCACGGACCCAGCACGTTACCCGATGCGGACGCAGCTACTCCCAGTGCATAGGTATTATTAATGAAGCTGGCCCACAGCATGAGCAAGTCACCGTTCGCTGCGCGATAGAAGGACGGACCATCCGTCACGTAGTTATCTTGACCTGGGAAACGCGGATGCTGGAAGGATGTCGGCCAAGACGCTTGTGAAGCGGAGAAAAGGACGACTGGCTCACCGATTGTGCCGCTAAGATCCTGCGTCAATCTTACTGCGCAAACTTGACCATCAGCGACCTGCTGCCATTCACGGCAGAACACGATCCAAGGCAGCCCCTCCTCATCGATGAACAACGTCCCGTCCAAGCAGCACCAGTCCTTCGGCGTAACGGGTCCCTCACTGTGCGGTGTAAAAGGCCCTAACAGACTGTCACTTGCCAGGACAGCTGTGCCCAGCAAATTGTTGTCCTTCCGGCGGAAGGTCGCGAACATATAATAACGATCCTGGTACTTGTGCACCTCAGGCGCCCAAAAATTGTTCTCCGCATAGAAGTCCGCTTCAGGCCGGAAGACCGTGTAAGGCCCTTCCCACTCCTGCAGGTCTCGTCCCACATAGACATCAAATCCAGTCCCTTTGCCCCAAATATTCGGGTCGGTGCTGCCAAACAGATAATACTGTCCTTCCTCAACAACAGGTACAACAAAAGGGTCCCTAATCTGTATATCACTATTTTTAATCATCGCCATACCTAGCTACCTCCCCAATTACCGATATGTTGGATAAATAACGCCTAAATCGCGTACACTAATAAATTGACCATCCGTCAATTCTATCTGCTCATTCCCCTTCACAATCAGAGGAATCTCGTGCCCTTCATACCACACAGTCCCCTCAATCGTGCGAACACTCATCCCGATGATGGCTTTCAGTTGCCCCTTACGGTCTGTCACTGCCCTAGTCCCGAATGGTATCTTCAAATAAGCCCCACCATTGCGATAAACGGTGCTTCCTTCTCTCGTAGTTACGAATTCGAAAATGACCCCATCGACGATTCGACTGTAGCCAGTCTCCGCAGCCATTACCTCTCCGTGATCCTGCGGATATGGCACCAACGAAGTGAACCATAACTCTCCATTTGGTCTAGGCAAAATGCCACTCAGCCGCTCAACGAAGTCAAGCAGGCACAATAGGGCTGGCGAATAGCTCTCGGTATATCCCTCTTTCCCCGTCCATGGGCTTACGGTTTGGGCAAATCGTGTCATCTGTGCCAACGCAGTTATGATCGGGTTCAGTACCCAAGTCAGCTCCACATAGCGATGATGATGCTCGAAGGCATGTGGCGTACGAATCAAACTCAAGAAATTCGACGTGCCTGCCCACGTATTATAGCTGGAGAACGGGTCAAAGCGCGGATCGTCCATAGCGACGGATGTAAAGGGATATTTAGCAAAAAACTTACTTGTATTAAGCAAATACTTCCGAAGCGACTTCGCGAAAAACTCACCATCGCCCACCTCACAGGCAAGCACTCGCAATAAAACATCAGACTGTACGCGAACAAACTCATCGTTCCGATCCCGATCATAGAAAAAAGCATCCGCCTCATCGAAGCAATAACTGAACAAGCTCTTCAAGCTCATCTCTGCTTTAAATTCCCACGCCTTCGCCGCCTGATCATCCCCTAGTTCCAGCGCCATGCGCGATAAATAGAGACGCTGGCAGTATACATTCGCCGTCAAGTCGGGCGCTAAGAATGGCAAGGTCGGTGAGTCTGGATTATACTGCCGAGCATCGTCCAGATGTGCGGAATCCGGCACATGCCAGAATCGCGGAGACAAATCATGCCCCGTATCGAACGTGCAAAATGCCTCCACACAGCCGGTTTTTCTAGTATCGCGATAAGTCACAAGCCACTCATCATATCGCACCATCGCCTCATACATTTTCCGCAAAAAATCTTGGTTTCGCCCATTCAACTCATAGTGGTTCCACACGCTTCGAGCAAGCGGGGTCACCATCTGGATCTGCCGATAGGCCGGTCCATTTTCCGTCACTTTATATGGCAGCTGACCGTCTTCCTTCTGGTAATCTGCGAACAATTGAAAGGTATCCTCCGACACCGTTGGCAGGAAACGCGACAGCAGTTCATTGTTGATCGTTCCCGTGCTTTCCATCCAGCAGCCTAAATAAATGCCACCCTCGTGAAGCACAGGCGCATCCCCCATTGTAGGTACAATGCAATCGAACAGCTTGCCCAGCGCATTGTAATACGTTTCCTCCAGACGACCGCCCGTCGATGTAAACTTAACCCCGGATCGTTGCCACTCTTTAAGCACATCGCGATCTGTCGCCTTTTTCAGCTGACCTAACTGCTCCTCCACGGATATCCCGCGAAGCCGATCTATCATATTCTCACTCATGTAAAATGCCTCCCCTAAAAGAAATGGACTGCCCTAGGCAGCCCACCCCGTTATCCTTTCACACTGCCCATGACTAGGCCCTTCATGAAATATTTCTGCAAGAATGGATAGAATACCAATATCGGCAATGCCGCTAAGAATACTTGCGCCGCCTTGAAGGTACGGTCTGATACCTCTGACATGTACAGTTCAGTTGACGAAAGTGTACTAGAGTCCGGATTAACAATAATCGTTTGCAAATAGCTCTGCAGTGGATAATTCGAAGGCGAGTTCATGTAAATTAGGCCGTCGAACCACGAATTCCAATGCATGACCACGGTAAATAAAGTAATTGTTGCCAACGCAGGCTTGGACAATGGAATATACATGCTCCAAAGCACCTTCCAATGACCCGCTCCATCAATGTACGCAGCCTCTTCAATTTCCTTGGGTAAATTACGAAAAAAGTTCAGCAGCAAAATCATATTGAATACATGTACAGCTCCGGGAAGCACCAACGCCCAAATCGTGTCCAGYAACCCGAGTGCTTTCATCGTCATATAGCTAGGAATAAGTCCGCCGTGGAATAGCATGGTGATGATAAAGAACCAAGCGTATACATTCCTTGCACGAAGCGTAGTTGTTTCTTTCGAAAGCGGATAGGCAATCAAGATCGTAATCACCATATTAATCGCATAACCAAGCGTCACTCTTTGGATCGAAACAAACAAACCTTCAATGAATTCCTTCTTCGTTAAAGCATGTTTATACGAGGCTATAGTGAAATCTACTGGCCAGAGCTTCACGAAGCCCCCTGCCGCAGCGCTGCTAGAGCTGAAGGAGACAGCTAGCACGTTAATAAGCGGCAATAGACATAGGAATGCTATCAAACCCAACAATAGATAGTTAATGAACAGAAATAATTTTCTGCTTGTTGAAACTTTCTGCATAGCCTTTCCCCCTTACCTTAAAATATCCGATAGCCGGTATACCGATTGGCAAGCTTATTCGAAATCACAATTAAGATGAAAGCTATAACGGATTTAAACAATCCTACCGCCGTCGCTACGCCGTATTGCGCATCTACTAAGCCGATCCGGTAAACCATCGTATCAATAATATCTCCTGTGCTGTAAACCATCGGACTGTACAGATTAAACACTTGATCGAACCCAGCGTTCAGCACATTTCCTAAGCTCAGAACAGTCATCAGTGTGACAATAGGCAGCATGCCGGGAATTGTAACGTGGAGTGTTTGCTTCCAACGATTAGCTCCATCCACAACCGCAGCTTCATACAAAGACTGATCTATTGCCGTCAGGGCGGCTAAATAAACGATCGTGCTATATCCGAATTCCTTCCACGTGTCAGATGCGACAAGTGTAAATGGAAACCAGTTTTCGTTGCCAAGGAAAAAAATAGGTTTGATGCCAACTAGGCCAAGCATCTGATTCACAATGCCACCTGAAGGCGAGAGAATATCAATCAGAATGCCGCCCAAGATAACCCAGGACAGAAAATAAGGAAAGTAAATGATCGTTTGTACGGTCCTTTTGAAGGCCGAACTCACGACCTCATTTAAAAGCAGGGCAAAAATAACTGGAACTATTAAGTGTACGATGATCTTCATCACTGCAATGAAAACCGTATTCCACACAACACTCGAAAAATTAGGCATATCCAACATATAGCGGAAATTATCGAGTCCGATCCATTTGGAATGAAAGATCCCTTTGGACGGTACAAATTTTTGAAAAGCAATAACGATCCCCGCGATGGGGACATAGCTAAAAATAATCGTAAGAATGACACCAGGTAACAGCATGAGATGCAAAGGAATTTCCTGCAGTTTTTTATTCATCTCCGTTTTTACTCCTCTCCGTTTGCATATAAGGACAAATAACGAAGGGGAAAGCAGTRTACGACCGCTTCCCCCTAAGCTCCAATCTCGTATTAAGCCGTCAACTTCTTATTTACTTTTTGCGTACCAATCGTTGACTTCCTTCGTAATTTGTTCTCCGCCAAGCTTCTTCCAGTCTTCAACGAATTTGTCAAACGTATCGATGGATTGGCCCATAATAATCTTCGTAAATACTTCTTCTTCCAACTTCAGTAGCGAAGCATTCTTCTCTACCATAGTCGGTGTCGCTGCACCGTAGAAAGCATCCAGCAGATAGTTATCGTCTTTCACGTAATTACTGATTACGTCGAAGCTGCTTGGCGTACCGAATACGCGCTCTGTTCCCCAATTCGCTTTGTTTCCTTTACGGAAGTCCACGATTTTGTCGAAGTAACCCTTCTCTTCCGTTGTCAGCTTAGAAGGATCGTTTGAAGCAATCGCACTCAACGCATTATTATGTGCGTTCAAGTTTTTATTTGCAGGCTCTGGGTTCATCACGCTATAGAGATAAACAGGCACATTCGTAGGGCTGAAGCTCATTTCTGGCTTCGGTTTCTTACTTTCGTCATACCCATCCATCGCGAAGTTGAGAAGCTTGATAATCGCTTCCGGATTCTTGCTCTTCTTGCTCACCGCATAATAACGTTGGATTGGCATTTTACCAATTGGTGTTGCCTTCTTCTCGTCGACAGACACCAGCGGGATCGCTTTCCAATCTGCCTTAGGATCGTTATCAATGTTCTTCTGAATGATCGACAATGGCGCAGACATACTGCCATAGAAGATACCTACTTTGCCGCCGACAACGGATTCTGTCACCTTCGCTCTGTCTTTGACACCGAATTCCTTATCCAACAAACCTTGCGCGTACATATCCTGCAACTGCTTCAGCGCAGTCTTTACTTCTGGCTGAATACTGCCATAGACAAGCTGTTTGCCGGACGCATCCTTCACCCATTTACCAGCATAAGCATGAAAGCCTGAGAAGAAGCCTGTTGTTCCAAAATGTGTATCCGCCAGGAACGATTTAGTAAACGCCATCCCGAAGGTATCATCTTTGCCGTTGCCGTCCGGATCCTTCTTCGTGAATGCCTCAGCAACCGCCAGAACTTCCTTCATGGATTTCGGCTCCGTAAGTCCAAGCTTCGTTAACCAATCCGCCCGTACATATAAAAGGGGTAGACCGTCGATGGCCGACGATGTCTGAGGAATCGCCATCAGCTTGCCGCCGATTTTGGCTGTATCGAACGCCTTCTGATCCTGCTGCAGGATGCTCTTCGCCATCGGCGATGCATACTTCTCATACAACTCCGTCAAATCATAGAGCATATCATTATCAGCCAAATCTGTGAGTTGCTTGTTTTTCAGCCACATAAGATCCGGCAGATCCCCGGCAGCAATCGCCACATTCAGCTTCTGATCGAATTGCTCGACAGGTACTGTCCACTGATATTTCAGGTTGATATTCAGGTCATTTTGATAGGCCTTTGTATAAATATTATTCTCAATCGTGTCGCCATTCTCGTACTTGTAGGTTGCTTCTGTAAAGCGCCAAGCAGTAATATCCACTGGCTTTTCATACTTCGCCATCAAGTTCGCTGCTGGCACTGAAGAACTCGCAGGTGTCGCCGTCGAATTACTATCCTTCGACCCCTCTGAACTACAAGCTGAGAGCACTAATAATCCTGCTGCTGAGAGAATAACGGCCGATTTTGCTTTATCTCTTTTTCTCATGTGAACCTCCCCGAAAGATCTGAATATACTAGAGTTGCTACATCTCTAATGGTAAAGCTCAATCAATCGGCATTCAATATTCATGTCTTTACATTTGAATCACTTGTTTACTTGTTGAATATCGATGTCCGATACTCCAGTGGTGTCATATGCGTTATCTTACGAAAATAGCGTGTAAAGTTCGTAGCTGTTCCATAACCGACTTGCTCAGCGACTTCTTGAATTTTAATATTCGGATTTTCCAGCAGTCCCTTGGCTCTTGTCATGCGGGTCGCGGAAATGTAATCGGATAAATTGGTTCCTGTGACCTGTTTAAATAATCGCGACAAGTAGGACGGATTAAAATACACTAATTCCGCTAATTTGACCAGCGAGACCTCATCCGGATTATGAAGGTGATCCTTAATATGCTTCTGAATCAAGGAAATAATGGCATTTGCCCTTCTCTCTTCCTCTTGATTCTGCAGATTGAACAGCATTTCTTCCACACTTGCTAGATACTCAAAAGCTACCCTCCATGACTCATGCTCGCCTGGCTGCATGAGTTTATGAAGACCGATTTTGGTCGCAACGGTCTCTACCAGATTCCAGCGGTTCATATAGGATAAGAAGACCAATCCAATGGAATAATAAAGTTCTTGGGCAGGTACATCATGCATGCTGTCGATATCCTTAAGCGAGTCAGCACATGCGTGCAGCGTCTTGCTGAACTCCATTCGTTGCCCATGCTCCAATTGGTCGGCCAGCTGCTCCAATTTCGCTTGCCGGATCTGCGATTTCTCACGCTGGCTCCCGTCCGCCTGCTGGAGTTCTTGTGCCACCATCTGTTTATCCAGTAGCAGCATACCGCTGCCTTGACCGATCCGATAATTCATCAGCATGGTTAGTGTCGCGAACCGCTCTGCCGTATCAGCCCACGCAACCGTGCTGTCATCCAGTACAAAGGAAAGTAACTCACCGACGGACTCCCTACAGGCCGCCTGCACCAACTCCAAATTTCCTTTCACGAATGTCAGGGTCCTATCCCACGCCTCTTTTGACAACTTATCCTCGAGTGGCTGTATCAGCCATATAAGGTCCATATGCTCATTGACCACATCAACAAAAGAAACATGGGAAGACATATACTGTTCGGCAATCAACTTGATCCTATACAGCTGCCGGGACTTTTCCGAATACGTCGTCTTGTTTGATAAGCTATTGATTCTTCCAAGCATGATGAGAACAGGACGATCTGCTTTAAGTGGTATAGCCAGTTCATCAAATTGCTCTTGATTAATCTCTTGCATGTCGAGCTGTTCATTCAAGATCCGCTTCACATATTCGTTCTGAAGCATCCCCCTCATGTTATCCAACTGCTCCTGAGCTATTTTCAGCAGAGACTGCGCCCTTAACTCGGTTTCTATCTCAGCCACCGTATGCTCCACCGTCTGAATTACTTTCTCGTATCCTTCGGTCTTCAGTAAATAGCTGACTCTTTCATACTGGATAGCCGAGTAAATATAGGAAAATTCATTGTACCCCGTTAGGAAAATGACCCTGCATTGCGGCCATCTTTCACGAATTTTTTCCAGAAGCTGCAAGCCGTCGAGACCTGGCATTCGAATATCTGTGAGCACGATATCGAAGCGTGTCCGATCGAATTGCCGGACCGCCTCCATGCCGGAATAAGCTTTATACACATCCAACTCCAGCTGCGGAATGTTCTGAAGCACCTCATATAACCCGTCTGCAATAATCATCTCATCGTCTACGACCAGAACCCTGTACATTTAAACGCCTCCATTCGAGTAGTCGATAACAATGGTTGCCTTCAAACCGCCTAACTTGCTTCGCTCCACATGTAATCCGCTTGTCTGTCCAAACTTCAAACGAATTCGTTGGTGGATGTTCAAAATGCCCGTCGTCTCCAACCCTTCTTGGTCGGATAATGCGTCATTGAGAAACTCGATTCGCTCTCCGCTCAGCTCTTCCCCATTATCTTCAACAATCATCTGAATCTCATGTTCAATCTTAAGAAGTCGAACCCGCAAAATGCCATTCGCAGGCTTTCTTTCCAGACCATGTTCGAATGCATTCTCAATGATTGGCTGTAAAATTAACCTCGGCACCATCACGTGTCCGATATGTTCCGGCAGGTCATCGAATTCGACCTTAAGTCGATTCGAGAATCGCATAGCTTGAATCTCAGCATATACTTTGGCGTGCTTGACTTCTTTCCAGAGCGGCACCTCATCCGAGCTGTTCCGCGTGACAAACTGGAAATACTCACCCAACTGATTCGTAAATTGCTCGAGATTCTCATAATCCCCTAGGCGTGCCATTGTATTGAGAATAAAGAGATTATTGTATAGAAAATGCGGATTAATCTGGGATTGAAGCTGCTTCAATTCCGCCTTCTGAGTCAAGATTTGCTGTTTATATACCTGATCAATCAAGGATTTTAAATTCCCCAACATCACATTAAACCGCTTATATATATACTGAAACTCATCATTAATTGCATGATCGATCTGAACCTCGAAATCACCATACTCGATTTTACGGAACGCTCTGACAAGCTTATCCAGCGGTTTGTGAATGTACTTATACACATATAAAGAGTAAATAACAATAATAATGAGAGCTACTGCTGCTAGCAAAACAAACCAACTTCTATACTTTTGGAGCGGTTTAAACACTGTATTTTCTGGCACGTATTTGCTTAGCACGGCTCCAAAGAAATTCGAAGACGTGTATACGGCAAGATAGTGCTTGTCATTGATGACAAGCTTCTGTGCGTTGCCAATATTAGCGTTATTGGCCATATGGGTCGAGATCTCTCGATCGAAGGCAGCATCGCGACCTGTTGTGATGACAAACTGTGAACTATTAAAAATCAATCCCTCATCCGAGGAATTAACCATCAATTTCAAATGTTCCTCCAGCTTTTCCTTCGACAATTCGATTGCCACAATGAATAGCGGCCCTCTTTTACTGCTTGGTGTGGAGAAAGGATACACCGCGCTTAAATACATTCTGCCGTCCACATTCATGACTTGCGAATCCAGTGTCAAAGGAATGTTTCTCAAATTTCCAAATTCTTGCTGATTAAACGTGGATATCGTTAAGGCCGAGACATTCTTTTGGATCGCTGGTATGTAAGCGTACACATCTTTTATATACGTGCTGCTGTTTCGAATGGCATTGAGTCGCTGCTGGAGTCTTAGAATGCTTTGCATTTTCTCTATATCATTCAATGAATCAGGTATGGCTCCGAGAGCATTTAAATTGTCATCGCTTAAGACATCGTATTGCAAGGTTTGAATTCGTCTGAACTCCTCCTCCAACCCGGTCAAATACCCAGATACCTGTGAGATCATGGATTTGGATATTTCGTCCTGCAATGTTCGAATCCCCCAATTGTAAATGATCATGCTGAGGATATAGAGCGGTAGAAGAATGCAAATAAACGAAAGAATCAGTCTTCTAAGCGCATTTTTTTTCCACGGATGTCTCGTTAGATTCATAGTAGTGTCCCCCCTTGTCTGACATTTTATTACCGATTTTTGTCATTTCATCGATTCCAAAATGATTTAGCTATTATAATATTATTAACTGAATATTTACTAGTGATGAAAAAAAATAAGCCAGAAACCCTCTTTTACCAAGGATTCCCAGGCTTATCACTGCTAAACGTCTTTATTGCTAGTACAGCAAGACGATTTCGGCGTTTCCGCTATGCTTATTGATGAACAGCACGAATTACTTACATCCGTTTGGACCACCCGCTCTTCATTGTTCTTATGTTCACAGAAGGAATTGCTTTGCGTGCTACATACCCCTGTTTCAGGCAAATCGAGTTCAACTCTTTCAGCGGCGGCACGATCACCTGCCAAAGCTGCAACTACAGATCTCACTTGTTCATACCCTGTCGCCATCAAGAAAGTCGGTGCTCTACCGTAGCTTTTGGATCCAACAATATAAAAATCCTTCTCAGGTTGTCTTAGCTCCTTCTCCCCATGAGGTCTCACGGTACCACAGCTATGGACGTTCGGATCGATGAGAGGCGCTAGGTCCAACACGCTTTCCAGACCTGGATCTGCCATCATCCTTACTTCACTTACAAAGGAGAAATCAGGACGAGAGCCCGTATTCGCAACGATCTCGTCAATCGCATCGATATGAACCAATTCGTTATTTACAGAGCCAATAACCTGAATTTCTTCCCCAACCTTTTTTAACTTCTGAATCTGAAATGGCGTCATGACTTTAACTTTCCCTGATTCCATTAGTTGCTGAATACGCGTTCCGAGTGCTCCTCTTGCAGCCAACTGATCCTGCTCCCGACCTCCGTATACATCCTCTAGCCTTGATTTTCTAAGTATCCAGATAATTTCGGTCTCCTGATCTTGCTCCTTAAGCTCCCCTAATTCCAAAAGTGTATGGATCGCAGAATGCCCGCTGCCAACTACAAGAACTTTCTTTCCACGATAGCGTTTTTTGTGCTCACCTAGAATGTCAGGTATACCGTAAAAGATTTGATTGCCCAACCTTTTCTCCTCAGACGTCCATACGCCTTCAGATAAAATAGGATTCGGATTCGTCCAAGTACCTGATGCATCAATGACAGCTTTGGCCTCAATCGAGAAGCTTTCCCCATCTTTCTCAACACGCAAGACAAACGGGAGGTCATCGCGCCCCTGCGTTTTTACCTTGTTTAGACCTTTTCGACTTACCGCGGTTACTTTCGTATTTACATGTATGAATGGTTTGATTTCCGGCAGTTCAGCGAAAGGTTTCAAGTACTTCTCAACCATTTCTAATCCCGTGGGTATCTCCGAATTTTCTGGCGCTTTCCAGCCTTGTGATGTAAGTAACTGCCGCGCTGCTTTATCAATGTTGTATGCCCATGGGGAAAAGAGACGCACATGCGCCCAATTGCGGACACTTGCCCCTACCTCTTTCCCTGCGTCGAATAAAATAAAAGATTCTCCACGTACTACCAAATGGGCAGCGGCAGCAAGCCCTACAGGCCCTGCACCAATAATCGCTACTGGTCGTTTTTKATTAGAAAGAACTGAAGTTTTTTTCATAACAAAAACCTCCCTATCGTTTTCGTATGTATTAATCAAATTATTATGATTAATACATCAAAAAAAATTGATGTAAAGACTAAAAATTTTATGAACCACTCGGCCTAAAAATGCAGCACAGTTCTTCTGAAAGCAATCCGTTCACAGTAGACGTGTTGATCTCATAATAGCTCCATGTACCAATAATTTCTTTCGTTATTAGTTTGACATCCAACAGAATCTTCAGGTGATAAGACAACTTGGACTGAGCCATATCAATTATTTCGCACAGATCACAGACACATGTTTTACCCCGCTGTGTTAGCTCATACATGATTTGAAGTCTTTTATGATCCGCCAACGCTTTAAACCTTGCCTCATAGGCTTCAAAGAAGGAGTCATCTCGTACATTATTTTTCTTTATTTCATGTAAGGGAATTATGGTTTTCATTGTTATCACCCGCTAATTTGATCAAATTTTCTTGATTAATTACACTATACACAACTGTTGCTCCTATTGCAACGACTTAATCAAATTAATTTGATTAAGTCGTTTTAGAAAAAAGGAAGAGCCCTACGCTTACCGTAAGGCCCTTTCTATATTCCCCCTACCCTGCCTGCTCCACTAAAGTTGATTCGCACATTTCTAGCGGTAGGCGGAGTGTGATCTTGGTTCCCATGCCATTGCCGCTCTCAAATAGAAATTGCGACTCACTGCCGTAATACATTTTCATCCGCGCAACGACATTTCGCAGACCAAATAGGTCATTCTCTTTTTTAATATCCATAGAAATGCCTTCGCCCGCTTGCTTAGACGCCTCTTCCAATTTGCCGCAAATATAATCAAGCCTATCTTTACTGACGCCGACTCCGTTGTCGCACACTTCAAGGACAAGCTGACTTCCATCCACATAAGAAGAAATGGCGAGTTCCCCGCCTCCACTCTGTTTCTCTAAGCCGTGCAGCACGGCATTTTCCACCAAGGGCTGCAGGAGGAGCTTCAGAACATGATAATGCGCGCTTTCCTCAGCAATGTCGAAGCGAACAGTAAAATGATCAAGGAATCGCAACTGCTGCACTTTAATATAGTATTTCAAATGCTCGATCGTATCCTTGACGGTGAATGTCTCATTCCCTTTGTTCAGGCTAAGCCGGAAAAATTTCGACAGGTTCAACACCATTTCACTGATTTCATCAGCCTCATAGTTTTTGGCCGTCCAATAAATCGAGTCCAGCGTATTATATAGAAAATGGGGATTAATTTGTGACTGTAAAAATTTCAATTCCATCTTGGACAATAACAGCTGTTTCTCGTAGTGATCTCGGATAAGCGTTTTCTGATTCTCGGCCATCCGGTTGAACGATTCGATCACATATCCCAATTCGTCTATCCGCGTATCTTCCAATTGAATGGTGAAATTACCCGTACGGAGCTGCTTCATCCCATAGGCCAGCTTCCGCAGCGGCGCGGATATACCTCTATAGATGATCCAGGAAGTCCAGATGGCAAGTACCAAACTGACAACTAGAATCCCATATGAGAATATTTTCAACGAGTCGGTATGACTCCGAATTTCCCACAACGGCTGCTCCATCATCAGCGTCCACCCCGATAGCTTCGACTTCACGCTGATCGTTACCATCTCGGTACCAGTCTGTGGTGATTTACGGATAGTTCTTACCTTGTCCACGTTGTCCCACACTTGGGGATTTACACTTCCGCCTGTGCCGGTTATCGATTTCCCGTCATTATCAAACAGATAGATATTAGCATTTTTGGATGGCAAGAGCGGTTTCGCCAGCTCGATCAGAGCGCTCTTTTTCACAGAAAGGACGAGCAAKTTCGGATTCATCAGCGTACGGTTATAAGGATCCATCGTCCGGATCAGATGCACGCTGTCGGCATCGAAGTAAGATTCACCCTCCTGCGGTGTGAAAAAAATCGTTCCCCCATTAGCCTCCATTAAATGCTGATACCATTCCTGTTTCTCTGCTCCACCCGGCAGCTTTCCTCCACCGAATTTCGTGGAAATGACCGTGCGTGAAGGCATGTGGATGATCGTAATTTGATCAACAATGAGATTGACCGTCGTCATACTCGTGATCTGGTCCATCACCTGAGCAAAGTGTACAAACGACTGTTTCTCCGGCTCCTGACCAACAGACTGCAATGTGGTGTTCACGTTCATATCGAAAGCGATCAGGGAGGAAAGCTGCTCAATGTTCTGTAATGTCAGGTCAATATAATCCGTCATTGTATGCAGTGCTCCCTGCGTTCTCTCACCCGTTTGCACTTCTAATATCGTCTGCGATTTCGCAATGGCAAACAGACTAAACCCAGCTAATGGAAGCAGAATAAGTAAAAAATACCAGGTTAACCGAACTTGGATGTAACCGGCTAGCAATTTGCGAATTTTAGGAAAGATCTCTTTGGTCATTTCGGTAACCTCCATTCATGACCGACCACACGCCGACAGATTGTCGGATACTTGACAATTATTTGCTGGTTTCTCGCCACCACTCGTTCACTTCCCCGGTTATTTCATCACCGCCGGCTTCTTTCCACTTTTTCACAAAAGCATCGAATTCCTCAATGGGGCTGAGGCCCGCAATGATTCGCGTAAATGTCTCCTCTTGCAGCTTAGACAGCTTGATTTGATGCTTGCCCATGGCTGGTGTTGGCGGTCCATTGAACTGGTCTTCCATCAGATTGTGTTCAATCCGCTGCAGGTTGTCGTATAAACGGAATTGCTCGCCGAGTCCCTCCAGTCGGTCTCTTGTTACTTTCGGATCTGCCATATCCGCCAATGCGCCATAGATGCCACGATAGCCGTGCTTCGCATGTTCTTCAAAGCGAATGGACAGCTTACCGTTTACCCGCGTCCAAATTTCATTTTCAAAACCGAGCTTTAAGCTTGTTTGACCTGGCCCTGCAACAAAATCCAGAAACTTAACGACAGCATCTGCCTTCTCACTTTTGCTAGGAACAACATTGTAGGAACGGACGATGGACGTGCTATAGACGCCGCGTTGGCCGCCTGGCCCAATCGGGAATTCAAGCGGAATCCACACGGCATTCGGATCTTTTTTACGGTTCGCTGCAATATGTGAGCGTGTGTCTGACCAAGCTGCTGAGAACAAGCCAACTCGCCCACTCACGATCTTTTCACCAAGGACGTCAATTTTATTAAGCGGGAATTCGGGATCCAATACGCCTTCATCGTACAAACCTCGAAGATACAGCAGTGCCTCTTTCATTTCTGGAAGTATCCCCGAGTAAACCAACTTCCCGTCACGTTCATACCAGGCCTTCATTTGTACGCCAAAAGCACCGAGAAATGGCGACGTTCTTCGAAGCCGCTCCAGAATCGATAAGCCATAGGTATCCTTTTTCCCGTTTCCATCCGGGTCTCTTTCGGCAAAAGCCTTCATCACCGCCGTATACTCCTCGATTGTCTTCGGAGGCTGCAGACCGAGCTTATCCAGCCAGTCTTTTCTGGCATAAACGATTTCGGTTCCCTTTACTTCGTTCAAGCTAGGTATCGCGTAGATCTTGCCATTGACGGTCACATTATCCCAAGCTTCCTTGGGTATTTTGGCTATAAGATTTGCCCCGTATTTCTCGATATAGTCATTCAAAGGCGTTAGCGCCTTTTGATTTACAAAATGGATAAACCAAGAAGGATCACTTGTATTCAGCAAATCCGGAGGCTCGCCGGACGCCATTATGACGTTTAGCTTTTCATCATACCCATTCAGCGGAGGGAGCGTCACATTGACCTGAACGCCAATGTTCTTTTCAATATAGCTAAGATAGGGATTATGATTCTCATCCATCCCTTCTGGAAAGTGCATGCCTAGGCTGTTCACGACAATTCGTATCGCTGGTTCGTTTGCCGTATCCACCTTATTACTTTCGTTCATGGCCAAATTCGGAATGCCGCAGCCAACAGTTGAACAGCAAGCGAGAATGGTCAGAATTGTCGCTTTCGTTCTTTTCATCAATTCGCCACCCTTTCAGTCTTAATCCACGCGGGAATCAATTAGCTAGAATCTTTTGCAGAAATGGGGTTAGCCCATCTGCCATACGCATAAAGCCGAGATCTGTTGGATGGATACCATCGACGGTACATTCGTGAGCATCTTCACCAAGTAGATTGGAGCCATCGTAAAAATAAATATTGGCATCGCCCTGCTCTCGCAGCTGCTCAACATTCCGGATCTGGACTTGTTTGCGGTTTTCTTTTTCCTGCAGCATCTGATCTTGAAACTTTTCCTTCGCATAAGAAATGCGCGAAATCACAAGGATCGGTGTCAGTGCGTGTTTATTGCGGAAAATTCGAATGAATTCTGGCAGCGTCGTTTGCAGTCTTTCTGTGGAAACACAGTTGGCCTCATAGTCCAAGACGAGACACGCCGGATCCGGTATTTCCGCTAGAATATGCGCAAGCTCTGGTTCTCCTTTGCCGTTACCTGAGAACCCTAGGTTCAGAAACTCTCTATTTATACGCCTAGATAATATATTTGTATACGCCATGCCAGGACGGGAAGCACAACCGCCTTGCGTGATGGACGTACCATAGAAAATGATCTTTTCACTACTATTGTAGGCTAAGGGAGGTGCGATTTGCGCTGTTGGATCCAAACCGATCCATACTTCCTCAACACCTTGGTAAAGAGGAAAATTCAAGGTAATGCTTCGAGTCTCTCGCTCCAAATTCGTATATAGGATACTTTCATATTCGGTTTGTTTGGCATCATAGAGCGTTGTGCCGTAATACAGCTGCTCCCCTGGTTCTCCGATGTAGCAGTCAAACCCGCACTGCCCCGTTGCCGGCATATGATACATATTCGCAGCCCCGGACAACCTCACTTTGATGGCTAGCGAGGCTGCATTCGTTGTGAACCGAATTTGCCCGCCAGCTGTGCAGTTTGCCAAGCTGTTTACCGCATCTGGAAGTATCCAATCTGGTTTCTCCGGTAGTCTGCGGTAAAGCTTCTCTTCGTTCAGCCAGCCAAAGCCTGCCAGATGAAATGGCTGCTCCAGCGGTGAATACCAATTGAAAGGCTCGGTGGTGGATTGCTGAATCCGCATATTCGAATCCAATTGCAAGGGGTTACCTGGTTGTTGCTGATTAGCCATCTTGAATTCCCTCCTCTACCTACACCTTACAGTCCAATCCCTATACCTGCTTCGTTATGAATCTTCGCCTTCTATTTGGCAATCCCTTTTTTTTCGCTGCCAATGGGTTATTAAAGTACCAAAAGAAGTCATGGTCCTCCGCTGTGGCTCTTTATCAGCTGTAATACAATAGGGATAACCTGTGAGTACCTACAGGCGAATTGGTAAAAGGAGGGACTATCTRCATTGGTGAACACGAATAGCAATCCCCAAATGCATGAATACCATGCTGATATCATCGTGATTGGCGGTGGAACCGGCGGCTGCGCAGCCGCTCTCGCCGCTGCAAAATCTGGAAAAAAAGTGATCATGACCGAGGAAACCGAATGGATCGGCGGGCAACTAACGAGCCAAGCCGTTCCACCTGATGAACATCCGTGGATCGAACAATTTGGCTGTACGCGCACCTATCGGCAGTTTCGGGAAGGGGTACGTGATTATTACCGCCGTCATTTCCCGCTTACGTCAGAGGCGCGTTCACGTACACTTCTTAATCCCGGAAATGGCGGGGTTTCACGGTTATGCCATGAACCGCGGGCTGCATTAGCCGTCCTGCAGGATATGCTGGCTCCCTACGTCAACAGCGGTAGGTTACAGATTCTAACCCACCATCGCATTGAATCGGTATCCGTGGATGGGGATGATGTTCGTTCAGTCTTGGTTCGCAATTTGACGAGCGGTGATAGGGTGTTGATCTCCGCTGCTTATTTCCTTGACGCCACGGAGTGTGGCGACGTGCTGCCTCTAGCTGGCGCGGAATATGTGACTGGTGCTGAATCCATAAGCCAGACCGGAGAGCCGCATGCGGTAGAAGACGAAGCGCTGCCGCAGGACATGCAGGGCTTCACATACTGCTTCGCGATGGATTACATCGAAGGCGAAGATCACACTATTACGCGTCCCGAGCGCTACGACTTCTGGAAGGCATATAAAGCGGAATTCTGGCCTGATCTGCTGCTCAGCTGGTCTGGTGTTCGCCCTCATACGCTGGAGACCGTTTCCTATGAACTCTTTGAAGGAACAGACAAGTACTCCTTGTTCTTCTATCGGCGAATCATCGATAGCCGAAACTTCGAGGATGGCTTTTATCCTGGCGACATTACACTGGTCAACTGGCCGCAGAATGACTACTGGCTCGGTTCCATTATCGATGTCAGCGCTGAGGACAGAGAACGAAGCCTATGGGATGCTAAACAGCTCAGCCTATCCCTGCTCTATTGGCTGCAAACCGAAGCACCACGGCCTGACGGAGGTCAAGGCTACCCTGGACTGCGCCTGCGCAAAGATATCGTCGGCACGGAGGACGGACTGGCTATGTATCCGTACATACGGGAATCGCGCAGGATCAAAGCCGAGTTTACGGTCTTGGAGCAGCATGTGAGCACAGCCTGCCGACCTGACGGTAAAGCCGAGCAGTTCCCTGATTCCGTTGGCATCGGCTGTTACCGCATTGACCTGCATCCGAGCACGGGCAACCGTCATTATATAGATATCTCTTCCCTGCCGTTCCAGATTCCATTGGGCAGCTTGATTCCAATCCGTATGAACAATTTGCTGCCAGCTTGCAAGAATCTTGGCGTTACCCACATTACCAACGGCTGTTACCGGCTTCATCCCGTCGAATGGAACATTGGCGAAGCAGCCGGGTTTCTTGCTAGCCGTTGCATCGATCGCGGAATTTTGCCCCGGGAGGTACGCAACAAGGAATCTGAGCTTCGCATTTTCCAGAGCATGCTTGAAAACTACGGGATCGAGCTGTCTTGGCCCACTATTCGTCCCGTTTGATGTTAACCATTCTAAAGATGAGGTGTATGTAGATGAGTAAAATACGTATTGGTGTTATTGGCGCAGGTTCCATTTCCGAAATGCATTTGAAATCTTACCATACGAATCCGGATGCCGAACTTTATGCCATCTGTGACTTGAACGAGGAACGTGCGAAAGCGAAAGCTGAGAAATACGGCATCCAACATATCTATACGAGCTATGAAGAACTGCTAGCGAATGACGCTATCGATGCGATTAGCATTTGTACCTGGAACAATAGCCATGCCCAAATATCCATTGCCGCCTTGGAGGCTGGTAAAAATGTGCTCACCGAAAAACCGCTGTGTACAACGGTAAACGAAGCGCTAGCTGTTGAAGATGCTGTTCGACGTACGGGCAAAACGCTTCAGGTCGGTTTCGTTCGCCGCTACGCTTCGAATACACGCATCATCAAATCGTTCCTTGATAACAACGAGCTCGGGGAAATTTACTATGCGAAGGCATCGTGTATTCGTCGTTTGGGCAACCCAGGCGGCTGGTTTTCAGATGTGGAACGGTCTGGCGGCGGCCCGCTGATCGATGTAGGCGTTCACGTTATTGACCTTTGCTGGTATTTGATGGGCCGTCCTAAAGTAAAGTCTATTTCTGGTAATACGTACAAAAAACTTGGTAACCGTGCCAATGTGAAGAACTTGGCTTTTTACAAAGCGGCTGATTATGACCCTACTCACAATACCGTCGAGGATTTGGCGAACGCCTTAATTCGATTTGAGAACGGCGCTTCCATACTCGTTGACGTCAGCTTTACGCTTCATGCCAAGGAAGACGAATTGACGGTAAAGCTGTATGGGGAAAAAGGCGGAGCTGAATTAGAGCCTCAATTATCCATCATTACTGAGAAGTACGATACCATTTTGAACCTCACACCGCAGATTAATAACCTTTCTTTCGATTTTGTTGCCGGCTTTCAGGATGAAATCAATTATTTCATTGAAGTATGCCAAGGTAAAAAAGAAACCATTTCACCTGTACAGGATGGGGTTGAGATGATGAAAATACTTTGCGGTGTCTATGAATCTAGCGAAAAAGGTGAAGAAATCCGCTTCTAGGGAAGGAATGTGAATCCAGTTGAAAAAGTCGAAATGGTTAATCATAACCTTGTTGATTACATTACTCGCTTCTACTTGGTCCATAACCGCATCTGCAGCAATCAGTCCAACCGATTTCATTGAAGTAGAAGCCGCTCCCGTCGATATCACCATTGACATTGACGGTCCGCGCAAGCAAATAAATGCCGTTGATACGGATATGAGTAGAATCACCGATTACGTTGCTTTATACACCACGGAATTTGCGTCAACCATTACAGTTGGTACCACTTCTGTCGGTGTTGTCGTTGATGCGACGAATCACGTGACTCGGGTTGTCAATCCATCCGTAAACGGCGGTGTGCCCGTCTGGACAGGACCAACTACCCTAGTCATCCCGCAAGGCGGCTACATCCTCGTAGCGAACGATGACAGCTGGGCAAATAAAACCTTTAAACAGTATCTCGCGAAAAATTTCAAGGTGGGAGACCTCATTAAGCTGCGTAAAAATGGCGAAGTGGTTCCCGTCTCTGCACTTATGACGGGGCAAGGACTCCAAGCACGTCTTAAACTCGACAATGATGATTGGTTTACGGTAACCGAGCCGAAAACGACGGTTTCCGGGAAACTTGAAAACCTGGAATCAGGCGTCACCTATGCGATTCGTATCAACCAACTCACCGTTAATTTACAGGCTAACGGCACCTTCCAAAGCGAGATCAACCTCACAGAGGGTATTAATTACTTGGATGTCGTTGCCGCCAAGAATGGCGTAGAAAATGATAGGAAGGCGCTAGTCGTATTTTATAAAAAACAAACAAGCACTACCAAGGAAGTCGTCCTCTGGGTCGACCAAGGTACGAATATTTTCAAACTGCAAACGCCCGAAAACATCCGTGATATGCTAACCAAGGCAAAGGATGCCGGCGTTACAGCCGTTGCGCTTGATGTCAAAGGCGTCGAGGGCTTCGCCAACTATAAGAAGAACGACTTGACGAATCGTCCGCACATCTCACAAATGACAGCACCTACTCGTGCGGGGGCTAATCCGAATCTGGATATGCTCGAAGAGTTTATCAAATACGGCCATCAGCTTGGTATCAAAATCCACGCAGCATTCAACGTTTTTGCTGAAGGTTCGCCTGCACACAACGAGTATGGGCTGCTGAATCAGCATCTGGATTGGGAAGAGCATGTGTATCGTCCCGAGGATAACGGTCAAATTTTGCGATTGCGTGAAAGCAATTACTTTAAATCCGGCAAGTCCCTCGTTGCTTTTGTTAACCCAGCCAATGATGATGTAAGAGCCTTCGAGTTGAAAAACATGGAAGAAGTGATCAAGAACTACGATGTAGACGGTGTTGTTCTGGATCGTACCCGTTATGACAACGAAACAGCCGACTTCAGCCCGTTGACGCGCGCGAAGTTTGAGGCTTTTCTCGCCTCACGGGGTAAACAGTTGACGAATTGGCCTGCCGATGTTTTCAGCTATGTGAACAATGTTCGCCAAACAGGTCCGCTCATCAATGACTGGTGGGAGTTCCGCTCGCAAACCATCAAAACATTTACGGATGATGTTCGGTTACTAACCGACCGTTACTCTGCATTGAAAGGTCATAAGGTCTATTCCTCAGCCTATGTGGGTTCATGGTTTGAGTCGTATTACTTGAACGGCGTCCACTGGGGCAGCCCGAATTTCAAATACGACAGCCGACTGCAATTACCGAATGACAGTCTTTATACGGACTCTTATTCACAGACTGCTTACTCGGGTAACATCGATTTTCTCATGATCGGTACGTATCAAACGACACAGAAGGAAATCGAACATCACATTACGCTTGGCAATATTGTAACGAACGGTGAAGTCCCGATGTACGCAAGTATCGCTCTGGCGAACATCCAAGATCCTCCACTGCAGCGTTCCGTATTCCAAGCTGGCTTGTCGCAATCTAACGGCCTCATGCTCTTTGATCTATCACAAGTTAACTGGTCTGTTGTGAAGGCATCGCTCCATAACGTGGAATACGTCAAGGATTATCAAATAGGCACTAGCATTCCTGCTAATCCAGAGTCGTTCCTCGAAGCTGATCTCTTCAATGTGAGCCGAAACGAGAATAATCTCAACATTTATTCCGATACCTTTGGCCAAACCACGGCCACTAGCACGTTTGGCGTGGAGGCAATCGTGGACAGCGCCGGCAAAGTCACGAAGGTTGTTAACCAACTGCAGGCCCTTAACTGGAACTGGACCAATATCTCGCCGAACAACAGTGTCATTCCACAAGGCGGCTTCGTTATCTCCGCTCTGGACGCTTCCGGCGTGCGAACGAGAAGACAATTGGTCGCAAAAACATACAAGCTCGGTGATGACGTACGTTCGGCTGCACTGCGGGGGTATCTGGATTATGCGAACACGAGTACAGCACTGAATAATCTGGAAATCAAAGGCGAGGTCGAAGTGATTGGACCGGGAACGGCACGTGTTCTTCTCAATGGCGTACCCGCTGAGGTGTCCAGCAATGGAGACTTTATCGGAAGTGTTCCGCTCACACTCGGCGTTAATAGTTTGCAAATTTCCGTCTATGTGGACGGTCGCAAGACAAATGAGAAAACCGTAAACATCACGCGAACAGCTCCTATCCTCACAGGCATTGAGCTTGATTCAACTGCTTATCGACTTGTAGCTGGCGACAAGCATGCATCGGTTACGACCGCCGTTTACTCGGATCAAACGAGAGTCCTTGTCGCTGGAGCTTCGTACATCTCCAACAATCCATCTGTTGCCACTGTTGCTGCTGATGGAATCGTAACAGCCCTGAAAGCAGGTACAGCTGAAATAACAGTTAGCTACGAGGGGAAAACCGCTAAGTCCGTCGTAACCGTCGTGGAAGTGGCAAGTCTCAGCTTCGACGAGAACAAACACAGTCTTGTCAAAGTTGACACCTACCAAGCACCGCTTCAAGCGACCTATACCGATGGCACAGTCGCCTATCTCACCCAAGACGTGACGTACAGCTCTTCACACGATAAGGTTGCAGCCATTGCAGCTGACGGCACGATCACAGCTGTGAAGCCAGGTTCTGCTACTATCACAGCCTCCTATCGAGGCAAGCAAGCGGATATTAGGATTAAAGTATTCAACAGTCATAATGAGGAAAGTGAAGATATTGCAACGGATGTTGCAATTGATTGATTAAACCTCGATGCACAGGAGATAGTCGATTTCATCGACTATTTCCTTACTCATTATCGCATCTGCACACGAATTACTCCCCCAACCCCCATTAGTCCGAAATTACCGAACTCTTTTCACTGTCCGCACCAACAATCCTCAATTAGTCCGAATTAGCCCAACTAATTCGCCCCAAACGACCACCACCCGCGAAAATCGGGCATTTAATTCGGTAGAATCGGACTATTCGTACTTTTTCGCACGAAATCCCCGATTTAATTCGGAGATATCGGACTAACGCAGATTTGTTCATTTCTTGACCTAAAAAAGACCCGGCTCCTCCCAAATGGAAGGAGCCGGATCTTTCTCTATTTCAATCATTTAAGGCAGCTGCAGCCATTGATAAGGTGTCTTAGCAGCTCTCATGCCGACATCAAGGATCGTGGCTATAGCTATTGTTTCCTCTTGTGGAACCGGCGGCTTACCCGACTCGAAAAACCCGATTAAATTCTCGATAAACGCCCCGAAGAAATCCGATTCAATCTTGAGAAACTTTGATGAACCCGCCTCATAACTAAGTGCCATACTGAACGGACATTCCCAGCCATATAGGTTGATCATCGCTTGGCGGCCGTCTGCGTATCCGATAAGCAGCGATGGCGTCTTGTCTGTTCCTGTCCACATCACACGGCTGACATCCGTCCCCATCAAGGAGACGATTGGCTCCACCTGATGGACGGCATAGTTGTCAAACTTCCCTGGCCCTAAGCTGCTGATGGACTCGATCCCCTGCTGCTCAATTCCCGCAAACTCTGCTGCAAACCTTAGCGCCGAGGTTGAATACGTCGGGGTCCTGTGCTTCTCAGCGAGCTCAAACATCCGTAATGCGGCTGATCGATCAGGTGCAAATGTTTTATCGATATAGGTAGGCTTGCCAGATTGTAGTGCCAGCTTTGATAGCTCCTCGTGATACTCGGGGTGATCCGGCGACAGTACGACCAAATAATCGCTCTTTTCAACAACCTCTTCGATGGAGTCTAGCAGCTGGATCCCCTTCTTATCGCTCCATTCCGCATTGTTAAGCTTCCCATCTACATTCGTTTTACCAAAAGCATAAGCAACCTGCATACGTCCATTCGTCGCCTTATCTATCCAACCCGGGTATTTCTCAGCGTGCCATTCATCCAGAAAATAATCGATAAACCCGATCTTTTGCATGACAATCTCCACTCCCTCTAGGAATTAAAACCCCCACGGCATAACCGCAGGGGAATTCACTACTATTTCTTGTTTGCTGCGTACCATTCATTAGCCGCTTTGGTCATTTCTTCTCCGCCGTCTGCTTTCCATTGGGCTATAAACTTGTCATAGTTTTCGAGTGGTTCTGCGCCAGTGATGTATTTTAAGAACGTGTCTTCCATCAGCTTTTGCAGCTTCAAGTTGTATTTACCAATCGCTTCAAGTGGCGGTGCAAAAGCAAGTGGGTCAAGAACAATGTTGCCTTTGGCCGCTTCTTGATTTTTGTTAAATGCATCCGTCAAGATAGGATCTTTACGAACACGCGCCTGCCAGTAAATCGGGTAGTTTTTCTCATCCACACCTGTCAAAAATGTAGAGGCATTGTTATATTCATCATTGAATTTCGGTAGAATCGGAAGATAGTTGCCGTTTTCCACCTTATGGTGAACTCCCTCTTTACCGATCACCGCTTCTTTGTGAATATCCTTATCCAGCTTCAGATCCAGATATTTAACAATATCTTCTTTGTTTTCAGCCCATTTTGGAATTCCCACATAGAAGCCGATACCTGCGCTGCCCATGACTTGGACTTTGCCGTCATCACCTTTCAGGTATGGGAAACTAGCAATTTTAGCATTTGGTGAGTTTTTCACAAGCGCATTTTGAACCGTTGGTGCGTTAAAATAAGCATTTGAAATGATCGCCGCTTTGCCGCTCGTGAAATTCTCGATTACTTTGTTAGCTTGGTTGAGTGACCATTCCTGATCGATCAATTTCTCCGTGTAAAGCTTCTTCATGAACTCCAGATACTTCTTCATATTTGGATTCTCAACAGCATTTACCAATTTGCCATTAACATCCTGCCAACCGGTAGTTGCGGAAGATTGAACCATTGGCAAACCAAATGTCGGAAGAATCTCAGGAACGAGTGGACTTTTCCCCCCAGACAGCCCCATTACATTTTTCTTTTCTTTTAAAGTTTTCATGACGGTATATAGTTCATCGCGTGTCGTCGGTGCCTTTAGTCCAAGTTCATCCATCCAATCCTGACGAACAATAAGTGCTGTATTGACGATGGTTCCTGATCCCGTTTGTGGAATACCGAAGATTTTACCATTCAGCTTCGCTCCGTTCCATGTGGTTTGCGAGATCACATTCTTCATATTTGTCCCATATTTGTTTACCAACTCATCAATGGGTTCAAGTGCACCAGATGCGGCTAGCTTGGAATATTGCGGTGGACTTAGCAGCATATAGGCGTATTTTTCTTTATTCGCCATTAGTAAATTAAGCTTGTCATCCGGATTTTCAACTGGCAGCATATCATAGGTTACTTTGTAGCCAGTTTTTTCATTCAGGAACTTTGCCACTACTTCGGTAGCAGGATCAAAACGCGCATATGGCAGCAGTGCTTTGAATTCCGGCTTTGGCTTATTTGCTTCTACAGTTG
>NZ_JBFUHL010000025.1:0-77665 GCF_056402415.1 Paenibacillus sp. P4_A9
GTGGTTTCTCTGGGTCAAGCCCTGCCTTTTTCATAACATCTTTGTTATAGACAAGCTCTCGTCCTTTCTTGGCGACAATGCGTGGGAACGTGTATATTTTGCCATCATTCATATTCGTTCCTTGCAGAAATGTCCCTTCACCAAACCTACTTTTGAAATCAGCTGGGACTAGCCCGTCTAGTGGCTGAATCCATTTATTTTGCAACAATTCGGAGAAAGTAAAAGTTGTCGGTTGGAAGACATCTGGCAGCTCATTCGTTGCAGCTAACGCCTGAAACGTATCCACCCACTGTTTACCATTCGCGTATGTGACCTCAACTTTAATGTTTGGATTCGCTTTCATGAATGCCTCAACTTCTTTGTACCCGAAGAACCCCTTGTTAAACTGACCACTCGACGAGAATAGCTTCAACGTGACTGACTTCTTTTCTGTCCCCTTGTTTCCAGCCGCGTCCGTTGACGTCGGGCTACCATCTGAGCAACCCGCAAGAATGACTTGAGTCGTCAACATCAGAACGATCATCCGGCTCGCTGTTTGTTTAATCTTCATTCTTTAAACCCCCTTTGAGTCAACATTTTATATGTTTACAAGGTAATTTTACCTTCTTGTAAGCGCTTTTAGTAGGCATCCTACATGTGAAATAGTTGCTGTAGAAACGATCATCCCAGATCATTTTCTTTAGGAATGACAATTTCAATTAATGTCCCCTCATTCGGCGTGGATTCGATTTTCATCGTGTACAAATCACCGTAATGAAGCTTCAATCGTTGATGGACATTGACTAAGCCGATACTCCTCCCCTGATAACGGTTCCTAACTGACTCCGAGTTGCTTAACGCCTTTTGGACCGTTTCCAATTGAGCAGCACTCATTCCTACGCCGTTGTCGGAGATGCGAATCCGCACGCTGGATTCCTCATCCAATACCGAAATCCAGCATCCACCTTGTCCTGATTTCGGTTCCAGACCATGAGTGAACGAATTCTCAACCAATGGCTGCAATATAAATTTCAATACCTGCATAGACTGAATCGCCGGATCCACTGTGATATTCATTTGAAACTTATCTTGAAACCTAACTTGCTGGATATCTAGATAAACCTTTAGATAGTGAATTTCCTCGTTCACAGTGACAAGTCTCTCCTCTTGACTAATGTTGTAGCGGAACAAAGTAGCCAATGATCTGACAATTTTCTGAATCGGTTTAATGCCTTCCAATGCTGCCAAAGCATGAATGGCTTCTAATGTATTGTAAAGAAAATGAGGATTGATTTGCGCTTGCAATCGCTTTAGAGCCGCTTCCGTTTCGTTAATACGAGACAGGTACACTTCGCGTGTCATTTCTTCTAAACGCATTGTCATACGATTAAAGCTTGACGTAAGGAAGCCAATTTCATCGTTACTGCGTACAGGAATCGACACGGTGAAATTCCCCGTTTCCACCTTAGCCATCATCTGCTTTAACTCGATTAATGGACGAGTAATTCTAGATGCTGTGTAAAAGGTAACAACTGTAGCAACTATGATCAGCAGGCTAATCACAGCTAACGTCAAGTTCCGATTTTTGATAATATCGCTTCGCAAATTTTCTTCAGAGACCGCACCGTAGTATGTCCATCCAGAAATATCGCCTTTCAATGCAGTGAACAGCATCTGCTTGCCTTCATACTTACTAAAAAAGTAAGACTGCTCTATTCTCTCTTCATTATGTAACGAAAAGGGGTGTCCAATAAAATCAGGATTCGGATGATACACAAATTTGCCTTCCCCATCGACAATAAACACATACCCTTTGTTCCAAAGGGTTGCGTCTACTAATTTTTGAAACACGTCCATGTGAATATCCATCATGATGTAATGATGCGGGATTTGCTGTCCGCCCTCTGTCACACCACGAATAATTGAGATTACTCTTTGACCTTGAATGAAATAATCTTGCAGGTGGGGCGATAAAATTAGTGGTTGTGTCTTTTTTGTTTTTGGCAATAGTGAACCTGTATTGATCGAATAATTTAATGTAGTCTCCGATGAATGATAGACGACTCTGCCATTCTCTGAATAAAGGAAGATAGCTGACAAATCCTGTTTTAGATGCATCTCATTCTCTAATACACGTGCTGCTTGATTAATGATCTGGGGATCGGGTTCCAATCCAGCTTGGATAAATGCCTCGACATCCTTTTGGAACCAAATCTGCAAAGTAGAACGTATTCGTTCATCCAAATACTGCTCCGTGTAATTTTTCTTACTGTATAGCACTTGTTGAGACAACCGTATGGCATCTTGTTCAGCCGAACGTTCCCAATTGATAAACGTGGCTACACCAATGATGCCTCCAGTCATCGTGATTAGCAGCACAAACACGGCAAGTAATTTAAATCGAAGGGATATTTTTAATTTCATTAACGAAGCCCACTTTGTTTCTTATAATTTTGTGGAGATACACCAAACTGACGACGAAACGCTCTGGAGAACGCTTTCTCATTATTGTAGCCAATAGCTACTGCTACTTCATATGACTTTAGACGGTCTTCGTGAAGAAGTTGCCGAGCTTTTTCCATACGTATGTCTGTTACATACTGACTAAAGTGCTTGCCCGTTTTCTTCTTGAACACAGTTGATAGGTGGGAGGGGCTAATGTAAAGTTCTTCAGCTAATCTCAGAATCGATAACTCCGGATTTCCATAGTCCCGATTAATAATCCCCTGAACTTTGGCCACGACCGATTGTATATTTCCTGAGTAATGCTGGGTGTGACGAACAATTCCCTTTAGGAATTCCACTACATCATTTCGTAATGCGTCGACCGTCCTCCGTTTGGTAACCCACTGCATAGCATTCCAACTTTGCAGCCCCATTAATTCAAGCTGATCGTTCGAATAAACATTTAATAGTCTGCGAAGCAGGCGGGCACAGAAGTTATGCACATCCGTTATAAACCATGCATCTTTCACCACGATATCCAACCATTCCTCAATATGTTGCTCTACTTCCGTAAAGGCGTTAGATTGAAAGGCTGCTTCCATCTTATCTATCCTTAATTGCGTTTCAGTCGTGAGGACATTCCTGTTCATCTCATAGCGTTGGGCGTCGGCTGGACCGGCAATCCATTGACCCTTCCAATAAAATCTCGGCGCATAATGCCGAAAAGCCTCTTGATATCTATCAAGAGAATCTTCCCACTTATAAAAAAAACTACTTATCCCAATCGCTGGAGGTTTCTCATGATTCTCCACCATTAGCAGCGACAGCTTCTGAACTTCCTCGCGCAGCCTATCGTTAGTCCAGCCCGTCGGTAAAATTAAGATGACGGCATAAGCCAAATATCGCGTACCAAATACAATCCCCTTCTTGCTAGACACTGCTTCTAATAGCCGCTGCCTAGACACATGATCATCCACAGCAATTATCGCTTTAGGCTCTTGTTCAGAAGCGAAGGATATATATTGCTTGGCTTTGTCCGCAAAGCTGAGGTTGTCTTCATCATCCCCTTCCAATGCCTTTACAAAGTAAGGTTCCAACTCAAATTGGGGAAACAAAGCAGCGTATGTCTTACTTTTTTTCCGAGTTTTCACAGCTCTATGTAAAATTTCAATAAGTTCATTGGATGTAACCGGCTTTAATAGATATCCAAGGCTCCCAAGCTGTAATGCCTCCCGAACTAATTCAAATTCCTGAAAGCCAGTAAGCACAATACACGGGAGATCAGGGTAATATTCTTTCGCGTATCGAATTAATTCAAGACCGTTCGCTCCCGGCATTCGAATATCTGTCAGTAAAATATCTGGCTCTTCTCTATCCAAGTAAAGCATAGCTTCCTCACCAGAAGAAGCCTCCACTACTTCAACAAATTCCTGCAAGTAATTATGTATGAGATGTACGATGTGTGATCGAATTAAATGTTCATCTTCAGCAATCAGAATTGTATAAATACAAATCCCCCCCCTTCATAACAAGCACATAAAGTTTTAAGGCAATCATCTTATTCTGCGATTATCTTATGATATTATTCTCTTTATTTGTTCAACTAAGTCCGCAACATCGTCCGCCTCCAGTGTGGTTAACTGAATACGGCAAAATGGAAGTTCCCGGCACCGCAAGCACCGCCTGAAGCAGTCAACAACGCGAACCTCAACTTCATCTTGGTATTCGCGTTGCAGCAGCTTTATGACTTCATCGGTACCAGTTGATTGAAGGTTACGTTCACAAAACTTAACGACTCTCATCCCTCTTAATCGTAGTGTAAGAATTGGATATCTAATGTACGAAGATAGGTTTGTAGTCCTGCATCCTGGATCGGAATAATGAAAGCTGCCTCGTTGGATTCGTTGTGATGGGAATGCCACAAACCTGGAGGCGTCACAAAAGCCTTACCTGATACCCAGTCAACCCGGATAGGATCGATGATCTGCTTGCTGATCGGGTCCACTTTATCGCCAACTAACGTATAAGTGCCTGGAGATGCATAAACAACAAAGTCGAGTGCTACAGACTTATGGCTATGCGGAGCTTGGTTCGAACCCACGGGTACGATACCGGACATCGCCCATAGCACATGGGTAATGGTTAGGGTTTGATCAAATACTTTATTATTTAGTAAAATGGAGATGCGGTTTTTCAAATGAGCATCCGGTGCATTTAAGACTTCTTCCAATTTAGAATGGATCGCTTCAGCGGTAAATAGCAGTGGTTTAAACCGTGCTTTGGACGCTTGTACCCCAAGATAATCAAGCAGTGGCGTATCTAGGATGTAATAAATTGTCGTATCCTCTTGTGCGAAGTGACGACTGATTGAACCAGACGGAAGCGTTAAGAAGTCACCTTTCTTCCATTCTATCATTTCGCCGTTAACTACTGTAGAGCCCGCACCGGAAATAATAAAGTATAGTTCGCTAGTTGCATTTGGCTGCGTATCGATAAAATCCCCTGCAACGATGCGAATGAAGTGCGCAAGAAGGGATGGGCTTGTTGCAGGATACTCCGTGCCCAATTCTTTGGAGAGATCTAGTGTAATCATACGTGTTTCGCCCGTTTGGTATAAGCCTGGCCCGAACTCTTTAAGGGGGATTGGACTAATCGTACCATCTCCAATTGGATCTGCCGCGGTTGTATATTCGTAGAAACGTGCATCTTTGCTCCAAATTTCGTTCACACTTTCAGTGGATGATTGACCTAGCTGATCGGGTAAAGACATTTGCATAACCTCCCATATATCTCTTGAAAATTTCATATTTATCAACCTGAAAAGGAAAATAGTCATGTGCCTTAATCGGCACTCCTGTAGACACAATCTACATAAAACGTCTGTCTCCTATGTTTGACAAGGAAGACAGACGTTTTATGTCCTTAGTTTTTAAAATCTTTCAACCCATCAAACTGTGGAGATGCGAAATCTTCTTTCGATACCTTCAGCCCCTTGTCCTGAGCTTGTTTGATAGCATCATCAAGACGTTTATTCATACCTGCGGAATACTTCTGTAATTCAACCTTGACGTCCCCTTTACCCAAGAGCGCAGCTTGCATCACTTCCCACCAAGCTGGTTTAGGCTTCGCGCTCGCAGCCTCTAGTTTCCTTACTTCGGTAACTTCACTCTTCTTCTCTGGAACTGGTTTCTCAATCACCGTACGGGTGTACGAGTCTGCCAAATCCTTCAACTCAGGCTTAGGGAAGTTCGCCGCAACTTTCGTTACGTCCGGAATAGGTGCAATTAAATAGTCTTCCTTCATTTGGCGCGTGTAATAGTCTTTGGAGCTCAGCCAATCGATCAGCATAGCTGCTTCCTTCGGATGCTTCGTTGTTGAAGAAATATAAGCATTCTGATCCGCGCTGCTTCCAAGCTGTGTGAACTTCATTCCCGCTTCAGGCGCTGGTACATCCGCGATCCCGAAATCTTTTACCTTATCTAATTCAAACTCGAGAACTCGAACAATCCAATGTTGATTGATCGTAAATGCCGCTTGTTTATTGGCGAACACCCCTTGGGCGTCTGTCAATCCCAGCGTCGTCGAATTCGGATGGAGCAATCCTTCCTTATTCATCTTGTTAATAAATTCGAATGTTTTAATAATTGCTGGCGAATCATACGCATATCGCCCTTCCTTCAAGTCGAAACCTTGATCCAACGTGGGTTGATACGGAGTCGCCATAGCCAGCATATCTATGAAACCATCCGACTCTTTCAACGGCATAACCAAACCAGCAATGCCTGTTTTTTCTTTGATCTGCTTGGACATTTGATAAAGCTCATCCCACGTTTTCGGTGGTTTCTCTGGGTCAAGCCCTGCCTTTTTCATAACATCTTTGTTATAGACAAGCTCTCGCCCTTTCTTGGAGACAATGCGTGGGAACGTGTAAATTTTGCCCTCGTTCATATTCGTTCCTTGCAGAAATGTCCCTTCACCAAACCTACTCTTGAAATCAGCTGGGACTAACCCATCTAGTGGCTGAATCCATTTATTTTGCAACAATTCAGAGAAAGTAAAGGTTTGCGGTTGGAAGACATCCGGCAGCTCATTCGTAGCAGCTAACGCCTGAAACGTATCCACCCACTGTTTACCATTCGCGTAAGTGACCTCAACCTTAATGTTTGGATTCGCTTTCATGAATGCCTCAACTTCTTTGTATCCGAAGAACCCCTTGTTAAACTGACCATTCGACGAGAATAGCTTTAACGTGACTGGCTTCTGTTCTGTCGTCCCTTTGTCTCCAGCCGCGTCCGTCGACGTCGGGCTACCATTTGAGCATCCCGCAAGAATGACTTGAGTCGTCAACATCAGAACGATCATCCGACTCGCTGTTTGTTTAATTTTCATTCTTACAACCCCCTCCAGAATCAATATTTTATACGTTTACAAGATCATTCTACATTTATGTAAGCGCTTTTAGTAGGCACCCTAGATGTGAAATGGTTGCCGTAGAAACTAATATCCCCGATCGTGAATTCAACTTCTTGGCTTCAACTAATAAGTTCCCTAATTGAGCCTAGCTTCTATGATTGGGTCTATCTTGTAGCATACAGTCGACGACCCCTATCATGTTCGCGCTTTCAAACTACGCCTCTCTCTGAAGTCGAGATGTTACGAATAAAAGAAACATTGTCCATCATATCGAATACCCCCCATTTGGTCATAAAAAAACGAACAAAAAAGAGCAGACGGATCCCGCCTACTCTATTGTTCGTCAATTCCTGCGTATCAATCCCTAGCTCACTTGCGTATCAAATACATAATTGAAAGCATCAATCGCGTCTTCAGTTGCAAAGACGGGTCCATCCAGCCTTTACGCCACCAATATGGCTACGATTCCTCGAGGTACAAAATACAAACACTGCCTCAAAGCTGGTTTGAGATTCTGCCTTCCAGCGCCACCATGATAAAGACGATAACCGATCGTCGATCCGTTACAGCCCCGCCTTTAGGTTTATACACATAATTGTTATCCTTACTCCATATGTTGTACGGATATTCATCATTGATTTCTGTATGCTGATTTGGGTCATTTCTAATAGATCTTCTCCTTATCAAAAGGGTACTGCTGCTAATGCTGCCCACGAGGGTTGCTATCGCTTACCATACGAGCCTTTTGCATGGTTGTTAACGATTTTCCGGGAAAAGATGCTGTCAATTCCCCTTCGTGTATGGCAGGATCCTCTTGACGTTGTGCTAGTATTTGAACTAATTTCTGTCTCCAAGTAAGTAATTGTTGAGGATGGTTTGCGCATAGATCATAAAGTTCATTCGCATCCTCGGCTATATGAAAGAGCAGTTCCACACCATCTTCTTCGAACCATATATATTTCCATTTGCCATCCGTCAGCATGAGCGACCGCTCCCCAGTCCTGCCGAATTCGCCAAGTATAACGTCCCGCACAGGTTCACTAACAGGCTCCCGTACTAACGGAAGCAAGCTCCTGCCGTCAATAGTTGCTGGAATTGGCACACCAGCGATGTCTAGGATTGTGGGCAATACATCTTGCAAACCAATTGGGGCATCACTCACTTGTCCAGGGGTCCAGCCCTCAGTCACTTGTTCATCTAAATCACCTAGGATTGGCGGTGTTACAATGAATGGGATACGGCAAGCCCCCTGTGTGAAGTTGGATTTAAACCAAAGTCGATGATCCCCCATATTATCGCCGTGGTCCGAGGTGAACAGGATCCAAGTATGATCTGAGAGCCCCTCTTCCCGCAGTGTTCCGAGAATACGGTTGATCGCTCTGTCCACTTGTGTTATGGAGGCATAATAGCCGCGTATCGCCTGTCTCCTCTGTTTGTCCGTACGTAATTCACCCCCGTGCTTGGCGACATTTCGCTCGTGATAGACGGAGTGCCGACCTGCCCAATCTCCTATATGCTGCTTCGGCATTTCCTCTGGCTCATACAAACACAAGTCTCGCATCAGCGGTGTGATTGGCGGATGTGGAGCAGTGAACGATGCCCATAGAAAGAGGGGTCTCGTCCAGTCACGCCTCTTAATTGCTTTGCATGACTCTTGGGCAATCCATTCCGTTGGTGCAACTGATCTGGCAGATGCCATGGCGACATGGCATATTCATTCGCCGCGATACCATGAGCAAACGCTTGACCTGAGTAACCCTGCTCTGTCAACCACTGCTCATAATCATCGTAACCATAATTCTTGCCTTCTCCCTGACCAAACCTCCGCCCTTCCTCACACAGAAGCATGCTGTCGAAACCATAGTGGCGACGTTCGGGATAGGTGTGCATCTTACCCACGACTCGAGTTTCATATCCAGCCTGCCCTAAATGACGTGGCAACGTTTCTTCAACAGGCAACTCGAACCCTTCTTTATAGTATGTCAATCCGAGACTATGTCCTTCCAGTCCTGTCATGATGGTTGCACGCGCAGGAATACATACAGGAGTGGCAGAATACGCTTGTTCAAATCGGGTTCCTCTTCTTGCTAACATATCCAAATGAGGCGTTTGAATCACATCATTTCCTGCTACACCTAGCACATCAGCTCGCATCTGGTCCGTCGTGATTAAAATAATATGGGGTTGTTTCATGTTCCATCCTCCAATTTCTTTCTACCCTAATAGATGATACCAAATAAACATCATTCATCTTTGGAGGAGCAATGTTTACTTGCGCCTTACTTTAGCTGAACTTAGCTTCCAATACCCCGAAATAAAAGCAGCCTGCAGTTTCCTTATTTCTTCCTTATAGTGAACATGGTCGCAGAAGTCGAGCCCCTCGCATCGACCGCTTGCCCGTCGACTGCTTAAATAGCGGATTTGTCCCTGAGGTTTGTCGATGATAAGCGGGACTGAACCAGTCCTGGCACCACTCCCACACATTACCTAACATATTGTAAAGGCCATAACGGTTCGGCTTATAGGCATTTACTGGGGCAGTTCCCAGGTAGCCGTCGCTTGAATTATTCTTAATCGGAAACTTTCCTTGCCAAATATTGCATCGATGCTCGTTGTCAGGCTTCAATAAGTCGCCCCAAGGATATGTTTTTCGCTCCAACCCTCCGCGCGCCGCATACTCCCACTCCGCCTCTGTCGGCAAACGCACCCCCGCCCAGCGGCAATAAGCGTCGGCATCGTTCCAGGATACATGAACGACTGGGTGATCGAATCGATCGGCGATACTCGAGTCGGGACCCTCAGGAGACGACCAGCCACCACGGCACAGCCTGCGGCACATTCGCGACCCGTTTTTTAGTTTCTTCAGATGCTAGTAAATGAAAAACGTACGACCAGCCAAAACGCTCCGCTTCTGTCACATACCCAGTGGCTTCGACGAAAAGCTGGAAATCTACGTTTGTAACTGAATAAGGCGTTATTTGAAACTCATCGACCGTTACCTGACGCGTTGGCCCTTCTCCGTCCGCAGGAAATCCGTCTTGAGCATCGGTTCCTATCGTGAACGTTCCCTTTGGAACCGTTATCATGTCGACCCAAGTCGGCATATTAACGGCTTTCGTCTTCTTGACCTGCAAATGTATCTGTTGATCTCTTGCTTGAGAAGCTTCCCTGGCTGCTGCGCAGCATGATGGTAGTAGTCCAACTCCCTGCCCCCCAATGGCGAAGTGTACATCTAGCTGTAGACGGCTATGCCGACAAGTCCTGATACTATAATAATGTTTACAGGGTGTTTACGGAAGATCAGCAGTGCTGCGAGCGATCCGATGAAAATCAACAGTTGGCTTACTGTAAACCAGGACAGCGAGGAGACCAGACCGTTATTGACGGCGAACATAATAGCAGCATAGATGATTAGCCCCGTAATGATGGAACGCAAGCCATAGAATGAGGACTGCAGCCACTTGTTCTGGTAAATCCGAAAGTACACCATGCCAACTCCAACGATAATGAGAAGAGAAGGTAATACCATGCCGACGGCAGCTATGACAGCCCCGGGCAAACCAGCCTCCTGCATGCCGATAAAGATAGCAATATTCGTGGCAATCGGTCCTGGAGACATCCCCGCAACCGCAATGATATCCGTAAACTGTTGCATATCCAGCCACCCATGACGATTAACGACATCTTCTTGAATAAGAGGGATCATAGCATATCCGCCGCCAAAGGATACAAAGCCGATCATAAAGAACGTGATAAACAATTCAAGCAGCAACATGGCGGCATCCCCTTTAGATCATGTAATCAAGTACTTGCTCCTCTTGCTTCAAATGTGTTTTCCAGCCAAGCTTTTGTCTTATTAGGACAATGACAATGCCGGCTATCGCTCCGCCTAAGATAAGGAGCACGGGATGGATTAACGAATGTCCAAAATACATAAGAATTACCGTCAAGGCAATTAAGCCAACCGAGGTCTTATCCACTACGGCGGTTTTCCCGATTTTTATGGCTGCGTATGCGATTAATGCCACGATTGTCGCCCGAATCGCTACGAATGCGGCTTCCATTTTGGGGTGATCCTTCATTTGAAGGAAAAAGATTGACAAAAGAACAATAATACAAAAGGTCGGCAGCAAAATCCCGAACATAGCAGCGAGCGCGCCTCTGATTCCCGCAATCCGGTAACCGATGAAAGTGGCTGAATTAATGGCAATCGCGCCCGGAATCGATTCCGCAACCGCAAAAATATCCGCAATATCCTTAGTTTGCAGCCATTTGCGCTTCTCCACCACTTCTCTTTCGATGACCGGTATCATCGCGTAGCCCCCGCCGAACGTAACCGGTCCGATTTTAAGAAAAGTTATAAATATAGACCATAGTAATTCACTTTTCTTTTTCATCCCTATATCCCCTTTGCAAGATGACGTTGAAAATTTCTCAATTACAACACCTTTATTCCATGTTGGAATTATGATTTCGGAATTTGAATAATAACTATAGACCATATAGCTATTTTAAGCGATTAACACCATTATATCAACATTATTTCAAATCCGATTAATATGAAATAATTTTGTTTATATCAATTTGATAGAAAGGTAATTAGGATTCGTTCGTTTCTAGCTACCAATAAAAAGTAACATAATGGATAACCAAATATCAGGCATACCTCAGAAAAAGCGCTATATCAGTGTATAGCCGAACAGGAAGTTGTCTCGGAAGCCGAAAAGAGGCATATCGATGCAAGTAATAAGCTTATTAATCAAAGTCGCTAAGGAGATCCAAACGTTTCAAATACAGGACAATAGTTGTGAACAGAAATAGCCCTTTCTAATATTCAGAAGGGCTATACTCAATATGATAGATTATTAGATTTGCTTTTCTCGATAAATCATTGCCATGCAATCAAACATTTCCAACAATGAATGGTCAGAAATGGAACTTAGACCTACCACTTCGTGATATCATGATTGATTCATGTCTTCGACGAGAGACAGACCACAGGCCTGCCTAATGCCGAAGTAATATTTGCAATTGTTCCACCATCAACACCATCAACATTCTCTTCTGCAGATGACGATAGCAAGGGTTGTTTCTAAAAGCGGACGATCAACCTTCCTCGTTTAAGCTGTAAAAAACATCTCCCGCGTACCCGAATTAAATAGCGAACAAAAAGCCTCTGTCATACACCATTATTTCCCCTTATTCTTTTGCTTGTTATCATGGAATTTGTTCGGCATGTTCTTGTCAGTCATCAGACAAAATCATCATCGTGGCGGCCAAATCAACAAGGTGGTAACAAATTTCCCAGCCCGCATCCAAGATGAGTAAGGAATCCGAGTAATCGTGTCTCCTTCTATATTCCGAAAAAACAATTCACCATGTACCAATCGCTCTTCCGTTCCATAGTTTATCCTACCAACATTCCAAGATCCCTCTTGAATCACTAAACTGGCCTGAATAAAGGTTCGATTAGCCAGTTTTAAGACTTCTATCCTATTAACTTTCATCAGATCGCCATAATCAGGACTAAGTGCTGAAGTAAACGGATACTTGCCGTCCTCTTCCTTTCCTTTCAATTCCGGATAAATCAACCACTGATCACCCAACCATGAGGTTTCGATCTCAAACGCATTAATGCCTGTTGGTGAGATGAATACTCTTTTAACATGCACCTTCTGTGGGACAACCGGTTGTAAAGTTAAAGCTGCCTAGACATAAACTAGGTTTTTTTCAAGTGTCCTCTTTTTATTTAATTGCCATTAAAGCAAATAAAAACCGCCTATATTGGCGGCTAATGATTACTGAAAGCTGATGGAAAATGAATCTAATCTTTATTAATTTTCTTTAGGTATTTTTTATCTCCTGTTTTTACGTACATAAGAAAATGATATTGGTTGATTGCTTTTTTCTTTATAAGTGCCATAGTAATACACCTCCATAGAAAATAGCATTCCCGGAATTCTATCATTCTATACTAGAGTTCTTACTAGAGTTTACGAATAGAAAAGCAGTCATAACATCAGCCCTCTATTCTATTTTACATCAACGATATAATAAAAAACTCATTGGATAACATTACCACAGGGTCTGTATCTCCAATCCTGGATAGTCGATCTTTTAATAAAAGGGTTCTCGGTTTGATCCACGGTAAATTGCCTGCCTCCCTTTGTGTGGGATCACTCATCGATTGCAATGCAAAAAAGAAGCCAGCTTAGAGACAGGCTCCCAAAAATTATGATCTCCAGCTGTATCAAGGATAAACTTCATGTTCACTCTCCCCAACAATATATAAAAACCATATTTCGACCCTGAAATTCGAGTAACTTTTCATCGCCTCCGTGATAACCTTACGAAGTTGTGTTTTTTATAGAGCAACTAGGAAACTTCTTAGGAGATGATATTAATTGAGCATCAGTATTTTGTATAATAAGAAATCCATCTTAGTATATTTCATTGGTACAGACCGCAAGTTGCTTCCCTCATTACTGAAAGCACTAAGTCATAACAGATTGACAATGATCAATCTCATTAAATCTATTCGATCGAGTCGATTTATTTACTTCAGAAGCGATTATTTATTCAACTTGTGGCAACAAAGCAAGTGTACCTATTCTTTAAACGATCTGCTCTAGACCTCCATCTTCAGCATTTACATGCTTGGATGATTTGCTATAAACGAAACAAAAATTGATTCGTTTATATTTTGTATGTCCAGGTTTTACTTAGCATTTGATAGATTAGGGCATCCTTTTACTAGAGTAATAGATTCTAGTAAAGAGGTGCTTTTTCATGCGGAAACGTTGGACCCAAGCCATCCTGTGTTTAGCAATCGTTGGACTTTTTTTCGGATGGATCCGTCATGTTGACGCACAGACCGAGCAAGATGCACAACTGCTGATAAACGTGGTGAAGCCTTTTATGCAATCTGATCCTAAGGTTACTTTTAAATTCACCAGTTATTTCGGAAAATGTGAGAGTGAAAATAGCAAAATTATCGCCGCGGGCGAGAGCTTATCAAGAGAACTGGGATTTACTTATTCGAATAACGAGGCACTTCCTTCGCAGCAAGGGATTTATTCCGTGAAATCCGAGGTTGAACCTGGCGCGATCATGACGCTAACTGTAGCAAGTCCAGCTGGGCAGTCATCTTGTTATACGGTGTTGCGTCTGGATGCATCAGGTAGTGTTGCTCAAAAGCATCTCTTGAAGTGGCAGGAGCAAGTAACTACACGATTAAATAAACAGATCATTAAGGGTATTTGGAATGTAATGATTCAAGGCAATGCTTCTTCAGATGCCTTGTCAGATAATCCTAAGGAATTCTTAGCGGAATTAGCACAAGTTCATATAAAGGAATCGTTGTTGAAAGCTACGAAGATGACTCCACATATAGCTTTTCGCTTTCCTCATCGACGTTCGCGGGATTTATTATGAGCGGCAAGCAAAAGGTCTTATAGGATTTGTAGCATCTGTCATCGTACCCTCTCCCCTTCCCTTACTACTACCCCACTCTAATCAAAATTCTAATTTGTTTACATAACATAAATTACGAGCATTTATTTGCATTAAAAAAAGACTAGGCAAATCAACCAAGTACCAGGTCTTTTTTGAAAGCTTATTCCTTTATGATTTGTTCATTTGCTTGAGTAATTGTCGTTTGAATTTCATTTTTATAATTAATTAATTCTTCTACCAATTTAGTCTCAACGTATTCTTCAATGAACTTTGCTTTTTGTTCTTTATCTTCCCGAAACCACTTTTTAACCGGGTTCTTAGTCCATTCCTTATCTGCTTGATCTCTAAGACGCTTTCTCATACTTAACTCAGCTAGCCTAACATCTACAGCTGAGCTTCGTTGTTCAGCACTTACAATATTGGGAGCGGGAAGCAATAATTTCTGTTTGGCTTCCATCTCTTCCTTTACCCGAATTAACTTCTCTTCCATCTTTAAACCAAGTTGCTCTACCATTAAGCCAAGCTGTTCGACGATGACTTCTTGGTCCAGATATACAGAAAGTTTCTGCTCGTCATCTTCGTTTACATATTGTACTGGAAAAGTTTGCTGGATAAATGGAACTAACGCTTTAACAGATAAGCTTTTTTCTCTTGCTGCATGAATATATTTTGCTATAGCGATATCATTTTCATCAAGCACACGTTCGCCCCTCTGGTTCCGTTTCAGAGTATGAACTTTAGAATCGTGTAATTCGTTAAACCAGTTTCTTAGGGTCTGAGGTGGGATCGATATCCCTTCCTCTTTCTCAAGATGCTCCTTAGCCCTACCGATGGTCCAATGCATTCCTAAATCCATTTGGTATCACTTCCCCTAATTGTATATTATCTTAACTAAAACGATCTATGTCCTCCTATTCCGTGGGACTTATCGATCTGAATCGGAGTTCCCTAGAATAGTGCTCAATAACTTTTGTCCCATTCGTGACTTCTCTGTAAAAATTCACACTACCACCCTACATGATTTGGAAGTCTACCATCGACTTCCTGGTAGATTACCACTTTCTATGAGTTTAACATCTGTCACTTCATTTTCCAATAGGGTGAATGTAGATTAGAAAGTAAATCTTCTTGAATGACATAATAAGCATCTACCAACTTCTAGTAATCTACTATTAAGAGGTTACTAAATGAAATAAAGAGGTTACCAAATTAGATAGGTAGATTACCGCCATATTATAACCTCCCTTAATTTTGTTATGGTAGGTTATAAAAATTGATTAGTAATCTACCGTTTTATTTTTAGGAGACTACCAATTAAAGTTAGTAGGGTAATATTGACTTACCAGTAGGTTTCCACCTCCTAGTAATCTACCCGTTTCGCCTTTCTAGAAGGTTCTCACTTACCAGTAAGTTCCCACTCAGAACCCTTCTAAGAGGTTACCAGATACCAGCAGCCTACCATTTTATGCGAAAAGCGATCAATAAGTGCAAATTTATAAGTGTTTGAAGCAATAGGATAGGGGGGATAGAGCAAATCCCCAACACTAATTCTTTCGCTTTATCGCTAAAGCCATTAGTAAAAGTCGTTTTATAACACAATTCTGTGAGTTGAAATGGGTAGCGGTTGACAACAAGGGCAATCTGGAAGCCTCCCATCAGTTATCTCTATTAGCCTTCTGGAAGGTTCCCACCGATCGACTATCAGCAGCATGAAGAGAATAGGATAGGGGAGGGAGAGCTCACCTCACGATCTATCCTGTAGATAATGATTAATAACACCCACACACAATGGGGGAGGGATAGCCGGGATATTTAATTTCTGTTTGAGAAGTGTAAAATCCATAACGAAGTTATTAAATTTATAAACTATCAATAGTTTAAACTATTGATAGTTTATAATAGTTTATTGCTAGTTTAAACTATGGTTAAACTATTTTTTGTGTGCTATAATTAAGGCATTCGTTGCTTAATTTATCCAATTTCATAGGAGGCCTTCAAATGGTAGTGAAAAAGTTAATCACAGGAATTGATCCGGGCAATACCAGCACTAAGGTTAGCTACATTAATGAAGAAGGAACAATTGAGAGCTTTGCAATTTCAACTGTCTGTGCACCAGCTAGTGAAAAGAGCGATCCCTTCAGCAGCAATACCCAACAAAAAGAATATGGTGATACTGAAAGACTCCAAGTTCGGATTCATTCAAAATCCCTTAACAGTACATACTATTTCGTCGGAGATTGGGCGCGGAACAAACCAGGCATGTTGCAACCGGACGCAGAATCTTCTGATAAGCACAATAGCGAACTACATACGGTTACGACATTGACAGGCCTTGCAATCGCAGCGCTTAAAGTTGGTAAGACAGAAACAGATATGGATTATTCAGGTGGTTTACCAATTGAAGAGCATAAAAGAATTGATGCAGCTCATGTGCTGCAGCGTTATATCGGCACCCATACAATCTCTTTCATGGATGGCAAATATGCCGGAAAAACAGTCACTTTAAATATTCAAGATGGACAGGTTCATGTTGAGGGCGTTACGAGTTCTTTTGGATTAAAATTTGATATCCGTAAGAACAAATTGGTAGCTAGACCACGCGCAAATGAAGTAGGCGAGGAATTTGCGCTAGGTGACCTGGGTGCAGGAACAACCGATTTGGCTCTTTATGATGTAGATGGGTTAAATGGTTATGTGAGCACAAATATTCAGTTGGGAACAAACAAGTACATTGATGCCATGATCCAAGACATCTTTGAACTAAAAGAATTTGACGATGTTAAAGAATTATTTATTAAAAACGGTAAAGAACCTGTCATGTACACTAATCGTGAAGAATTCCTTAATGACGTAATCATTCCAGGTGTTGCTATTATTATTAAGGGCGATAATCCTTATTTCAAAGTGTCTTGGCAGCGCGTGAAGAATCTCGATGTAACCGAGATAGTACTTAAGCGCATGAAGGAATACTTCGATGCGGTTTACAATAAACTCGAAATGTTCTGGGCCGAAAAAGCTCCTAAGATCGAGACGTTCCCATTGGTTGGCGGCGGAATCTTGTTTGCGTACTACTACTTCAAAGATACGAAGGGATACATGCTGCCTGAGACAGAACTTTTGAAAGAATCTCCATATATCACTTCACGCTCATACTTGATCGCAAATTATATCAAACAGCAGAACTAGTCTCGCCATAGAATGTGAGGGGGGGTTAGGTTGGGAAGACACCCGAAAGCAGGCAACTCAGGCTATGAGGCAGGTCAAGGGCGTACGTTTACACCCTCGGCAGGTGCGGAATGGACAGAAGATTTTAATTCGATAATGACCTCTCTGAATAAAAGTCGAAATGAAATGACCGAAGATTTAATTCGTGATGGATTAATGGCACGAAAAGGCAAGCAAACTGGATTATCAACCTACTACAATGATGCGGAAATCGATTTTTTAAAAAATCCGATTATGCAAAAATTAGTTAAAGACTATTACTTGCTTATGCACGGATCGGCACCAACAATCCTACAGGATCACCTCGATAAACCTTCGTCTGTCACTCCTGTGTTAATAGAAAAATCGAAGGTAGTACCCGATACGAATGCTGTTGAGCCATCTTCATTTCCGTCCGCTGTCCCGGTCGTTGAACCCGTTCCAAAGGTTACACACCAACAGAGTGAAACACAACAATCTCTGGAACAAGAAAACGACAATGATGAAATGGACGCACTTAAACAAGCGAGAGCTATGCTAAGTAAAATGGCATTGAAAAAGACCAACCAATAGCAAGGTGCAGTCGAAGTGATATCCCGCTTCTGACTGCACCTTGTTTTATTGTTGGTCTTTTTCAGATAGGGGTAGACTAGTCTAACCAGCAGGGGAGAGGGGACCTCAGAGGAAGTGATGAAGTATAACGATTTAACTTTAATCCCATTTACAATCAACCCAATTAAGAAGTGGAAAATTGTACGAAAGTAGGAGATCTCAACTTACCTTCCTTTGTGAAACATTGGAATTTTACTCGGCAAGTAACAACTGGATCTAGGTGTATCCATTTATCATTTTCACTCCGATTGAGTTTTTTTGATAAACTATAAAACTCCCGCCTCACAGCCTCTACAGGAGGAAATTCTAAAACACCCACGTAGGATCCGTTAATCATCAATCCCCATCCAAATTCACCTTTTCGGATCGAGCATATTTGGCAATCAACGTATTGATAGTTCTTGATCTTAACGATTACATCATTCGGGCGTTTATCAAGGTAATACTGAGCGGTGGGCCTATATTGAACTATACCCTCTAATCCGAGTTCTTGTGCCTTTGCAAACAATGATTCCCCATCCTCGAATAAAGGAGTCACTGATAATACTTCCGAAGCTTGAACAATCGAAGATAATATTGATCTACGCTCCATAAAGCTTTTCTTTAAAAGAGACATATTATCTAGGAAAAGAATATCCCATAAAGGGAAATGTGCTTTCAAGGTCTGTGAAATTAGTTTTACTGCAGATTCTTTTTTCGTATTAAACCGGGTCATGGCATCATCCCACCAGATTTTTGGCGGGTTCAGAGGACTCTGAGGGGTATCTTGCTGTTGATTCAAATCAAAGCAAATGCATTCCCCATCAAGGATGGCTGACTTCACGGGTAATTGTATTTGTGAAAGCTCTGGGAACCTCATTGTAACCTCAGTTCCATGGCGGGTAAAAGCTCGTACTTTCCCATGATCATAATGGATTATGATCCTAAATCCGTCCCATTTGAGACTAGACATCCAGTCCTTTTTAATATGTTCTGGCGTCACAGGTTGCAGTAACATTGGTGATATAAATTGGTTAAGCATAGGCAGCGCCTCCAAGATGAACATATCATGGATGAGCTCTATAAGACATATGGAATGACTGGTACATAAGAGAATTATGTCCAGATCTTCATTTTTTATTAATAACGCTGCCGCGGGGGAGAAGGGTTAGTTTTTTACTGGTTTGATCCTAACGAGATTTGATCTATTCAAAATCATGAGAATAGAAACGATCAAGCAGCGCATTGATTAGCTTTTTTTGATTCCCTTTACGAAGTTGAGCAACAAAATCCAGAAATAGTATGGAGATCAATTCAGCGAGGGACATTTCGAAATCATAATATTCATAGGCTGCATCATTCAGGAAGACATCGCCTCTCTGAGCTGCATCCTTGTTTAAGTGTATATTGTACATGAGCCATCTTTTCCGAACGATAGAGTGCTCTCCAGTTTCATCGCGTTTCGAACGCGGAAAGTAAATTTTGCGCTTTTCAAGAAGTCCGTTTACAACTTCTTCTTGAGTAATACTATTCGCATCGATCTTAACATCCGTCATATTTTCACGAACGGTCATTAAAAAGTCATCATATAGAATGTGTATCAAATGGTCGATCGACAGTTCCGCAAGAGCACCTTTTGTAATTTTGTTCAAATCGCTAATAAAGACTGCGGCTCGATCTAGGTCGACTTTCTCAGCTCGGACTTCAATCTTTACGAATCGTTTATTCCTAGAAAATAGGTCACCCCAGGTTACTCCACCTATTTTTCTTATTCTCTCTGCTACTACGTCACCGGCCCTCTCGATACGCATCGCTATCAACCTCCCCTCTAAAAATGTAATTCATAATAAGTCGATACACAGTCTTGCGAATAGATAAATTCATCTTACGTGCTAATTCCTCAATAACATCGAAATCCTTCAAAAACGGTTCCGCATGCATGTACTGGCCAGTATCACTATAGACGAGTGGAGGAAACCGCTCTGGAAAGATTCTGTATTGATCTAAAGCTTTCTTTAGTACATGAGTGTTAGAGATTGTTTCGTATTTTTTCGATGGATCTTTATTTTCTATCCGAAGTTCCTTGGCTATTTTACGCAATTCTTCGCGTTGAGCAGGCGTTACGGGAAATTTAATATCCTTTTTTTTATCAGCTCGTTCATTACGAATGCGTTGTTTAAGTGGGGAAGGGGATTCAACTTTTGAAGCAGCCGTTGTTTGCTTAGATTCTGACGTAGATGCTCTCTTACTCTGTTCGTTCTTATCTGTTCCTGGTTTCATTTTAATAGGATCCTTAGGTCGTAATATTGCATTTAGGCTAGTACTCAATCCTCTTCCCCTCCGTTAATTGTGATTAAAAAGGTCTGTTAGGTAACGGTCATAATTCCACAAGTCCATTATTCCATCTTATAGGACAAGTATATGGGGAGGACCACTCTATTAGAACATGAACCTTTTATGTTTAATCTCTGATGAAATGGTCAATCATAGATATTAAGATTTGTCACGGGGGAGGTGCCTACATTGGCATCAAATGAACTAACAAAAGAACAAGCCATAAAACTCGTATCCGCTATGCTGAAAAGTTCAGCAAGGGTAGGGGCGCCAAAAGTAGCGTCATCGAAGAAATAAATATTGTAGGAATTTATATTAACGATTAATAAACTATCAATAGTTTAAACTATTGATAGTTTATTTTAGTTTTCGGATTGTTACTTAGATTCGGATGTTGATGATACGTACTATATAATGTTGATCCTCAACGAAGAGGTAACAACCAGGTTCAGATAAGTATTAGGACTACATACCCATTCCTCCCGAATAGAATACGCTTCAACAGACCCTTGAATGTTTTGGGTTCCTTATTAAGGTTTAACCATCAGGTTAAAACCTTAGGTTAATAGTTAAGATTCTATTTCTTAATCAATTAATGATAAATAATCGCTTATAATATCCATCATAATTTATCCACAAACCCTTATGAAATAAGGGTTTTTACTTCGATTTATCCACAAATTATAAGCCTTGAGTTCATCTGTATATGAACACGTGGAGCGGGCGACTAACTATGCGCCAGGTTGTACACAGATTCACTTCATTTGAGTCCCTAGTATTCTTGGTTGCAAACAAGATGAAATATTTACCAAAAAAAGCTACCTACGCATCCTAGAATATGGTATCTTAGAACTATGAAATATGTCTAATTTTGGTAGAAAAGGGGGTGCCATACCGTGGCGGGAAGCCATCTAGAGAATGAAGAGATACCTTCAGTTCAATATGCTGACGGAATAGAAGAAGAAGAGAGCTTATCTATTGCTGAGTTAGATCCTTCTGTATCAAGAAAGTCATCTTCTCCGGATATTCAGCACTCCTTGGACATTACTGAAGCAGGAGCGGGTGATTTAGGTCAACCGATACAACAGGAGACATCTACTGGTAATGATAAGAAATCCGCTCGAACTAAGAGTACTCAGGTATTCGAAGAGTCCACCAAGGTAACAGCCATTCTTAAGAGAACTGCGGAACTAGCAATCGATACTGAGGAAACGAATTCAGGCACCCATGTTAATGAAGAAGTGGTTTCCATAACGGAAGATGGTGAATCCGAAGATAAAGGGAGCGGGAAGAAACAAAAGAAACGAAACAACGCGGTTGTTCGCCGTGGCAAACCTATAGATAGGACAGAAGCAGATCTTATCCATCTCATTCTAAAAAATGCGGAAACTGCTATGGTTCTCCATTCACTTTACGTACATCGTCGTCTAACTAGCAGTCAGATCCGAAGCTTGTTCTTCAGAGGTAAGAATGAGAAGTCCTTTGAATATCTGTTAAACAAGTTGAACAACTACCGGATATTTGAGAGGGAATACATATTCACATTAGCGAAGAAAAAAGGCGATTTCCCAATTCATTACTCCTTGTCGTCATTTGGAATTCGGTTATATGCGCGAGCAGTAATGGATATCTCTCTCTATGATGAAGAAGTCTCCAGTACGGATAAGTTGCCCAAGCAGCATTACCTTTACAAAGACCTCTTAGTGCGTGACCAAGATGTCCATCATTATGTTCTACAAGCTTTCCTTTGTGGAATCTTGGGCTCCTTCTGGAATAAGGAAGTCTACTTACCTAGTTCTGAGTGGCGCCGATTCCTCTACTTGGATCCATCTCCTGTGGAAAAGGACGGGGAGAAGTCCGAGGTTCCTTATCGACCAGACTGGGTTATCTTCAAACCAAATGAGTATTACAACGACCTTGTCAGGAGCGGGAACTTAGGAAAGGATATCTTGAATGTACCTGTCAACACTCGTAACGAGGAAGACAACCGCATCGTAAAAGAATTCTACCAGCCATTATTATCCGTAGAGTCGGATACAGGCACCATGAGTTCAACGCAGCTGGAAGGAAAGTTCAAGAAAATTCAATCTGTGCTACCTGTCCTTCCAAAGGGGATAGCCTTCGTTGTTGCTGAGGGTTCCATGGGGAAGGTGAAAGTAGACGAAGACAAACGCGACCAGGCAAAAAGAAAAAGCAGACAAAACAAAATCAGACTTCGAACGATCGCTGAAGCAGCGGAGAAGTCAATCAAGGACGAGTTGCTTTCTGATTCCTTACAATTGTTAGTTGGATGGGAAAGTACGCTTAGTCCTACAACGGAGAAATACATAACAGCAGAAGGGGAGATGAAAGCATACTTTCATGTACCCGATGATACTTGGAATAAGTTGTTTCCTTCCTATACGATGATGTCGAAGCGGGACTGGGAAACATACACAATCAACTCAGGGATCCCTGATGTGGGGTTGATCGATCGAGGAGCGGGTAAGATTATTGCCTTATACTTTGCCTTACCTCACTGGGTCAATCCACAAGTTAAGGTCAATCATCTAATTGGAAGCAAAATCTCTGATTTGACATGTGTGCTGGTGTATCCGGATAGAAGTGATATTGATACGGATGCGCATATCGCAAACATGGATGTACTTAGCCTCACGATTGAGGATATCCTGCAGGATAAACGTATCGCACATCAACGCACCTATGATCGACGAACCGGTGTGAAGTGGGGGGAGGTACCGTCTTGGCCGTTCTAACCAAACGATTACCTGTCGTTGCACTCTGGATCAGCTTCATCATCATTTGGTTGATCTTAATGTCGACAATGGGAATGTGGATGGGATTTATCATTGGTCATGGAAATTTGACACACGAGGAAATGGGGAAAATGTTATTTGTTTTTTCACCTCTCATGCCATTTTACCGTCCACCACTTTCAGTACCATTAGGGCTTTTGATTTTTACAGGTATCCTTTGTAATTGCACTTGGTTATTTAGTACTCGCGTGAAATTTACAAATACCTCGGTAAGGAGAAGATCAATTACATTCTTCTATACATGGGGGACGTTCACCATACTGGCAATGCTTGTGGCAGCTGCTTATGTAAAGCCAATCGGGTACGATGTCGTATGGAAAATCGACGGTTGGGTGAAAACACCAGAATACCGAGAATATCTCCACCCAGGTGGACTCAAAATGATGGGCTGGTTCCTTATATTACTGCCATCATACGCAATTATACGTTATTGGATAAAGATCATCGGAGAATATCGCGCCGATCCAGTTGTACAGGACTATTTCGAGAATTACAAGTTCCAATGGAAATGGATTGGTCGATTTGGAGATGATCGTGCTAACGTCATGCCTGATATCGTGCTTGCGCTAGAGGCGGACAATAAAACGCCAGTCGTTCTCACGGGTGATTCAAGGCAGCTTGGAACGATGCTAATTGGACCACCAGGTTCTGGTAAAACGAGTTTGAAAATCATCAAAGCATTCCGCCAAGATCTAGGCCACTTACAGAAAGCCATTAATGCTTTTCCGGATTACGTGAAAAAGTATGGATACGGCACGCCGGATTTCCAGAAGGCTTGGGGTTATCATCTTATCGGGAGTATTATCGTTGAACCGGCAAAAGACCTTTGCGATAGTGCGTATAAACTTACACTCGAGCATGGGATTCCCGAAGAGTTTGTTGTTTATCTTGATCCATCGAATCCAGATACACCTGGTTTCAATTGTATGGTTGGTCCGCTATCTCAGGTAGCAGAGACATTAACAGCCGTACTGGACAGTATGAGCACATCCAGTGATGACTTTTTCCGCCAATCATGCCGTACAGTTCTTAAAGCTTATGTGTACTTACTGAAATTCATCAAGAAGAACGAATGTACACTTCTCGATCTTGACCAGATGTACCAAGATCCACGGTATACAGCGGATTTAGTAGAAGAATTAGAACGACGTCTTCCTGAACCGGCAGTAATTGCAAAAATGTCTCGGGATCGGCAGATTTTTTGGATGCTTGCTCGTCGTACTGCTCAATGGTTCCGAAATGACGGGATTGAACCAGAGAAGTCTCGTGATGGTGTCTTAAGTAGATATAACGACGGACCTCACAAAGGTAAGATCAAATATGCAGACAAACAATTTGAGTTTACCCGCACCACTCGGAATCTAATTGCTGACTTACTGCAGAATCCATATTGTGCACGCGTCCTTCTTGGCGAAAATCGTGTAGATCTGGACAGGCTCATGGCGCGCGGTGGTATCTTGCTTTGTAATACGGCAAACGGAGAACTTGGTGATGTGAGTTCACCTTTTGGGAAGCTTGTCTACATGTCTGTACAGAATGCGGTCTTTAGAAGAAAAGGCGATGAGAAGACTAGACCTTTAATCTCCTCATACGCGGATGAATTCCTTGAATATATGAATGCCAAGTTCCTGAAACTGACAAGCCAGGGTCGTAAATATAAATATGCCCCGACTGTTGCCGCGCAAACACTCTCCCAGTTCGACATTGAACTTGGTCGAGGTTTTGTGGATGGAATGATGGGTACCATTCGTAACTACATTGTATATGGTGGTGTAGGGAAATATGACGCTGAAAAACTGTCAGAGATTTTCGGGACAACGGTTGTAGATGAGTTTTCGCTAAGGGAAAGCATCACACCAGAGAATATGACAAGCCCGAACTATTCCATTGCAGAAACAACGACTCGTAAAGAGATAGAACTTGTAACGGCCGATAGTATCATGTACAACAAGTTTAAATATTCCTATATTCGATTAGTTGTTGAAGGAAGTACGCAGAAGGCCATTAAAGCAATGGGTGACTTCGTAGACTTTGGTCAGGCGGACAAGTGGAGTAAGGCCTTAAAACCTAACGCGCTTAATTCCTTTATGGAACATTGGCATATGACTAGTAAAGAGGATGAACACTTCGATATGGACTGGATCGATGATAGTTCCGAATCTACGGTTGACGCAGAAAAAGGAATTAATCTACCAGGTCAAAGTGCGAGTGTGAACAACGCTACTACCTCTTCAAATCAAAATGTTGCCTCGCCGATTATTTCCGAAGCAGCAGCCACCGCGGAGCCACAGGAAGTTGTTCGTAAGCCTGAATACATCGGTCAACCGTCTTTTAAGGAAGTTCCTAGAGAGGATCTTACACGGAGACGTTTCGCTGAAATCGAGCTCGTTAGTGGACAACAGCAAGCTAGGGCCGTAGAGCAGGGACCAATCATAGTACCTGATCCTGAGCTTCCCACGCAAAGCGGAATGGACAAGCAGTCATCTCAAAAGGCAGAAGTTGCTGTTGTGGAAAATACAGTGCAATTGGTTACACCTAATCCGACTCCTGTAGTTGAACCTAAAACTCACAATTCGCCAACTCAATCTGCAGAGCCAGTCATTCAAGCCAGTGATTTTCTATTCGGCTCGCCGTCTCCAATCAAGGAAGAGGCTATACAGGAAAAGGAAATTTCTATTCCCCCAGCTCCAATTGAAAGGATAGAGATTGCGCCTGTTGATCCGATAGTTCCATCAACTCAAGAAACTGAGAAAGAGGCTGCTCCATCAAACAATCAACCCACCCAGACAGTAGCCAACCCTCAACGTGATGAGGAAATAAATTCAGCTAGGCGAGGTAATCCGCCAAGTAAACCGGTTCCCTCACCTATGGAAAAATACAGAGTAGCTGAACCTCCACCGAATTCTCAATTTATGAAAATGTTAGAGCAGCAAGCCAAAAAAAATAAATAATCTTAAAGGATAAAGGAGTCTACTTTCCATGTCGATGAATAACGATGCTATGTTAGAAATACTTCGTGAATCTATGATTCGCAAATACGTGCAAATGGGGACTGTGGCCGATGTTAAGCCAGTTACACTCAAGGGAGTAAAAGACAGCGTCATTGTCATCAACTTCAATGGGGTTCCCGTATATTGCTCGCGTGAACAATTTACGACTAGAAAGGTTTCGAGTTTTACTGGCTTTATGGGTACACCAGTACCATTCATTGTTACGGATATTGACCGCGAGACAGGTGTAGTTGTCGTTTCCCGTGTTCAAGCAATTCCAATTGTTCAAAATACATTCCTTAAGAACGTCAAGGAAGGGGATATTGTACGTGGTACAGTAACAGGCGTTCGAAATGATTCAAAACTTGTGTTTGTTGAAGTACAAGGCGTCCCTTGCCTGGTGCCTCCTGGAGAGTGGGACTTAAACAGCATCACAGATCTAAGAGAAGTGGTTATGATTGGTGGAGAAGTAGAACTAAAAGTAACAGCCATTGAAAAAATTAACAAAAGTGGAGACGAAGGCGCAGATAGCGATTTTGAGTATCGTCTTCGATTGTCCCGAAAAGAAATTCAAAAAGAATACCGTGCACAAAAATGGGACCATATCGAGCAATACCATTCGGTAGCGGATCATATCCTTGCTAAAGTTGTAGCCAAAACACCAAACGGACCCAACACCTATTTGATTGAACTGGCATCAACGGGTATTGTGATCCTTGGCAATCTTCAGTATCCGCTAAGTCAACAATTCAAATATGGTCTGCCTCTAGGACTCCGAGTACAAGCACAAATTACATCGTTAGATAAAGTTAAACGGGTCGGAAGAGCGCGGATTTACCGAATTGACCCTACGCTGCAAACTGCAGGCGCGTTCGGCAGTGGTTTCTGATTTGAATAGCAATATCGGAGCGGCCATCTCCTCGGCGTTGGAGTATTCTGATCTTTGGAAGGCGAAGGATGGCAACCTGCCGCCTCTAGATGATCCAACGTTACAGTTTTCCGCGCAACGGAGTGAGAAGCCGTCCGTCCTTCACTTTCAAACCATCGTAAATCGAGTAACGAGTGGCCAAATTGGTCCACCGGACCTCATATTGACGAAGTTCTTTCAAGATTGGATATGCTTAACTGAGCGCCAGATCAGGCGTTTGGCTGCAAACTCATTTGAAAAGGCTCATCATATAGGATCTCGACTAAGGACACTTCAAAAACTTGATTGGTTCGATGGATACTGGTTCAATCGCCACGGTGTACCAGATAAAGAACACGTATGGATGCTAGGACAGGGAGCATTTCTGTTTTATTCGATGATGCATGGCATGCAACTCTTAGAGCCATGGCAGCTTCATAAGTACAAAAGTTACTCGCTTTCTATATGTGCGATCAACGAGCTCCGTATGATCCTAGAGGAACGTGGGAAGTATGCCAGCGTGGTTTATGCCCCCAACTGGTCCAAAGGTGACCCCATTCGCCCTTTTAGTCAGTTCTTTGTACAGTCCGAAAAAGGGCCTCTCACTATGTATGTGGAACGGTTGGCTCAAAAATCTAACCCGCTCCGTCTCATGCAGAAAAAACAAGAGATGTACGAAAAAATGGTGCTGGACAATGATGGTAAACTGCCTATGGTTAAACCTGGTGCCGCGATGGTTGTATGGAGTGTAGGGTCCCTTGAAGCAATTGAGGCCCTCGTTGGATCGATTGATATGTTGTCGGGCGCTTTTGTTCAAGTTTTTTTACCCGATGAATGCTTAGATGAGTTTCCGAAGTCCTTCTTTGTAGCAAAGAAAGGAAAAAGAGAAGGGGAAGTTGATCTGCAGCGGCTTAACATGGATATACTGTAAGGCTGCCGCCGAGATTCAACTCGGCGGTTTTTCTTATTCGATGGAGGTGTAAGGATGGCGAGAGATCAGATAATCGTTGTAGGTTTTGGTACGGAAGGTATGAATGAAATTATTAAAGAAGCAGTTGAAGAAACCGGTGTAGGCCGCGTCGCAGGCGTCGCTATGGTGAGGAAGAAACTGGTAGATCGGGTTATTGAACTTGCTGCCAATATGGTTATTGTTGGCGAAGATTTAGTTGGCGACAAGGAAACAGATGAGGAGTGGCTCGATATCGTCGAGGAGCTGCGCCGAGTAGACATGTATATGCGCATTGTGTTTGTGTGTAAGCGGCCGGAAGAAGACTTATTTCTTGCGAAGCTTGCACTTCAAGGCGTAACAGATATCTTTAACGAAGGAAAGCTATCATCTGATTGGGAAGAACAACTCCTTAATCCTCCGAAGTTTGACTCAACAGAACGGTTTCGTAAGCAGCAGGAGAAAGCAACTGAGCAACTACGCAAACGAAAACGAGATAATGCTTCTCCCGAGGAAATTTTAGAACAAGCACATATCCCGCAGCAGGAGAAAAAGCTATCCCCGGCGCCAGATGAACCGAAAAGTGAAGTTAAGACCGAAATAAAAACCGAAATCAAGATCGTTGAAAAACGAATAATCGAGAAGCAGGTTGTTATTGAACAGGTAAGAGTACCTTCACGAAGTGTTGTAGTCCTTTCATTATTCGATGGAGCGGGTTCATCCCTTTTAACACGCATGCTTGCCGAGTATGTTGCAGAACTGCAGGTCGATTGCGGTGTTTTAGAGTCACCGATCGCCCCTTCTGCTTGGTTTGAGATTATCAACGCTTGGGGACTATTTGATGGTAATAAAGGTTTTATAAGCCGTAAAGAAGCGATCGTGAAGCAAAAACAAAAGCAGCCGATTGATTTGCCCGTTTGGGAAAGTTGGCATGAAACCGTACTGCGAAGTGAAGAGTTGCCAGCTTGGTCGGAAGTGTTCTCACATGAAGGGGTCAAATATATCATTCGCGGACCGAAAGACGAGTTGGATGGTTGGAAAGAAGCCGATACCGCACACTTGCTCGCATACAGCCGTAACCTATCCGTATTATTCTGTGATGTCAGCACGTCTTATGATGATCCAAGTGTACAAATAATGCTCCGCAGTGCGGATCACATTATTGCAGTAGGTGGTTATGATGTAGTCCGGACAGAAAGAGAGCATGCGAAATTTAAAGAGCACCTTCACCGTTATTCTGATAAGCTTCATGTTGTCATGAATAAGAGTACACCCCGTTTGGAACGATTGCACTCTGGGGAAATCAAAGCTATTTACAACGTAAATAACCTTACCCATGTACCAGCCATGACTGAACTTTTTGAGTTGTATATGGAAGGGGACTCCTTCTGGAAAGCTGGCTTTATTCGAGAAGAAAAGCGTACTGCCATGAAAGAGGTCATGGATGAACTAGCAGACCTGATCCTCGGTGAAGAGGTCATGAAGAAGCTCCGTGCCAGGAAGAAAGGAAGCTTATGGCAGCGTATGGGTGCTTGGTTTACACATGACGAGAAGGAAGTCGAGATCGACGAAGGGACGGCTTAGTAACCTATGACCACAGACAATTATATTAGCGATATTACAAGGCTATTAGAGGAAGAAGATGGGGCTAACTGCCAAGCGATTACTTCAGATATAATTGAGAGAATCACACAAAATCTGAAGATGGACGCCATAACAAATCTAGAAAATCTGCAGGAAATAATTCAAGGAGTAGAATCTTACGACTGGCAAGTTATAGAAGATCGCTACTGCGCCCTAAATACTATATGCAGTCCAGAAGATATTTTAAATGCATATCGATTCTATGCATTATTCGAACTGGAAGATCCTTCAGTAAAAAACCAGATAAACTATAATGTGTTCTTTAATATAAGCAGAATTCAGTATTTCCGTGCAGTAGCCAGCATTGAAAATGATCCCGAAATTTTACGCTGTTTTATTCGTCTTATAAATGCAGGAGAGTATCTATTAAAAAGGAACGAAACGGAAGAAGATTTTTTCGAAGAATCTAATCGAATCGTTAAAGAATTGTCATTCAATAAATCGGCTGCATTGATAGAGATATTACGTGTGTACATGGAAGATCTTCTTTCTATGACGAATAACGAACATGAATTTTATTCAATAGATGTGGATTTCGGTCTTTACTTACATCGCATTTTAACTCGGATATATACGCAAATATATTCCCAAGCATTTCCGGAAGAAAACAACGAAACGACCCTACAAGTGGCGAGCACTAAAGAATTAACTCATGAATTAGGGGCCAGTCTACCCGCTTCTCAAGATCCAAACACGATTTTCGAAAAAATGGATCGTATTATCGGTCTGGAGACAGTGAAAACCTTTATTCGTAGTCTATATTCCTTTCTTACCGTCCAAAAGAAGAGGAAAGAGTTAGGTCTTGCCACACAGAGTACGCAAACGGTACACATGATTTTTAAGGGGAACCCAGGTACGGGTAAGACAACTTTTGCTCGAATTGTTGCTGAGGTCTTGCACAGTGTCGGATATCTCCCGCAGGTGAAGCTTACTGAGGTGGATCGCTCTAAATTGGTGGCTGGTTACGTAGGGCAAACAACCATACAAACGCGTGAAGCTGTCCAAAATGCATTGGATGGTGTCTTATTTATTGATGAAGCATACGCTCTTGCGTCAGATGCTGACTCAAAGGGTGGATTTGGTAAGGAGGCCATTGATACTTTAGTTAAGGAAATCGATGATAATCGTGATCGCATTGTTGTCATCTTAGCCGGCTATAGTAGAGAGATGGATGATTTTTTACAAACGAATCCTGGTTTGAAATCCCGCTTTCCAAACGTCATTGAATTTCCAGACTATAATTCGGATGAACTGCAGGAGATCGCGTCTCGTATGTACATAGAATCCGATTACGAACTAACTGAGTTAGCCATTTCCAAGATGAGAGATATCTTTGATGAAGTACGTCATGATTCTCAGTTCGGGAATGGGCGTTATGTCCGCAACCTGTATGAAAAATCTTTGCGGTTACAATCGCAGCGACTCGTTAATGAAACCAATTTCTCACGTGAGACTTTCATGATGATTGACGTCAACGATATTGAAAAAGTTTAAGGAGAGCCCAATGATTCCTGAGCACTATAAACAGGTAGACCAAGGAGTGGCACATTACTTTACTACCCTTGAGTCCGTATCCGCTATGGGAATATCCCTTAGAGCTCTGATTAACGAGGATGAGGAGCGTACTATTCAACGGCAGAAATTCGTTGCTTATGCCCTTCGAGAGAGTGGTGAATTTGACCCGCTCCTTTGTTCATGCATAGCCGGCTACTTAATCAGTTTGGATAATAAGAAACTTTTCAGTGATATTGTCCGCGGAGCGGGTATAGTCATCCATGACAAGTTGCTTAAGAAGGCCGATTGGAAGAATACTCTCATGGAGAAGATACTATTTCGCGTCACGAAGCCAGTAATTCGGGACTATCTGCTTCACTTAGCAGCTGGTGCAAGTAAAAGGGTGGTGGACCGTCTCACAGGGGCGTTTGGTAGCCTTAAGGGGTTCTTAGAAAACTTGGGCAATGAACAGAAGCTCGAATTCTACGAAGTTCTCCGGCGGCAAGGGAAAACAGATCCTGAACATAAGCTATATGCCCAGGCAGTTAATAAGATAGCCGTCTATGAATCCTGTGTCATACTTAATCGTAAAGATGACGCTTCCCTTCTTATGAATTCGTTCACCCCTTTGGATTGGGCAGTCTATGAGACAGAGATCTTGAATGGATACTATTTCGTCTTTGGCAGCCGTATTATTCAAAACGGTGGCAAGGCGGAGGGAATGACCTCTCATCTTAAAGCTCTTCAAAAAGCGAAAGACTACGAGGAGCGTTATGAGCTCGAGCGCCTACAAACGGAGGAGTTACAGCAACAACTGGAGCGGGTCAATCAGACGGCAGAGGAGCAGTTAGAAGAGGCTCTACGGCGCATTAAGGAGCTTGAGGAGGATAATGAGATGCTGCATCGACTGTTATCCGAGCAGGAGCGGGTAACTGCGGAGTATAAATCCTTACTTGCCGAAATGCCGAAGCCTCTTGCAGGTAAACACGTGCTTGTGGTTGGCCACCGTGATCAAAAACAGATGTACGAAGAGGAGATCGCTAAGAGAGGTGGATTTGGCGAATTTTTTCCTGCAACTGATGATGAGACAAATATTCATCTCCTCACAGGTCCAGTCCGGCGTGCTGATCTCATATTTTACATTCGGACTTACACACAGCACCGAGTACAAAAATATATTCAGAGTAAAAACCCAGAGAACTTTGTCATTATTACATGCAAAGGAAGGGACAGCTTTTCTAGGGAAATTGATAAATATATAGATCTTGCCATGTCGTAAGATATTTAAAGTTAAGGGGGCTTTTTATGATTTTCTCATATTATCTGGTCAGAAAGTTTGTGATGTTGTTGCAACGGGTGGCTACGCGAGTTGTCCCTTCAAAGTGGTTTCTTCGTGCTTATTTAATCTTAGCCCTATTGTCATGTATCTACGTGTATTGCCACGACGGGATCACAACGCCGCTGAAAATTATGTCCTATACTTACTTAATCGTGTCCGCAATAGTGATTGTATCCCTGCGTGCTCGCGTGGAGAGCATGTTTAGGGCGTTTGTCGATCTGTTTTTTGCTCCGCTACTCTTCATAGCAGCGTTGCTCATTGTAATCATTGTCATGGGTCACGCTGGCACATTAACGGATATCCCCCATCTTGCCGTATACTTCCTTGCAGGCATTCCGTTAACAACCGTACTTTTGTTCATATTACCGAGGCATTATACGTACTGGGTCAATAAAACAAATACGAGCGCAGAAAAAGCGGAGGAATTAAGTAAAGAAAAAGTAGAAAACAATCAAGTGTTCAGCAACTATCAGACTGCGCTGGATTGGACTGAATTTTTTTACTGGACCGTACTCTCCGTCTTTGGATTCTTATATGTTGACGGCAGCATGTTTTCCCAAGAAGGGAAATATGATGAGAACATTGCATTCGTCGTTAAAATGACGATCATTCCATACATGGTTCAGACTCGGCTTTGTAAGGCGTATGTTAATTCGTTGCTCAAAAAATATAAATAATATGTTGATCTACCCTTAACTCTGACGTTTTGGAGTCCTTTTTGTGAAATGACGCTGAAATGACATGCAGAATGCAAGCCGACTTGGTGGCTTTGCGCATCTGAGTAGATCCAATATTATCCTAAAATGTATTGTATCTAAAACTATATACATGTTCGAAAAGGCTGCCATTTGGTAGTCTTTTTATTTTCTCCGGACCGAGATAGATATCTCAATGTGGTCATTTTATGATTCTGTGACTTGAAGTATTTCTTTGCCATAAATAGAAGCATTTTTTTGCCGTAAGTTCTAAATTTGAAGCATTTCCTTGCCGCCATTATATTGTAATAGTAGATTAATTCGTTTTCTTATTCGCTCAACGGATAGTTTTACGTTATCCCGTGAAGGTGAAGGATATTTATATAAAATACCGAATAGTTTAACGAAGTAAATACCAATTAGTGAATTAGGTGGGTTAAAAAGATATGAAATTATATAAATATACGGCGATTAATGAGAGAAGTTTAACTAACCTTGAACATAACCGATTGTATGCGCAGTCCCCTAACATGTTCAACGATCCGTATGAGTTTATATTTCGATTTGAATTTCCGGATGAGCACCTTATTCATTTTTTGAAACTAATTTATGGTAACCAACACCAGAAATTTATAGAGATGAAATCTACGAAACAAGAAATCTTAAAGTATGCCCGTGATTATTTTTTTACTGAGCACAGGAATGAAGTAGGAGCAGCTTGCTTTACTGAAGATGCAAGAAATGAGTTGCTTTGGGCTCATTATACAGATAACCATAAAGGAATGTGCTTAGAGTTCGATAGTACAAAGGATCCATTTAATCAAAGTATGCAAGTCAAATACGTAGAAGAGGTACCGATCATTACATACCACGATTTAGCTGGTACTCCAGATATGATATCCAAAGCAATTACTAAACCGTTTTTGACAAAACCAAATATTTGGTCATATGAAAAAGAATGGAGAATATTAACTGAAGCAAATTCATTTATTCCATATGATGATGAAAGTATTCTTTCCATTACGTTCGGCTTTTTTTGTCCAATGGAAACAAAACAAACAGTAATGAATAGAACTGCTCATCTATCCATTACATATTACGAAATCGTAAGGGCAAAGGACTCTTATAGAATTGAGAGGGCTCCTATTGAACTAACTCGTTAACCAGTGATACTGATAGTTTAATGAAAAATGAAAAACGGGATCCGAAGTCGCAGATTCCGTTTTTCATTTTTCATTATGATGATATTTTCTATACTCCATTGAATAACCCCCCTACGATTATGGTCATAATGTTATCCTGTGGAACATTTTTAGAAGGTTCCCGTAATTTTATACCGTGAATATCTTAAAAAGCCTTATTCGATCAACAGTTATCGGCCTTCCAGGCTTCCCTCTCTTTTTAAATTGGAGAAAAATGAATGTTTTAAAGAGATGTTCCACGCCCTTTTAATCCCCGAAAATTATTCGTAATACGAAAATGGATTAAGTTAGATTTTATTATTTGTATCTTTAATCCGTAAATAGTACAATACCAATATAATCGGATTAGTGGAGTGAGAAGATATGGGCATTTTGGAAAACTATACATTGTCTTTGGAGCAATTAAAGCAAACAAAAATATTTATGCAGGACCTTAATCCAATCGATTTTGATTTAAGGTCACTCGTCCATACGATAGATGCAAAAATTAATAAGACCGAACAAATGATATTTTCACTTCAAACTACAAAAACATTTAAGTATCGATGTTCATTTTGTGATTACGGTTATGATGAAGAATATCCTAGATCTGTTGGAGATATAAATGTTTGCCCAAAATGCAGAGAGCTTGGTTCTAAGTATAAAATGGGCAGCGACCTAGAAAAGATTCATAATCTTCCGGCTGGCACAATTAAACGGGATTGTTTACCGCTAGGGGGAAACAGCCCTAAATTACAGCCATTCATGGACTGCGGATTGGTTTTCAAGTCTGGCATTCATAATATCGTGCATGAAATCGTAATTGATATGTACTATAAGGATCCTGATAAATACGTACGAAGGAAATTGAAAGATGTTTGACTGAAATTGAAGTTGTACCCGTGGAGACGTTACAAGAGGCAATTGAATATTTAAATAATCTACCTGAAAAGTGATGATTCGGATCAGGTTGCTTGATAATCTAGCTAATTCATGCTAAACTACCAGCAGATTATCTTTTCGTTGTTCAAGTCAAAGGCCCTATGGGCTCTTATATCTAAACGGGATTTCTATGTCCACGTTTATGATAAAGAGTTCATGGGCCTTTTTTGATTTACTTCGTGTTTCCATAGACGTTCAATCGCAAACATACTACAATAAGAGGGAAGATGGTTTCTGTGGTGATGAAGCCTACCAAAGCAATGGAAGGGAAGATGATGATGTCATCTACCAGCAAGATAGAAGAAATTATAACTGACTTAGTTACACCTTTGGCTAATCAAATCCGGTCACTGGAAAAGCAATCTATCGCTAAGGAACATATTGATGATTTACTGCAGGATAATTATGCAAAGATTATCAGCAGATTTAAAACACTAAATATTCACGAATTGAAATCTCTTGAAGATAAGTATCGAAAACAAGAAGTACATATTCTCAACAAGTTTTTTAAACTTCAAAATGAGGGTAAGTCCATTCCCGAAGCAGACTTATTGCAAAGAGGTATCTTCGAGGTCGTGACTCGATCTATTGACCAAGCTATCAATGAGAAACGTGAGTACAATCGTCAATTCTCCAGGTCGCATATCTTCGAGAGAACCCTCATCCAAGCAGGGGCGATCACGGCAAATTCTCCTCAAAAAACTACGCTTGAAAAGATGAAGAAGTTAAATGATAAAAAGGAACTTGCGCTTCAGATAGAGCGACAAACAATACGCAAGAATGTGTTCCAAAATTTGTTGGGAAACACCTTACAAAGCTACGACGGTAAGGTTCTTCTAGGACTTTTCAAATTGTGGTTAAGTAACCCAGACCGTCCAAAAAATATTCGTTTTCAGTTCAGCGAACTTGCTCATGCTATGAACAGTAAGCCTTCTGGTGGGGAGTATAAGCTTATCTATGATAGCTTGAATAATCTATTGCAGACAACGCTATATTTAAAAGCCTATTTGGATCCTACAAGCGGATTTTATTCAGCTGAGGTCATGTACAATCCAGTCGATAATATTGTTTGGTATGCCCGCTCACAGGAAGAAGACAAAACTGGTAAGCAAAGAGAGGCCATTGTTACATTTGGCGATGTTATTTATCAAAATTTGGCGTCAGGAAACTATGTTTTTCTCAGCGGAGTCATCTATAACGAGCTTCCTACATCATATGCCCGTCTCATTTATTTATTTTTGTTAGATCAATTATCGGAAGATCAGCAAAGCCGTTCCCTTGATATGGACGTTTTAATTGAACAATTAAGCATTTCAGGGGAAGAGGAGATAGCAGAGGAAGCTAACAACCGTTCTCGTATCACTCGCCAAATTGAAGCGGGCTTGGATCGGTTGAAAGAACAGGATATTATTAGCGAATATACAGTTCGTAAACAAGGGAATAGAAAGAAGTGGATTGACTTTACTCCTAGCGAGTGGATCATTTCACATAATATTAAGCAGTTGGTCTAAGGACCGCAGAACGACGGGCGGACACTCTACTCCGTCCGTCGATACAGTTCTCTGCAGCAAACAAAATATCCTTTGACTGACTAATGCCAACCAATTACCAGACACTTTACTCCGTACATTATCGGACACTTTACTCCGTATATTACCAGACACTTTACTCCGTATATTACCAGACACTTTACTCCGTATATTAACCGGACACTTTACTCCGTATATTACCGGACACTTTACTCCGTATATTACCAGACACTTTACTCCGTATATTACCAGACACTTTACTCCGTTCGCGCCCGATACCATACAATTTGATCTCATTAAATTGCCGCTAAATCGCGGCTTTTTATTTTATGGGATATTAATGCATGACAATCATGAACTTAAAACCATTCCCGTTGACTCCGCATTGTACTCGTTTATAGATACAACGATATAATGCAATTTTCAATGAATGAAATCAACTGCAGGCGCAGCCTCTTTGTATAGATAGCACTCCAAGTGCTGTACAAGATATTAAAGAGTGGATCCGGAAAACATGGTATAATCTTCCTAATAGGAAAACCAACTTGGGCTAGTCCGTCCATATGAGGAGTGACGAGTACTTGGAGATCGTTATCAATAACAAAGAATTAATCGATAATAATCTGAACGATATTGTAAAGCAGACCATTGGTCGACTAATTGACCAGCTTAGTAATCTAAGCCTAATATCTTTGCAGTACATTATCATACCTGAAGATTTTGGGGGAGAATTGATCCAGTTTCAAAAAGAACGTGGATTAAGTGAGGGTTATACGAATAATGGTTTCGGGGTTGCAATGGGCAAGGTCCTCACGTATATCGAGGACGGTATTCGTCGCTCCACCATTTTTTTCGATCCACGAGTCATCATCACACTTTTCGATGAAGTGAAGAGTCAGAATGCCGTACATCTGATGCATCATGAATTTTGTCACGTTCATGATGATTACAAGAAATATGTAGCTTTCGGAGTTACCAATCCAGAGGAGATCTTCTTCGGTACTCCAGACCGAACACGCCAAGTGGCCTATGCACATGCTGACATGATTTGGAGCGAGTATATCGCAACTAGGCTATCTGCCGGCTCTAAACCATCTGATCATGATATGTACATTGACAGCGTATTTCAGCTTCTCCCGAAAACTGAGGAGGAGTGTAAAGAAGCGATATTCCTATATCGGATAGAAGATGATGTGGGTAAGCTATTTGGGGAAATCCAATTGACAACTTCCTTGTTCCTTAAAGTCTCTGCCTATTTTATTGGGTATTGTCATGGTTTAAATTATGAGCCACCACAAGAGTTCCTTAATATCATCACAGAGTACCACTACTTGGATGGCGTATGGGAGGAGCTTTCGCCGGTACTTCATCACCTCCATGATTCCTATAGCAGTTGGAGTGATATCCATGTATTCGAGGATCTTGCCAATATCGTCATCAAGTTGTGGGGCCAGTTAGGCATTTATCCGAGAAATGAGGACGGCCAGTTATTCGTTTCAGTGCCGTAATAAGAAGAAAGAACATACAAATAAAACCGTCTGGCCAAGATTCGCAGTGAAATGCTGGTCAGCAGGTTTTTGGCACCTATTTCAAGAGAATTTAAAAATGTCGGCAAAGAACATAAACAACGTCTTTAATAAGGACGATGTTTATGTTCTTTACTTTGTCGGGATTATTGGGGGGATAAAGTAAGTTCTAGTTGGATACATCCTTACAGTAATGTATTGCCAGACACTTTACTCCGTCTATTACCAGACACTTTACTCCGTACATTACCAGACACTTAACTCCGTTATGATAGATCGTGGCCACTTTGACGTTTTTAGATTTCATTTTTCTATCATTCTGAAAAATATTTTTAATATATTTTTACTAGGAGTGAGCTAAATACCGGACACTTTACTCCGTGAAACAGTCACTTTACTCCGTGAAACAGACACTATACTCCGTGAAACAGACACTATACTCCGTGAAACAGACACTATACTCCGTTACCAGTCACTTTACTCCGTGATTTAACGGACACTCTACTCCCATTGTCAAAAACAAATCAGTCTGTTAATGTCGAAAATATAAGAATGTTGGTAGATCTCACCAATTATCTTATGAATCATTCTTCGGATAATGAGGAATGAAAAAAGCTCCCAATGGCAATTGGAAGCTTTGTGTGTTCGAGTCGTTTTGGCGAACGGCCTCGATAGAATTCGATTTTCTAGACCTGGTTGGCTGACCTTGGGTCTGTATAACAAAACAGCTTTACTCTCATTTTTCAAAAATTTGAAAAATTCGAGGGTCTGCTTTCTTATTGCTTGTTTTTATTATACCAAGGAAAAGCCTTACTATTCAATAGATTTAAGGGGAAGGAGGTGTATTTTCATGAGTTTTTTTCTTGCGAATAAGCGCAGTCTTGAACAAGGAATTCAAACAACTCCAGTACGGCTCTCAGTAACCTTTATGCAGAGTCTATTTGATATTGAACTCCAATATGATTCAGGGCTCACTTACCGTGTTGGCGGAGAAAATACCCGTGAATATCACCTTCATCACCTTACTCAATCCGATGTACAATTAGCTATCATCCTGCAGAAGTGCTGCAACACAGCTGGACGTTTTCATGATCTGACAGCACTCTCCAATGTTTATGATAAGATTAACGAGTATTTTGAAGAACCAGTATGCTTATCTCAATTCTACGCATCTATGGCCAAGTTTAGAACACTGGGGCTTCTTCGTGTTGATCACGATCAAAGCTTTCAAACTTATAGCATGGAACTAAACTATTACCGCAATGAAGAAACGGATCGCATTGGTAATCACATGAAGGCTCATCCGTTTATCTTCTCAAAAGCATTTACAAGACTATCACTCAGAGAACAAAAGCTATTCTTGTCCTTATACATTCAGCAAGGCGTAAATCCAGATAAGATAGAGTCCACATTCCGCTGCTTCGTACCAACGAAGAGTGAGCATGTCCAATACCAAGACCTGCAGCGGTTCCTTCACACAAATACTTCCTATGTCAGACATGCAATTACTCGCCTGGCAGAGGAGAAGCTATTTGATAAGGCGCCGTTGTTCAGTAAAGCTTTTTATCTCAAAGAAGGTAAGAATTTCAGTAAGGTATTCATTTTGGTGAATCCATCTCTTCACGTGCATCCCCTTGATGAAGATTGCCATGATCCCATACAACCACGGACAGCATACAAACGAAAAGCAAATCTCCTGCAAAGAGAACTTGAAAAAGTTGGTCTCGGCGATCTTGTCGCATACAAACAGGGGTCTGAATTTAATAAGGTTGTCAGAGTATTACGTAAAGTTAGCGTTGGCGTTGTTAAGTTCGTTGTGAAATCAATTCACGAGCGCTTTATCATGAAGGAGGCCTATCCACACCAATTAGTGCCTCTAGTTTACGATGCTGTTCGTGATCGCACTAAAGCTCGCCTTTTAGCGCTAGCAAACCAGCACGGCCTGTATAGGCTCATTTCGCCGAGCTGGGAAGAAGCCGAGAAGGAAAGCCGGCATAACGAATTTACGACCGCCCTTGGCCATCTCTCTGAAGAGCAAGCAAAGTTCTTATTCGAACGACTTGCTCCAAAATTGAGAGAGCGATTCATGGCACCACCATCATCCAAACAACACCGCTATCTCTATGATGATCGGTTGACATGGCTACCTGGAATTGAAGTCATTCGCAAACAAGCTAAACGATCGTACAAGGATCCGGAAGATTACTTCCGAATGGAGCAGGAATACGGCCTTCGATACACATTAATACGGAGTAATTATCAATCGGAGTCTCTCACTTATCAAAAAGCAGTGAGGCATTTAGTTGATGATTTCCTCGAGGATGTTGAAAAACTGCCTACGCTTACTCTTGCGCCAGCTGTAGACGTTAACTTCCGCCTTGAAAACGAAATATTAGCCTTGGCTGCTGCTCAATCTGCTTAACCCCTGACCTGTAAAAGGATAGGGGTATTTGCGCTGCCTGCCTAAGGATTTCGAGTCATTTCATTCAAGGAATCCTCTAGATCAACAGTCTCTATATACCTTCAGCATATTGAAAACCAAGGAACTCAGACAATTTTTGAACAAAAGAGGCGCGGCCCATTGTTCTTAATAATTGCTTTTTTCGATTAAAATAATGTGGATTATGTTATGAAAGGTGATAGAGTGGATAATCTTTCATATTTCCATATTGTGCTATGCATCTTTAAATGTTTTTTTCGAATAGCTTTTTGTGAATTTACTTGATAGTGAGGATAATAGGGATATATTGAAAAGTCGATTTTGATAAGTAGGCCCAGTGCTTTCTATTCATCCACAGTTTAGCAAGCTGCCTAACTTTATATGAAAAAAGCAAATATGCCTATTTTTTGACTATGGATAAAACATTTTAAATGTGAAAAATGATAATAAATACTATGCTTTAAGCAACATGAAAGACTGAAACCCCTTGCTGGGATTGGCGTTTCAGTCTCCCATATAGGTCTTTATTATTTAGTTCTTTATAAAGGATGTATTAATATAAAGGTTATAGTAATATACAAGGATTAATTTGAATCTTGTTCTTATAGGATTCATGTGGTAATATTTTCATCAGAGTAGTAGTTTTTCCTTGTCGCAAGTTTAATGCCCTATGTGGCGGAATTTATGAGAAAAGGTAGTAATATGCCCTTTCTAATGATTCCTACCCCACATAGGGCTTTTTTGTTTCTACTCTATTGGCGGATGTAGCGACCCGTATCAATTAAAAGGCTCACACCTATTTGCATCGTTTTCATTCTGGATTCCTTTCGAATCTCGATCGATGCTTGGGTGTGTATTTTATTTTCAGGAGGTGAAGCCCCTATCGCATTAGCAATTAGGGGCGATGAGATGAGTAATATGACGGATCTTTTGTTACAACAAGAGGAAGAAGGATCAGTGCAAACCCGTACTGAACAAAATGCGGTTATCGTCAAAATCAAAGATAGGAAGCAATTCTTGTCCATGATCGACGACGTCGCCAAAGCAACTGCCTCTTCAGATGCTATTGCGGTGCTACAGATGATCAAGATGGAAATCAAGAAGTCTGTACCCAGAAGAAAGACTGATGGCAGCGGGGGAATGGAAAACGTCCCAGGTAATGCTTTGACGCTAGTCGGCGGCGACGGAACAATAAGCATTGTGAAAGCTACTGCATCTCTAGAAGGTGTAGATAATAGCGTAATTGAGGCAGATAGAGATATCAGTGTGTTGATACCCGCTGAAACATTTTCTAAAATCTGCAGTAATCTTCCCGCCGGTGATTTTAGGTTAGAGCTTGAAGAAGAGCGAATGACCATTAAAGCAGGCAAAGCAAAGTATCAGTTGGCAACGCAAGATGTCAGTATGTATCCGAATATCCAGACAGAAACAGATGCGGTTTCGTTCAGTACCCGCTCCACAGAATTCTGCTCAGTCATCAAAGAAACCCTCTATGCGGTTTCTAAGGATGATTCGAGACCTCAAATCTGCGGTGTGCAGTTAAAAGGTACTGACAGTGGTGTCCTGCTACAGACCACCAATTTGAAACTAGCTTCGCTACAGCTACTAGCGGTTGAAGTGCCCCCTTTCGAAGGGATAGTCTCTCAAAAGACTGCGAAGCTGATCTTGGATATTTTCGATAAGACAGATGGGCCTGTTCGTGTTTCTGTTGGACCGAGTCTAATTACGGTAGCCGGCATCGGAGTCATGATTGTGAGCAAACTGATCTCAGGCGCCGTTATCGATCTCGAAGCGCAACTGCCCAGGTCGTTTGCCTCGGAATGCACGGTTAACCGCAAGGAGCTCGAAGATGCATTCAAACGAGCAATGTCCGTGACAGGCAAGGAACAAAGAGGTGTCAACTTCAAACTCGTAGACGGCGAGTTTCATATTACAGCTAAAGGTGAGCTCGGTAACGGACAAGAATCCATATTCGTTACTGATGGAACCGGTGATATGAAGGGATGCGTCGATGCTGAAGTAATGAAGGATACGCTCAAATCGATGGACGCATATGAACAAATCCACTTTAGATGGTTGGATCCACTGAAGCCCTACATTTTGGCCCCAGCTTTAAAAGATGGCGAAACCTCCAGTAGGCGGGCTGTCGTTGTTCCACTTCGCTCACGTGATGTGTGATGACATGATGGGGATCATTGATAACATTAAGTTATCTTGTATGCGCTGCGGACGTGCTCAATCTAAATATGTGGATGTAAAGGTGATTGCCAAAATTCATTGCCCTAGTTGCGGACAAACGGAAGAATCTCTTCTTCCGTTTGCTTCTTTCGAGCAAGTGGAGGGACGTCCCATCTATAGGGTATTTGAAGCTCGGCTGACAGGCGAGGCAACGATGATAAAGTTCTGCTGCAGCAATGTTCGACAAGCGAGTCTTATAAAAGATATCCGGGCCGGGAGATTTCTAATTGAACCCGATACTGCGGTTTGTCTATTTGAGACTTTCGATCGGAATGAAGCGCGCAGCATGGCCACCGAGTTTTAGTCTATGGAAACTAAGGAGGCAAGTGGATCATGGTTATCAGTATGGGAGTGGGAATTTACGAAGTTTGCCCTGATGCTTTAGAACAGGGAAAATTCCTCATTTTACGGGTAATCTGTTCGGATATTACAAAGGCGTAACGCGTTATCGCATATTATCAATATTGCGATTTTAAATGAGCTAATAGCCAGCATAGGAAAAGTAGTCGACTATTATCAATTATATGTAGGGAGGGAGCCCCTCTGCCATTTGTGCAGCGAGGGGATTCCCCCTCTTGCAATTGGTATGGGTGCATAACTATGTCGTTTATTACATTAAATAAAAGCGCAGTAAGAGAAGTCCGTGACGTATTCTATCGCACATGCGATTCCAAATGTCTATCTGATAAGGACCTATTGACGGTGGTTTTAGAACCATTGGTGCGTGATCGCTGCGTGTCGTTGGTAATCGATCAGATCCTGGAAAAAGGTCTTCCGTATCTTTCGACGCTATCTGAATTTGAATTGTCTGTCCTATTTGACCTGGATGAAAAACAATCGTTCTACCTTATGTCGGTCTTTGAGTTATCTAAGCGATTAACTCGGGTTCGACAAGAGGACGCTGTTGTTATTCGTTCGCCAAAGGATGTTACCCTCGTTATAGAAGATCTCAGAAATTTAGATAAAGAACACTTTGTTGTACTTTACCTAAACACCAAAAATAGGGTGATTGGTCGCGAGACAATCTCTGTAGGTTCTTTGAACGCTGCGATTGTACATCCGCGCGAGGTCTTTAAGGCAGCAATTCGAAGAGGAGCAGCTTCAATAATCGCTTCTCATAACCATCCCAGCGGTGATAGTTCGCCTTCACCGGAGGACATCCAGTTAACGAGTCGATTGGTAGAAGCGGGCAACGTAATTGGAATCGAGCTGCTTGATCACGTCATTATCGGATCTACTGGCCACACGAGTCTCAAAGAGATGGGACATATGTAAGAGGTTATTATATTCCAGCTCAGAGTGGGAGCTATTATGCACAGCCCACCACTTAATGGGGCTGTATAAGGAGATTACTTATATGAATAACAATAAGGCTGCTACCGGTGAAATGGTAAAGAACGGATTATCTGAAGCTGACTCATTTTTCTCATTAAATCGTTACTTTTTTCTGGTTGAATCCGGAGAAAAACCTACTTTAAGCCATGCTCAAGAGGCTATTCAATTCCTTTGCCAATTATACGGGGTAAAGACTGAATCAGAATTGCTTCAAAGGGGTGCAAGTGAAATAGTAGCGCATTTTAATGCGGTAAAAGATAAGATTATGTCTTATGTCAGCGCAGGACATATGAAAAATGTCCAATTTCTTGGGTTTGAGTGCAAGGTTGTGATCTCACGCAACGTAAAAGGAGGAGTTGAAATCAAACTCTTTGATGCGGCGGACAACACACCCTTTGCAACTGCAACCATTTGCGTGCCCGGTGTAGTGCTTCCTTCTGAGCGCCATGTAGTGATCAAAAACTACGCAGAAAATGAAGGTATTCTAGATGCACTAGAGGCAGCAGGGATTGTAAAACGGACAGGAGTTAATATCCGATCAGGATTTGCTTCATGCCCTGTAGCGGAGTTGCTCGTGGAACCGGCTTAAATATGACGTAAGAATATGAGGGTGTACTCTGTACATCCTCATATTTTTTTTACAAAGAAAGGGGAATCTCCGTATGTTTATTCAAATGAACCTGCTGACGTATCAGTCTGACTTAGACAATGAAGCGTATGAATATTATAACGAGCTGCAGTCGCTAACAACAACGCGAAGAAGCGAGGCTGGCTATGGAGGCGATATTCGAGGGGAAGCAGCCGTTCGTAGACTCTACGCGACTGGTTCAGAGGTGTACGATGCCCGGAAAAAGGGCCTTATTCCACACGATGAGTTTATTACGCAAATACTTGAGCTTCTTGTGGAGACGTACAGCCTTCCCATTAATGGGGTCGTGTTTAAGGATATTTACTACGTTCCTCAAAAGCCTGTTGTTTACCGACCGAGATATGCTCGGGACTTGAGGACAAAGGTGAACGTGGGATTAAAAGTCCCTGTAGATGCACTCCTTGTTTACTCGGAGACTTATGAGAAAGACTATTGTCACTATTTCACAGCGGTCTATATTCATGAAGGTCGCTGGTACCAGTCCCATCTATGGGACCTCAAAGATAAGGACAAGTCTGAATTTAGAGTGAAAAAATTATATGGGGAAAAATTTCAGGCAGATCGCGAAGGACAATGGTGGTCACGTGAAGGCTTCCAAAAGGCCAAAGATGAGAAACGGTTAGATACTCAGATTGTTGGGGCTGTTTATTTGAACTTTTGGCATTTTTATGGACGAGATATGGCACTTGAGCGTTTGGGGCTACCCCCATTGTCGCTCAAACCAGATGGCGTAAAAGGGAGGGATTATTTCTATGGAGTGGTACAAGGATCGGAAAATAGAGATCGGAAGCAAGGTTCACGTATATCGGAATCTGCATAAGGATTCTATCGTCATTCGTTGTGAGAAGACTGGATTGGTGGCAGGGTACTGCGATACTGTTCGTCTGACTGATGCTCGATTTTTTGTCTCAGAGAGTGGAAGAAGAAAAGTATTGGAGAAGCGGGTCCGCTCGGTTCATGCGTATGTCGTGGGTACGCTTGATGCCTACGATTTCGAGCTGGATCGGAACGGCAAAACACCTATTTATTATCAGCCATATTTGACTGAGACCTTCGTAAATGAATTGACGAAGGAGCCTATTTTTGGTGCCTCTGAGGTAGTTTTCTTCTACGATCGGGCGTATATAGCGACTCAAGAACAAATAAGTGAGCAACTGCTGCTGACGGTATAAAGTCCGTTGTCATCGACCGATATTTCGTGATACAATAACAGTAAGAATTTTTTGCCCCTTTAGTGATGGGCGTTTGTGTGAAGTCGAAGACCCTATGGGTTGAATTTATGTGCTAAGTTCTTGCGCATGAATCTGCTCATCGGGTCTTTTTTTTTGCGTTTTCAATTATGAAAGAAGGAGGAAAAGGGTATGACCGAACAACTCATTGATCTACCGAGTTTACTTAAAAAGAGAATCTCGGAAGAAACGGTAAATGAAATTCGAGCACTCGATCTGCGGGAATTCGCCACTGCTATGGGAGACGATATTAGACGTGTAGGGAAATGGTACATGACTTACAGAAATGGTGGGGAACGTACACCTTCTGTCGGAATTAATCCTTCTCAGAGCAGATGGATGGATTTTACTCGTCAGGGTGTCGGCGGAAACGATGTGCTTTCTTATTACGCATATCGTATGTATGATGAGATTTCGCTAAAAGACCGAGAGAAATTCGTGGAATCCTGTATACGAGTCTGTGGTATTGCCGGGATTACATTGAAGTTTCAGGATGGGACTTTCCTTGAATCTGATGGAGATCGGCGAGTATCGCAAGCACGAATTGTTGTGAAAGACGAACAAGAAGACGCGAAACGCGAAGATGAATGGCTTAATGTTTATTATCGGCGGATGCTAGAGTTTTTGGATTTAGGGGATAAGCATAGAGAGCACCTACTGCAGGAGCGTGGCTTTACTCCAAAGGAAATTCAAGTTCGCGGATATCGGACGGTAACCGATAATTTTCGTAGTCGGTATATGCTAACAAAGGAACTCATTAATTCTTTGAAGGAGGACCCTGACGGAATTCCCGGCTTTGTCCTTATGCAAAAAGACCATATGCGGTATTGGACACTTGTGGCGAGGAATGGATTCCTTATCCCTTTCCGTAACCTATGGAACCAGATATGCGGCTTTCAACTTAGAGTTGATGACCCAAGGATGATTAAGCTACCTCCTGGCTATACGGCGCGTCTTAATAACGGGGAAGTGGATATCATCGACAAAGTAAGTGAAGCCGTTGTCTGGAAAGGTGTGAGGGACAGCTTTCCAGTCTCGCTGGATCGTGGAACCGCTGTACTCGAACCTGGAGCCAAGTATGTCTGGCTTTCCACCAGTAAAGATGCTGAGAGGGGAATTTTACAAGGAGCCAGTATCGGTCATCCGAGACCCGCTCCGTATCATGTTGCTGTTCCCTCTGCTGTGCTTGAGAAATGGGAATCCGGGGATTTAGTGAGTAACGTATGTGATGTTAAGGAGGTTTGGTGGGGAGAAGGACCGCTTAAAGGTGACATTGCCTCAGATTTAACGAATGGTATTCATCTTCAGGCTGCTGGTGTTCGGAGTTATCGACAACTGTTTGAACCGACTCTTCAACTTAATCCGAAGCGGGTTATCATCGCTTTTGATGCAGATGCTCAGGTAAAAGTAGCGGACGTTGGTAAAACAGTTATCCAATGTATTGAGGAGGCAAAGGAGATCTTTCTTCCGAAAGGAATAGAGCTCTACTATGCATCCTGGAATCCTGTTCAGCAGAATGGAGCTGCGAACGGATTAGATGAACTCTTAAGAATGGAGTTAAAACCCCATATGATGGCACTTGGAGGTGATGAATATCCCTATGAGTATCCATACGATGAAAATAGGTAAGCCCTACAAGTTTTTGTATTTGGGATTCATTGTAGAAGGTGTGCTTACTGCGGAGACTGCGATCACTTATGTCTTTGAATCAGCATCGTTGAAGGATGAGAAGACTGGTGAGTACGACGAGATGCCGTTGCCGTTTGTAGAGATTGTGAAAGATATGGCTGAAGAATTATAACGAAGAGAAAGTGGCGGCTGGGAATTTTCCAGGAAGCCACTTTCATTTTTATTATGACGACAAAGGAGCGTGTTAGGAATGGGGTATCAAGAATCATTAGTCCAATTTAAAAGTATAGAGTGCTTGAAATCTGAGCTTCGGCAATACAACAAGAAAGACAAAAGTCATGATTTAGCCGAGGTCGTTTGCGTGGATCGGGTTAAGAAAAACGTAGATGCCTTTACTGTTGGTGACTTATTGGCAGTAGTTTGCGGCGAGCGCAGTGCACAGCGTAGCAATGAGTGTTTGGAGTTTGGCATTGGTTTGAAGAATGTAAAAACTATCACGTATATTGATGAGTTTTATGATCGCACGAATGATCTGGCGAGTTTCTTGGATGGACATTTTGAAAGGCTATCAGATACAGATTATGAAGCGTTGATTAAAGAAGCATAGAATATTACAACGCCATATTGCCCTCTTCGGAGGGCTTTGTTATTTCTATAGGTGCTAGGATTAACTCCATGTAGGGGTAGCTGAATCCCCCCTGCTTACCCTGACCTTATAGATGTAATCAAAACGAATCAACGACCAGGATGCTATTGGTTCAATAGCGCATTGAGGATACACTTAATGTGTCTACCCTGAATTATGGTTGCAGCAAGTGTTTAATCGCTATATGTAAAACACAAGTATTTAGCGCTTTAAAATGCTAAAGCGAATTACATTTTTTTATTGTATACTGGTAGGAAATAAACCTATTGGGAGATGATTTGAATGAAGACTAGAGACATGGGCATTTGCGAATTTGTAAGAACGAGTTTTGTGAACCTGATTGAAAATAATATCATTGTTCCGGAAATGGCCGAGAAATTAACAGATAAAAAATACTGCAAGAATACATTTGGAATCAACTACCCGTTCTTAAAGCCTTTAAATGACCACCAATCAATTTCAGAACAAGCAGCGGACCACAACGGGCGAGGACGTTTCTTGGTGAAACCTGTTGTCACCCTATATGGACAGCGATACATCATATGCAATCACTGGATTGATGCCCATTGGACAAAATACAGGACCTGGCTCGAGAAACACGGTGACTCCATATCTTCGAAAGCGTAGACCCAGAATCGTGTTATACTTCCAGTAAGGCAGCGAGCTATTCAGTTGAAGGCGGTGGGATGCATTGGAGGAGTTTAGTCCATTTTTGATACATAAGGGAATGCTGTATATTGACAAGCTCATTAGGGAGCAAGGAGCAACTATACTTGATCGAACTGAAAGAACAATAGTTTCAACCTTAGGCGGTCATATGACGGCAATCTACGTTATTCCGCGTGACTTTGTAAAGGATGATCAGAGCGCAACGATTAAGAAAAAAGAAGACTACACTTCGATTGAGAGATTTTTTAGATCCCATAATTCAGACAGTAACTTTGTACTTATTGCATACGGCGTGCGCTCTGGATTGAGATATACAGCAGGCAAGTGTTTTTATATCATGGTGCCCAAAGGCACCGTAGATAGAGTATACTCACGTCCTCAAACGACCATAAATATTGGTACCTCTAAAAATCAGATGCGTGTTTGGATGTCCGAAGGGATAGAGTATCATCCAATGTCCGGTAAGGTTTGGAACATCGATCAGAGCATGTTTCACAACAAAGAATATAATGGCGGACATCTTAACTGGAAGATGAACTTCGGACCAAAGGAATGGGCCATCCTACAGCTATTCGGTTTTCAAAAGCCCCAGTGGTTTTCACTGAGATCTCAATGTCTTATAGAAGGAGAAGAACATTATATTGGTGTAGGTAAAGCTGGTAGCCTGGCTTACTCTCGGTGTGGTGTTTGGTACACGGTGACTAAAAAAGCGAATAAAAATATCATCAAACCTGTATCTGTAAATAAGGATGGAGTCAGATCGGAAGCACCGGCACTCTGGACATCACTTGAAATATCAATAACAAATAATGACCAAGAACGTCCGTCACAGTTACTTCTTATCAGAGTGATTGAAGCGGGATGGTTCGAAGGATTGGGCGATTTCGAAGAGCAGGAATTTTTGCCGCCGCCTCCAATTGAGGAGCCGGCAGATTGGGATTTTGATGGTCAGCATTTGGCTAACTATCGTAAGGAGCAGATAAACCTTAGAAGAGATCTTCTGAATGGCCGTACTGAAGCTCCATGTGTGATATGTGGGGAAGTTTACCCAGAGGATATGTTGTGGGCTGCACATATAAAAAAAAGATCCGAATGTTTTCCAGAGGAAAGGGCTGATAAAGATAACATTGCTGCATTAATGTGTAAGATGGGATGCGACGATCTATTTGAAAAAGGATATATCGGAGTTAAACAAGGAGAGGTAGTTCTACTTCGTCCAGCAAGGTTAGAAGCTATGCAAAGTAGATTGTTGAAGTTACAAGGTAGAGAGTGCACAGCATGGCGTGATAAGACGAAGGCTTACTTTGAATGGCATGTTAATTTCTTTCGAACAAAATACATTCTAAAAGAGTAGGCTGCTAGTAAGTTAAATATGTTGGCAAGAGGAGTGTATCAACTGAAATGTATAATAACATCTTTCACTATTATAGAAGTAAACGAGATTCAACTGAAAACTTGCCTTCTAAGCAGGTCGAAAATAATGTAAGGAAGGCTTTAATAAATGTTTTGGAGCATGCAAGCCCTTTATTAACTTATCGTTTTGTTTCACAGTTTATCGACGGTGAATGTAATGTGGAGGAATACGATTATCTTTATGAAGTAGGGAGCCAGTTAGATACTTGTACGTCTAAAGGATTTATTATCGGAATCGCTGAGACTGATGAGATTTCAAATACAAATTCCATTAAAAAAACAAAAACACGGCCAGATGGAGCAATTCTGTCGACGGCACTAAGTATTTTAATTGAAACAAAGACTGGCATCGATCAATTGGATAGAAATCAACTGGAGGGACATAAGGATACATTTGCTACAGGCCAATTGTTCGAGAGCGAACCGGTCATAATTAAATGGATCGACATTCGTAATTTTTTTGCGGAACAATATATTGCCTTTAAGGAAGACAAGCTGACTGCATTTTTAATTGATCAATTTATTCGATTTTGTGATTATAATTCCGTAGGATTCCCTGATAAGTCAAACGAACACATCTTTAGTCACTTTAAAACGATGGATGCGCGTAGCTTAGCTAAACAATTACATCACTATCTATTTTATGAATCTCATTACAAAGACGAGGTAGCGGATGCTCATGAGCTAGAGGGAACAGAGAGAACAGACTGTATAGCTTATATAAATAAGGGATGTTCGTTTAAATTCCTTTCAACGACTAAATCAAGGGATGTATGTGTAGCCCTTCATCTCGGTGGGAGAAAACACAAACAGGATGCTGTACAAATGCAGGAGCAGATCGATCAAATGCTCCAAAGACGATTTATAACTAAATCACCAACACCTGGTGAAGTATACATACGATTAGAATGGGTTAAGAATTTGGATCAAATAAAACCATTTATCGACCAGGCATATTATTTGAGGTTGAAATAGATAATGATTCAATGGATGCTCTCATATTTTGGGTCAGCATAGTACTAAATTGATTGGATTACCGTAATTTTACAGCACTGGGGTTTCTAATACATGGTAATATGAAATTGGGTATAATCTTTATCAAATATCTCTTAATTTTCTATTACGGGGCAGGAGTGTTTTTAATGTTGAAAAAGCTCGGTTTAATCCTACTACTATTCTCTACCATTTCTACTGGACAATCATATGCAGCGGAAACACCACCAACTGTATTTTTGGACGGCGGTAAGCTTGAGTTTGAAGTTCCACCCACAATTGTTGATGGAACTACATTAGTTCCTCTTCGAAAAATATTCGAGGAACAAGGTGCCCAAGTTGCATGGAATGCTGATACTCGAACGGTTACAGCTGTAAAGGGTGACATAACCATTGTGTATCAGATTGGCTCATTAACCGCAAAGAGGAATCAGGAGCAACTAAAACTATCAGTACCAGGTCAAATCGTTAGTGGATCCACGTTAGTGCCACTTCGTTTTGTATCTGAGGCCCTCGGTAACACGGTTGGCTGGGAATCTCACTCAAAGACTATTATTATCAGTGCAGCAAAAAAGTTCGCAGCTAAGGTGATAGGCATATCTGACGGCGATACTCTGACGATCGATCGTGAAGGTACTCCAGAAAAGGTCAGGCTTATTGGGGTGGATTCACCTGAAAGTGTGCATCCGGACGCGACTAAGTACACTGAATATGGAAAAATCGCTTCTGCATTTTCGAAAGCGCAGCTTGAAAATAAAACTGTTTATATTGAAACCGATATAGGTGAACGTGATCAATACGGCAGACTGCTTGCATACGTATATCTGGATTCAGGGATGATGTATAATGCCCTGCTCGCTGCTGAAGGTCATGCGACGCAACTTACCTATCAACCCAATGTACGCTGGGTAAATCTATTTGGGGCATTAGCAGCGAACGCTCGCAGCGCAGACATCGGATTATGGGCTTACGATAATGAAAGCGGATCTATTGTTACCGGCACGAACGGTAAAGTTACGATTACGTCGTTGGATTATACGGCTGAGATCGTTACAATTCGAAACGATGACTCTAAAGATATTAACATGACAGGATGGAAACTTGTCAGTGTCAAAGGAAATCAAGTCTTTAATTTTCCTGATGGTTATTTGTTAAAAAAGGGATCTACAGTATCGATAACCAGTGGAACAAAGGCTAAGGAGGCTGATGGTTTCTTAAAATGGACCACGGCAAACGTTCACAACAATAATGAAGATGATCCAGCAGAATTGTATGATATGCAAGATAATATGATCAGCTCGTTTGAATAGGCATCTTCAAAATACGATTCTATCAGAACTACCTCTGTATATTCTCTGATAAAAAAGGTGATTATCGTGGAATGCTTACATTGCGAAAAAAAGCTGGTTACCGAAGAAGAGAAATTTTGCGGTGAGGCATGCGAGAAACGCTACCAGAGAAACCTAAATTTCTTTATTAAGACTTACGAGATGACGCCAGATCAAATGTCGCAATATCTTCAGCAAAATCAAATTACTGTTGCTGAAATAGCCCGCAGGCGCGGCGTCGGTCCAACGGGTGTATGGGGTACGTTCAAAAAAGTCGGGGTAAAGGTTTATCGCCCCGAAGCAATTCCTCCAGTGACGCATAGATGTGAAAATGAAAACTGCCAAAAAACATTTACACGACCCAGATGGGGCCATGACGCCAGATATTGCAGTAGGTCTTGCGTAGCAGAAGCTACAAGCACCTTACATATTTCTGATTCAGATTTTCGCTCAAGTGATCTCTTAATAATTGCTCCTAAAGAGGAGTTAGGGCTATACGGGCATCTAAATCTTCGCACTCGGCACATGACGCAAATTGCACGTAATCGTGTCAATCACTATTTCTTCATGAATGGCATTTGTAATGAGAAGACAGCTTACGTCTATGGTGTCATGGCCACTGACGGTAATATTCGATTTCAGCCTGAGATTGGCTATGCCAGTATGCGCCTGCGCCTAACTGACCTTGATATTATTGAGAAAATCGCAGACCTCATCCAGTACAAAAATAAGATTATGCATGTCGTTCCTAAGAACCCGAAGCATCAACCGCACCGAACCTTAGAAGCAGCTAGTCAGTGCTTGGTCAATGATTTGGGCGCCCTTGGTTGTATGCCGGCGAAAACAGGTCGGATCTATTATCCACTTGTTCGTCCGGAGTTTGAGCGTCATCTCATCCGGGGTATTATCGATGGAGATGGGAGTTGGGTAACAAGCGAAAACAAACGAAAATCTTTGAAGTTAGAACTCAATATAACAGGTAATGATCAATTTCTATGGGGCGTGTACAAGCGTATTTTTGAGCATCTAGGCGTCAAACCGCAATCGATTCACTATGCCATCGAGTACGATAAAAAATCAAGGTTGCCGAACATCGCCAAAATTACGTATAACAAAACCGACGCTTTGAGAATTCGAGAGTGGGTTTATGAAGGCGCTACAATTTACGGCCAGCGAAAACGAGATATCGCATATTCTGCCAGGTTCCAAAAGGACGAAATATCATCTACGATACTTAAGTATTACCTCGGCGTGACTAAAGAGTATATACATCGGGGAATTCATGTCTTTAAGTTACCGCATAAAACGTTTGGAAACCGCTTTGTATTTAATGAATCCGATGTTGAAGAGTGGGTTCGGCATTTGAAAAAGGAATTATCATCTAGTGAACCCAAGAGCGGTCCAAAAATTAAAAATTTGATTGCGCTGAGAAAGCGCTGGATAGACTATGATGAACAATTCAGCATCAATAGACTATGGAATTTGAACGACTCGGAAAGGGATCCTGTAGAGCTATCAGATTGAGCAGGTATTACGTGACGCCAGTATTACCTCCCAGGTACCGTTAAAAGATCATTACTATGAGTCGTAGCTCTGCATCAGTTCATAGACTTTCATTTTTATCTCTGGTAAAATGTGATTCAGAACCACTTCAGTCTTTTATTATTCCGCGAATGCGGCAAGTTGAGCTCCCTATGGGAAGCAGCTACAGGTTTTATACCTTAGCGCAACCATAGGGGGCTTTTGTCTTTTTAAAACCAAATGACATTGCACAATGTTATAAAACATTATTGCACTATTGGGATACTAATGATACTATGGTGTTACACAATTACATTGGAAAATAATGGAGAGACAATAAGGGAGGAGCGGGATCTTTGGATTGGCAACAATTACTGGTATATGGGCAGATGGTACCCATAATGGCTTCAACTGCTGTTACAGACTGGAAATATAGAAAGGTATTTAACATTGTCTCTATGCCGGCGATATTGGCGATGATTATCACTCGTATATATGTTCACCCACAAGGGTGGTTGTTCTATCTAGCTGCTTTAGTGCCTGCGCTTTTGTATTACATTCTTGCACTAATTACGAATAAAGTAGGCGGCGGGGACATTCTGATGGTTGCTTATTTAGGACTTGCATCCGGCATCGTGGCTACAATGCTCTCAGTACTCAATGCAGGTATTCTGGGGCTAATCTTATTTTATGTTGAAGCTTTTTTCGGAAAAAAGAAGCCAAGTCTAGAACAACCTTGGGTTAGCTTATTGTTCGTTGGATTCTGCTTATCAGTTGTGCAGATCAGTTGTCTTAAGTTCATTTTTCCATTCATAAATCCCTGGGGGTAGAAAAAATGTTTCAAAACCTTGAAGAAGTATTTATTTTTGCCGGCCAACGAATCGAAGTCAGAGACTCCATGATTGGCAGCCAGTATATAGTTAAAATAAAAATCGGAGATCGATCGGAAACGGTCGAACCGAAAGAAACGGGATTCCTGACTGGTCCGAATTCGAAATTTTCGAAGTTGTTGAGGAAACAAGGGTGCACGCTTATTTCTGCGAGTTGTGCAACTTATTATTTACATCGTAAGAGCCGGAATCGGCTTTCCCACGAATCACTTCAGATCAAAAAGTGGCTGACTCAAAATGGTGCGGCACAGGGTGGAATTCTGTATGGTGAAATTGAACCGGGAAGAGTACCCGGTTGGTATATCGTTCTGATGATGCAAGTGGAGCGTTACGGAGGATTTATTGATTATGTAGAGCCAGGGTATCAGTTCTTAGGTGAACACCCCATGTGTTACCAGATACGTAAAGAACGTGGAGTCGACGGTATTTACAATAACGGTTGCGAGTTTTTCGTAACGACAGTAAGTGGACAAGAAGTAAGGAATATTTTAAATGTCAAATAATCTAATGATGAGAGGAAGAAAAAACGATATGTATAAAGTAGAGTTTATTTCTAAACGAGTAAAAAAGGAATTTAGCGAGTTTTCTAAACAAGAGCAAGGGGCTATAGAGGAGGCCATTGTTGAGTTAGGTTTAAATCCACGGCCAATAAGTAGAAAGTACGAACAACTTTGGTGCTGCGCTGAAATTAAAAAAATTAAGGTTGGTAGGATTCGCGTCTTTTACCAGATCGATGAAAAGAATAACAGGATATGGATAGGCAAACTTGATAATCGTGATAGTCATACATACAAAACGGATCCTAAGAGTTGGTTTCAACGGTCAGCATAACATACCACATTATGACTGGAGAGTAAGATATGATTCCTTATTTAAGTATTTGTGTTGTTCCTTTACTTGCGGTGCTGCTTTATATTACCAAGTTGTTTGATCGCTTACGAAAAAAGCGAGGTTATAGGTTTCTTACAGTTGGGTCAGCGATATTACTGATATCTGTATTACTGGAAATATCCATTTCGATAACAGAGCTCCAGCCATCTAAACTGCTTGATATACTTCATCATCTAGTTCAAGCCCTGTTTAATATAGGCTGGTATGTGAGCGGAATCGCGCTGTTTATGCTTAATCGAAATTTGGTCAAACGAGGTAGGATAGTTCTCCTTTGTATTCTTCCTGTGATCTTGATTATTAGTTTCATACCCTCATATATCACTATGTTCATTTGCGGTTTCGCAGCGATTTTTGTAGCTTTCCAAATTTCTAAATGGTTACCAGAGGCTAATTCAGGATTCCGCTTGCTGCTTATCTTATTTGCGATCTCTGAGTTGTACGGTGGTATCGAGCATTTGCTTCCCAAAAGCATGAGCTTGCATTACGCAGATCTTGTACATGATTCATTTTTTATTTTAGGCTGCAGTATGGTCCTTGTTCTCGTAACGACGCGGATTTCAGATGTTTTGGAAAACTCCTACAAGTCATCCATTACCGACGGCCTTACAGGGCTATTTAACAGAAAGTACTTTATGAGTGCAGTGCAAAAATATGTGGAGCGGGCCTCAGATGTAGCGATCATCTTTTTTGATCTCGACAATTTCAAAATGGTTAACGATACACAAGGACATAAGGCTGGAGATGATGCTCTCAAGATAGTGGCATCCATTCTAAAGGAAGAGATAGAAGGACGTGGGATTGCTGGGCGGTTCGGCGGAGAAGAGATGGTTGTGCTCGTAACGTCGAATGAGGCGGTTTTGCTTATAGAAGAATTCTCGGAGCGGGTGCGAAAACGTATTGAAAAAGAATGCGTTACAACCGCAAGTATTGGCTTCGCTCAGTATTCAAAAGGGCTTTCTGCAGAAGAACTCCTGAAACGTGCAGATGAAGCCATGTATCACAGTAAAACGAGTGGGAAGAACAAGGTTACTGGGTTCATGCTTGCATGACTTCTAAATCATCAACATGATCAAGGAAAATAAAGATCGTTAGTGGAAAATAAAGTCCGTTAGTGGAAAATAGAATTCGTTAGTGAGTGTTTACTTTTGTGAACATTCACTTTTTTATTTCTAGGTGATCAAGGAAAATAAAGTTCGTTAGTGGAAAATAAAGTTCGTTAATGGAAGATAGAGTTCGTTAGTGAAAGTTTACTTTTGTAAATTTTCACATTTTTTGCTTTTAGATGTTAGTTAGTTGATTAATTTAGGTTAGTTATGGCATGGCCATTCATCATTGATTATTGTTATTGATTGTAAGTAGCAGCATAACTCTAAGCTTATTCGAGCCTTCTCAACTACGATGAAAATTAAAGGGCTGCCGCGTGGTAGCCATTCGCTACGCTAACGGGAGTTTAGAACAGCAAAATGCAGTGTTATTTGAAAATGTTACAACTGACATAAAGGGGCTGGATAAAAGCGTGGATTTAGATTTATTACGAGAAGCAATAGTAAGTAACAACATGGATAAAGTTGAAAGCATGTTTGAGGAGATAGGCAGAAATAAACTACAAGAAGCCATTCCCCTTCTTATAGAATATTTAAAAAGCACTGAGAGCAATATTTTGAGAAATTCTATTGCAAATTACGTTAAGTGATATCGGGAACGATAAAGCCGTTGAACCATTGATAGATATGATAAATCACCCAAAAACATTGGGAGCAAGAGGTACATTGTTACTTGCACTGAAACCATTTGAATGTTCTCCACATTTAGAGACACTGGTTTACCATTTGATAAAAGGAAATTTTGAGGTCCAACTTCAAGCAAATGAACTGATTGAAGAGATTAATTCAGGGGTATCGGATGAAGTATTATTAAGATGTATCCTAAAAGTAAAGGAAGGAATAGACGGAGTAGAACGTCAACATGAGATACTTTCAGATACATTAGAAAGGCTATTTACCCTCAAGAAGATATAATCAACTATACTTCTTATTTCGCTAAGTACTTTATGGGGTAAAACAACATTAAGATTTAACATAGCCAAACAAAAAAGCACACTCCACTGCCACAGGACAGTGAAATGTGCTTGGGAAAAACAGTTATTCAATCAAATCTTGTACGAACATTGATTACTCTCTGGTTTGATAGTTGTTGGCATTCACGGAATGCAAAATGTCTGCATCCAAGACATTGTGAGTGGTCAAGTTTTGTTATTGCAAAGCTAACTGCTTCACCTGTTTTTTCAAAAATGTGTTCCTGCCCTATGAATTCGCCTAATCTTGTTTTTCGAAGCATTTTACGTGGTTGATCTTGTATTTCTGAAATTATTACGATTCCACCGTGTTTTTTAAAATGCTTGACGATACTCGATAAATTTGATTCGCCAGTTATGTCCATATAGGGTACATTACCCATTTTTAATATTAAAACTTTTGGTTTGTAATTAATTTCTTCCATTATGGATTTCTCGAACATATTTGCAACCCCAAAGAACAGAGAGCCTTCGACAGTATAGATGCTGATTTGGGGGCAATTATGTTGCTCATTAACCATATGAGTTGAAACTTTTTCATTCTTATCGGAAGGGTCAGGCAAGACCTTAGCAGTAATAAGAAGATCACTCATATGTTTCACAAAAATGATACCTGACAAGATTAATCCAACCTCCACTGCGGTTGTAAGGTCTGTAAATACAGTCAGAAGAAAGGTAATAAGCAAAACTAATGATTCAGCAGTTTTGGTTTTTAGCACGTGTGCGAACTCTCTACGTTCACTCATATTCCAAGCGACGACCATTAAAATGGGTGCCATACTAGCAAGAGGAATATTTGAAGCATAAGGAGCAAATAGGAACAAGACTAACAATACGACAATACCATGAATAATTCCAGAGAATGGAGACTCCGCGCCATTTTTAATATTGGTTGCAGTTCGAGCAATAGCCCCTGTCGCGGGAATACCTCCGAATAACGGGGTTATTATATTAGCAATACCTTGACCCATCAATTCACGGTTGCTGTTATGTCTAGTTCCTGCCATACCGTCAGCAACCACAGCTGAAAGTAAAGACTCAATGCCACCTAACATTGCAATTACAAAAGCTGGTTTTATTAAAGCCTGAATATGTTCAAATGAAAGTGCAGGAAAGTGTATGCTTGGTAAACTATTTGGGATCGCTCCATAGGTAGAACCAATGGTTGCAATCTTATCAGGAAAGAAGAGTGATGCTACAATTGTTGAAATCAATAATCCAACTAATGAGCCAGGAATTTTAGGGAGCAGCTTTGGTGTCAGAATGATAAGAAGCAGACAAATCACTGCGGTTAAGACACTGAAGATATTGATTGTTGAAATGTGAATGCCTAATTCCTTCATATTGGAAAGGAAGTCTTGGTGTTTTTGAAGATTACGCAATCCAAGAAAATTGGCAATTTGTCCTGTAAATATGGTAACGGCTATTCCTGTTGTAAAACCTATAGTAACAGGACGGGGAATAAATTTGATAACACCACCTAATTTAAAAATCCCCATTAATAACAAAATTACTCCAGCCATAAATCCTGCAATAAGTAAGTTATCGTATCCATACTGCATAACAATAGCAAATAGAATCGGTACAAAAGCTCCTGTTGGACCACCAATTTGAAATTTTGAACCACCAAATAATGAGATTAGTATTCCCGCTACTATCGTTGTGTATAAACCATATTCAGGCTTAACGCCTGAAGCAATTGCAAACGCCATTCCTAGTGGAATGGCGACAATCCCAACAATCAATCCCGAAATTATGTCCTTTTGAAAAGTTTTTCTATTATAGCCCTGAAATCTGCCACTAAAAGAGAACTTCATTTTGATCCCTTCCATCTTAATATTCTTGAATATTTGACTATTTGAATATATATAAAAATCATATATCCAAAACAGTCAGGTGTCAATTTAATATTTCCTCGATAGACATTGAAGAAATAAAAAAGAAGTAAATCGAGATCAACACTCAATTTACCCCTTTTTTGGAAGTGAATTACTTATTTTTTATATTTTTTTAACATTGAAATAGTACTAACAAAGTGATTGTCAAAAATGCGTTTGGCAACAATAAGAAGGTCTTTAATTAGGGATCCGGTAGAGAAAGGAAAATCACGTCTTGGGGTGGCAGTGAATTGAACTAATGTTGTTACATCTTCTTTAACTTGATTGTTAAGTATATTATGCCTACCACCATTATGACGGGTATACTAAATATCACAAATAAAACCCATTTACCCGTTATCATGCTTAATCCACCCAGTTTTTTTATATTTTATTCAAGTAAAATCAACATTAAGCGTTAACAGAGCCAATATTTAAGAAAATGAAAGGATTGTATCATAAAGACCTTTGCTTTTTTAAATGCTTTTCAGTTATAGTATAATTTATTGATGTTGAAAAATCAAATATCTTATTATTTGAAAATACAAGAATAAGGACTGGTTTTGAATGTCCGTTGATAACGAAATGTATGTAGCTTCAAGAAGGTACCTTATCGACTATGGAATGCGAACATTAAATGGATTAGGTGCAGATCATATTTGTAAAGTCTGCATTCAAAATAGTGGCTCTTGTTGCCGCAGTTGTAGACACTTAATAAATGGTATAGGCTGCCAGAACAGAAATACAAGTTGTACGTCTTGGTTATGCGGATACTTAAAATTATTGTTTTACGAAGCAAGATTATTTGAAGATTGGAATGCATTTTGGGGAGAAGTCCCAGGTATGGATTTTAGAAAAGACTTTACTCCTCCATTGGTAAAAATGACAACATATTTTGAAGTGCCCGTATTGAGAGAACTAGGTGAAGCGTTAGCGAGTGACATTAAGAATAAATTGAGCAAGGATAAAGATAATCTTGATTTCATTGTATTGGCTGGAGAATTGGATGAGCTTATTGACGAGATTGTGTTCGCTAAAAACTCTGATATTGAAACTCAATTAATAAAGAGGCTCAATTACTTAATCAAAGACTTTAATGAATTCCAACAAGCAATAAAAAACATTCAATTTCCACTCAAAAAAACAATTACTGATTAAATATATATGTTTGATTAAACGATAACGAATAGGGGAAATAAAAATTATGTCGGATTTTCCAAATTGCCCAAAATGTAATTCTGAATACACTTACGAAGATGGAAATCATTTTGTTTGCCCAGAATGTGCTTATGAGTGGACTTTAGAAACTGAAAATAGTGAAGATATAAAGATTATCAAAGATGCAAATGGAAATGTCTTAAACGATGGGGATTCTGTAACAGTAATCAAAGACCTTAAAGTAAAAGGAAGTTCATTAGTCGTAAAAATAGGCACTAAAGTAAAAAATATACGTTTGGTTGATGGAGATCATGATATTGATTGCAAAATTGATGGGTTTGGAGCTATGAAATTAAAATCTGAATTTGTTAAAAAAGTATAAATGAATGAGTTTGGAAAGAAGATGTTCATTTGAGACAATGCTGTATGTAATAGGTATATTCTTTTGATGAGCGGTAATGCATAGCCTGAAAGCTGTAAAATAACAAAAGACCGTTTAATGCCACTTCACTGGCAAAAAAACGGTCTTTTTGCATATTTGAATTTGCACAAGGAACACAAATGTAATTTGTTCGATAGAATATATTTATTTCTGCCTTTTTTATATTGGTTTTTTGAAATCAATCTGATTTGTTTATTAAGAGAATAATTGAACTTATGATTAACACAATAATAATAATCCATAGTACAATCCTTATCGGATCCAATTGAAACCTCCCACTTTAAGATGATTTATCCAAGTTACTCACATTTTCTTTGGTTGGTATGCAACCATCAACTTAGGAAGTAATTGCGAAGGGAATCATGTATAAGTTGGTGAAAGAAACGATATCTTCCTCTACCCGTTCTCACATAACTAAAGGTGCGCGGTTGATAGTTCGTTTTACTTTCAAATTAAGCAGAGAGGCAAACAACCCCTATTTGCTTTTATTGAATTCTTTTCTGTAATTTTCAAGAGCTTGGTGAAACCGATGGAAATCTTTCGATAATGTTTGCAAGTTGTTTTTATAAAAAGATTGTTTTTCTAAACTATTTTTCCAAAAGGTTAATTCATCCAAATTGTTATTGATTTTTTCTCTTAAATCAATAATGTAATCTTGTTTTGAATGATTTTTGGATAATGTTTTTAAATCTTCTGCAAGCTCATGACTAAGAAAACGAATGTTTCGCTTTGTCAACGTTTTATAGATTACAAATGAATCTGGAGTATAGTCCTCTCTATAAGCCTGACCAGGCACATTTCTCCAAAAGATATTCCAATCCTGGAGAAGATCTACTTCATAAAGAAGGTATCTAAGAAATCCGCATAACCAAGCAGTGCAGCTAGTGTTTCGAAGTTTACAGCCAACTCCATTGACTAATTTTCTACACCCTCTGCAGCATGATCCACCATTATTAATACATACGCTACATATTTCATCTGATCCAATGCCGTCTAAGAAATCAAGTCCTTGATTAATAACCATCTGTCTAGTTGTAAAATGCTCACCAAGCGAATGCTCGGATTTGATTGTTGGTTTCGCAAAAGTTGAACAAGTATCAGACACTTCATCGCCCCTTCAAACTAAATATCAAACATAAAGGTTTATTCCTCTTCATCCCACTTTCGTGAGTAGGCTTTCTTTGTTGCCCAGAACGTTAATCCACAAACGAAGGTTATTGCAACAACGCCTAAAATAATCGCTCCACCGATCCCCATACTTATTGCCTCCATGAGCTCAATAGTTTATTATTAAAAAAATTATTATAATGGATTTAATTAGTATATTTCGATTAATTTCCGAGTCATGGCAAAGCGAAAGCTTTTCCATGTATGAGAATAACCTGTCGAAATGAGCACACAAGACGGAGTAAAAGGTCTTGCCTGTAATCTTCTCCAGGAATTTGATTCAAAAATGTTTCCACTTATCAAGTTGCGAAGTTGGCAACCCACTCGGTCTTTTAAAAAGTGATAACTTTTGCAACAAGATTGGGTATACATATTTGACAAATTGACTCAAGAAAAGAATATTAATTTAGACTAAAATATTCATATATTTTATTATTTGAATATAAAGACATTATAAAACAAATGCAATTAAAACTGCAATTAAGCAAAAAATATTAGTTGTTGAACAAGTAATATGTTATTATATCTGTATATTTGAATGTATGAAGGAGAACCCCATTATGAACCTTGAGCTACAGCAATTTAAGGCGGATTTTTTTAAAGCTCTAGCCCATCCCATGAGAATTCAAATTCTTGAAGTCCTTTCCGAAGGGGATAAAAATGTAAATGAGATTCAAGCCATAATCGGTAGTGAAGGTTCGGCTGTTTCCCAACAACTTTCTATATTAAGAAATAAAAATGTTGTCTTTGGAAGTAAGGAAGGAACATCCGTTGTGTACAGCTTGCGTGATCCTTTAGTGAAAGACTTACTCCAAGTAGCGAAACAAATATTTGATAATCATCTTGTTGGAACCATTTCTCTTTTGGAAAGTATGCGTGCCACGGATAACTTAGTTTTCGAAGAGAATGAGTAACTATCTGTGATAGTTAACATTGATATCAAATTGGTACGTTTGAGCTAATTCACCAATAAGCATAATGAAAATAAAAAATCAATGTCTAAACAGGCATTGATTTTTTTTGTGTATAAGATTATCATTCTTGTATATTCAAATAATCAAATATTTCAAAAAAGCTGCGGATTAAGCAGGAAATCTGTTTGCTTCATATCGAAATTTATGCGATTTTGTAAGGGAATTGCTTAAATTCACGTAACTCTTATACTTCGTTTTCAAAAGATATTGATGGATCAGGCGAATGCTGAAATTATGGAAATCTATCACTCACTTGGATTTACAAATGAGGATTTTATAACGCAAACCGTGTGATTAAAGATACAATTGAAACGCATATTTGGGGTAGAGAAGAATAGAAGAATGATTTTTCAAAATATCAACTTTTTTTTGTGAAACGAAATCTATACTTATTCTATAGTTTTTCATCGATCTTTTTATTTATTCTTGCGCGTATTTTCGACTTCTTTAAATGCTATACCTTCTACCATTACATTTACTTCTACAATCAGAAGTCCAGTCATGTGTTCCACGGTTTCTCTAACGTTATTTTGAAGATCCCGGCATACATCTTGGATTTTAGTGCCGTAATTAACGATAACATGTAAATCGATGGTAACCTCGGTTTGTCCAACCTTAACGGAAACGCCTTTTTGTGCATTTTTTCCGATTAGTCGCTTTGCAAGACTTTCGGAAACGCCTCCTGACATTGTAGCGATTCCATTTGTTTCTAGGGAGGCAAGCCCAGCGATTGTAGAAATAACATCGTCTGAAATATGGATTAAACCAGATAAAAATTTCTCGGACAAATGGATCACTCCTATATACTTAATATCTTTATTCTCGGTTCTTTATACTTTCAAATATACAGATATATAATAACACAAAGCGATCTCCTTTTGACAAATGTACGGTTTTAAAATCCAAGCCACTCTTTTGACCATTATCCAAAGGGCTTGGTCCTCTTATGTAGTAACTATACAGAGGTTAATTCATCCTGGCTCGAAGAAATTGAACCAGTTGCATACAGGTATTTCGCTTTACACACGATCACCTGACCGTATCTAAGTCATTTATAGCCATATCGCTCTTTGTTGATTTTCAAAGATAAGTATCTGCGGCAAAGCTGTTGTATGAATTATTAAGTAAATTCCATCAAGTTTGGTCAAGGCTCTTTTGATCGAAGGAGATATGCGTATATCAATATCAGTTAAAAAGCTATTTTTACCAAAAGCTTAGAGAATAAAATATCATAAATAGGCGGTGATTATGATGTTTAAAGAATATCGATTTGTATCAAATAATAATGAGACTATTTTCATTAAAAATTTACCATATGATCTATTCAATGAGATTGATGTATTACGAATTAGCTATGAAAGAAAAAATAAAGTATTTAGGTTAAAACAAGAAATATGTTTTACTCAACGAACTGAAGGGAAATTTAAATGGCTCAATATAGACGAAATCCTCATCGAACAAGAAGGAGTGCCTTTCTGGGCAGAGTTAATAAAAATTGCTGAAGGTAATGATAGTAAAATAGATAATATGGCTTGGGAAAGTCACCCTGATAGCGAATATGGATATGAACGCGTTCTTGAATTTACTGCTAAAGACTTAGCGCAGCTAATTAGGCTAAATGCCATAATTGATGAATTTTATCATCCATTTCACACAGAGCGAATTGTACTTTTTAATTGGGTGAATGAAAATAATCAAGACTATATTGAGGATAAGAGTGACTGCAGTCACGAATACCGACTTGAATCTAAAAACGGACATATTATCATTCAAAATGTTACCGATGAATTTATAAGAGAAATCGATTGTGTGGAAATCAAGCTTGAAAAGACCGATAATGAATTTCGGTTAGTTGAAGAAATTTGTGTGAATAAAAGTGCTAGCAATAATAATAAAACAGAGTTTATTCAACAAATGAGATTTCAATCCGGTGACCTTGAGTACTATGAAGTCCTGCAAATTGCTAAACACAATGGGAGGTCTCCTGAAAGTAGCTATTGGAGTGAAAAGCAATCCTTTCCTAGTAAGTTTGAAAGGATTACTGACATACCAACAACCGATAAGTCTGAACTTAAAAAGTTGAACGAGATATTCAAAGAGCTAAAACGTCGTGAGTGTTGGAGCAGTGAGAATTTTGCACTGATTTGTTATTGGGGTAATACAACCGAAGATTGACATATGGCTGCTTTGATTAAAGTGGGGGCATTCGATTTACCAGACCCTTCTTGTGACATTAATCTTGAGCCTATAGACAAAGCTGAGCGCAACGCCAGGAGCGATCTAATAAAAGAACGCATCAACAAAAAAGTTAAAATAAAACTGAGTTGGAGTTATCTTACGGCAAATGTTTTAGCCTCGGTATCATGGGCGCTGTTTTAGAATCAGCGAAATTAGGGCTAGAGCCTGGAATGTTAGGTCACGCGTATTTTGTTCCATTTAGAAATAACAAGGAAAACAGAATGGTCGTTCAATTCATCATTGGATACAAAATTGCATGAAAATGATTTGTTCGAGTTTGAGATGGGAACAGATCAACGCATTAAACATATTCCGACTATGAATGAACCTAGGGAAGTGGTTGCATTTTATGCGGTTGCCGAGTTGGATAATTGGTCGAAATTGGATCGGGACGACGAACTCATTCATCACATGTTCGAAAGGGGCAAAGCTTTCTGTACTCCCACATAACCCGCCTGAGATCGACAGTAGCGACTCTACGAGCAGATGTACAAGGATTATGAACCCTTTGCACTCCGAAGGCTTACCGCCTCTAGAATTGCCTTCAATCGCGATGGAATGGGCTTCGGAAGTTCACGAAGCGAAGGAAGAAGAAGAGCGTTGGGTGCTGTTCAGAAAAGAACGCGAAAACAAAATCAAAGCAATGTGCGACAACTCAGTAGCATTTGCTGGCCCTCACAAAATATCATGGAAGACCGATAAACGCGGGGTTCGACCACTAAAAATAAAACTGGATGCGGTGAAATCATGAGAGTACACATTGAGAACAACATTTTCATTCATGGCACATTGGGCTACACCATCGAAAAGCGAGGCATGCGTAACGTGAAGGATAAGAAAACGGGCGTTGTAACTCCCGAGGAGTTTTTCGATATTTGCGGCAACTATGCTTCATTGGCGGGCGCCGTTCGTGGTTTGCTTCACCATAAAATTGTTTCTATCTCTGATGAAACTAGCATGAACCTTCTGGAATTATCCAAGGTCATCCAAAATCATATTGATTTTATCGAATGTAAACTAGGAGGAATTAAACAATGAGTAAAACAGACGAATTGAAAAGCCATAGATGAAAACGTTATTTTGTATAACTTTTCATACACAAACCTACATATTAGCTTCGAGTTACTTAGATGTGAGAAGCTAAAACCTCAAATATGAAGGATATATTCAAAAACGAGGCTGCTACGGATTTCGATCGGCAGCCTTTATTAAGCTAAAGGGCAGTTTAGCGGAATTACAAAAATTGGGAATATAGGTACATACGGGTATTATGTTCTTGCGAAGAAAAATGCCATTCAGTTGTCGCAGAAGAGCAGAAGTAGCTGCCGATGATAGAGCAAGGGCAATGTTATCCATTACAAGGTTGTTTTACTTATTATAGGATCTAACGCTTGATAACTACGAATATTGGTTTTTGAATCCTAATGGAATGGTTGGAACAGAAGGCTGTAAGTAGTTGTACGCCAGTAGTACCCGAGATTCACGAAAGAGTATGTTAAGAAATTTATTGCCCTTGGAAGTTGTATACATCTATTCTAAATCAAAAGGGGGTATCTTTATGGCCGAGACATATCGCAAATCAAAAGTCGAGTACTACGTCTCCAGACTTCAGCTTAGAAAAAATGTGATCAAACGACAGATCGAGCAAGAAGAGCTAAAGGACATAAAAGACTTCTTAAGGGGACAACTTTGCGCTATCGATTTAATCTTCGACGAGTTGGACGCGGAATTTAACCTTTGTTCTGCTCACAGATCGAGGGGGAATCAACAAATGAATCTGGAAGCGGCAAAAATGAACATGCAGCCCCAACAGCAACCTCAGCACCATAAAATAAAAAAAGTTAAACTGCTTCGCAGAGGTTTCTTCATGACGCTAGGAGCGTCATTGGTTTCAATTGGGCTAGAAATTTTTCTAGTGCCTAATAAAATTATTGACGGTGGTATCGTTGGGATATCTATTATTTCCTCCGCTCTTTCAACCATTTCTATCGGCGTGTTTCTCCTACTTCTCAATCTTCCGTTTCTTGTCCTTGGTTATAAACAAATAGGAAAAACGTTCGCGCTTTCCACACTCTATTCTGTCCTCATAATGTCCATTGGTACAACACTACTCCATCCGGTTCCTCCATTAACGATCGATCCGCTGCTTGCCGCCGTTTTTGGTGGGATTATTCTCGGCATCGGAGTCGGCATGGTCATCCGATCCGGAGGTTCACTTGACGGTACGGAAATCATTGCTATCCTTTTAAGCAAAAAATCGGCTTTCTCCGTAGGGGAAAGCGTCATGTTTATCAACGTCTTTATCCTCGCCAGCGCCGGCTTCGTATTCGGTTGGGATCATGCGATGTATTCATTAATCGCCTATTACATTGCTTTCAAAATGATTGACATTACGATCGAAGGGTTTGATGAGTCCAAAGCCATCTGGATAATCAGCGAGCGATACCAAGATATTGGTGATAGCATTATGCACCGTCTCGGCCGTGGTATTACCTACTTGAACGGTCAAGGAGGCTTTTCCGGAGATGCGAAACAGGTTATCTTTTGCGTTATTACACGTTTGGAGGAAGCAAAAATGAAAACAATAGTCGAAGAACTCGATCCTTCCGCGTTTCTCGCTGTCGGTAACATTCACGATGTTAAAGGCGGACGTTTTAAGAAAAAAAATATTCACTAAAAACGAAAACCCATCACCAACTCCATACGAAAATTACACAAAGTACTGATCTAACCATAGAGAGAAGTTTTTGTGCGCGACTGTGAGGAGCACGAAAGACCTGAGGCTCTGCCTCAGGTCCCCTTTGTAGTCTAAAAAATTAGGAAAAGAGTTACAAACCCAAAATTCTGGTTTTGTTTGTTGTTTGTCTTAAAACTGAGGGACGGAGAACGTTACTTAAATAGGGATCACCAGCTGCCGCGCAGTCAGTAGATAACCGGACCAGCTGCCTATACTTATTAATAAAATATGCCATATCTTTTAACAGTGTCAGGAATCAAAATAGAGGATATGATGATTACAAAAGTAAACAACACTAATGAACTTTATTTCCCTCTTTTACCTCATTTCCTTTTGAAAAAGTCCTTTAAGTAACGAACTTAATTAAAATTATAATAATCATAAAAACCGCGTAATTACTGGACTTTGACTAACGAACTTTATTTTCCTGAATCACTAGGGAGTTCTTTGAGTAGTGAAAGGGTAGCCGCGTGGCAGCCCTTCCTTCACTCCGCTATTCCAGCTAATAGCTTGTCAATATTTAATTATTAATGGTGGATTCATTAGGTGGTATACTTTAAAAAGTGTATGGGAAAGAACCGTCCATTAAAGCACGGTAAGACATTCCATATATTTCCGTTTCCTACTACTTACTCTGAACGGAACGCTTCCTTAGTAGTTAAGATGGCAAAAATCCAGTGGATGAGTTTATTCACACAAGCAATTATCGCTACTTTGAACAGCTTTCCTTCAGCACGTTTCTTATCATAATAAGCTCTTAATTTCTTATTTCTATTACTACGAATACCACATCGTACAGCTTGATATAGGGCTGTACGGAGCCTCCTGGAGCCATGCTTAGTGATTCTATTCTGGGTTGCTATAAACTTGCCTGAAGAAAAAACGCTTGGATCAATGCCAGCAAAGGCCACCAGTTTCTTTGCGTGATCAAACCGATCGATTTCCCCGATCTCAGCCAAAATTGTTGCAGCAATTTTAGTTCCAATACCGGGTATCGATTGAATTAAATCATATTCTAGTAACTCTTCTGCCAGGGCATCTACCGATTTAACAAGGGTTGCTAGATGCTCCTGGTATTGAAGTAGCAACTTGATGAGTAACTGCATTGAGGTCAAGTGGCTTGGAAAAGCCGTCTCCTTAAAGGGATTTCGCCTTGCCGCAGCTGCTAGGATTTGCGCGCGTTCCAAACACCACGAAGCGGATTTGCCGCGTCCAGTAAGACGCCCGATTGCAGTTGTAATCTCAAGCTCGGACATTTCTAGGACCTCTTTAGACGTTGGGTGTAAGGCAAGAAATCGAAGGGAAACCTTCGAATAAAGATCACCAAACACGCCATGATATTCGGGGAAAACTTGATCTAGAATAGCCTGGAATTGTAGTTTTACTTGAACATACATACCCGTTAAAGATTCATATTGTCGTGTTAGATAACGTAAATTCATGAGATGTTGACCCCGTTTTTTGTAGGGTTCAAACTCTTCTTTATAAAACAGTGCCCCAAGCTGATAGGCATCAGCAGCATCGGTCTTCACCCGTCGCAAATTGGTTTTCTTGGCTTCGTGTGAGATTAACGGATTAATTACGATGTACAGATACTGGTGCTCGTCCAGAAACTGAACAACGGGGCTGTGATAATGGCCTGTCGCTTCCATAACAATGGAGGGGCGCATCCCTGCAGCTGATTCCACTCCTCTAACGTAATTAAGAAAAGACGCTAACCCTTCAAGATCATGATTAAACCTAAAGATCTTCCCATGAGGTACTCCACGGTCTAAAAAAGCTTGTGCATGACTCTCTCCCTTAGACACATCCAAACCAATGACTGGATTCATAACATCACTCCTGTAGTATTTTCACCGGTAACCCCTAACCTTCTTGTTTTCCACACTATCGCATGTGATACGGGATTCATGTCCCAACCAGCCTAACCATGGTTGAACAAGTAGGGGGGATGAACAGAATAGCTCTCGGGATCAAAGTCCCACGGGCAGATACGCTCGATCCCCGGCTAGCGCTATCTTACGACCTTACAAAAAAGAGGTCGACCAGAAATATCTGGTGACCTCATAATACGAACGGGCAGATTAGCGCAACCAGACCCATTGGACATATTACATAAAAAGGAAATAGAGGTTATTATCACGAATATCAATGGAATGGAAAAAAGATTGTCTTGTGTTCCAAAACCATGTTTTATTCGTGAAAGGAGTCAATTATGGATGTTTTTGTAGGATTCTTAATTTTAGGTGCATTGTATGGAATATTTGTTGCTATTCAAAAACTTAACTCAAATATCATTACTCAAATTGACCAAAACGAAAGGATTATTGAATTAATGAAAGAAAAATGCAATAACCATTCCGCTAACGGATAAGTATGACAAGTTCTGCTATAAGCACCAACCAGTGTGAAAAGCAGGAGATTACAAGAGTAATCTTAACTTTACAACCAAGGATGGGAATGACGGAACCATGTATCCCGAAACCATCCCGCCAATACTCCTGCGCGCGTTATGTTTAACAGATCATAAGGTGTGAAGTACAGGTAGATTCGGCAGAACGAAAGCTAGAGCCATTCAATAGAAAAGGTATGCCAACGGATATGTCGCGCGGCTGAAAACTGAATATGGTGAGAATGCTCGCACAGAAGCGAACTGACGAACTTCCGAATGTACAGGTCTAAAGTTAGAGCATGTGGAAACGCATGTACCATCAAACGATGGGGTGAGTGGCGTAAAGTAAAACTTTATCCTATGAAATACGCTATGCCGAACTATGGTGGCATTAATCTCACAGGCTTAGAGGAAGCACCTAAGTTCAGAAAAAAAAAAAAAAAAAAAAAGCTAGGTTGTAAGGGACTTGGAAAGCAAGGGACGTTGCAAGAAGGGCTGTTACCCGAAACGGTTGCAATAAGGCATTTGCCGAAATGCGTTTATCCTTGTGAGGGCAGGGGCACGACTGATGAAGCCTATGTAATGGAGGTGGAGGAACAGCCCCAAGTCTAATTGAAAAGAACGTTCATTTTCCATGCGTGAATTGCACCGATCAGGTAGGAATGTGGGGACATCACTTCGTCAGGAGGGATGCCACAGTGCAAGCTTTACGAAATTGGGAGTATTACGGCATGACGGAAGCTTTTACGGATTTGCACGAAAGATCAGCAAACAAAGAAACCTTTTCACATCTGTATGAGATCGTCACATCCAGAGAAAATATTTTGCTGGCTTACCGTACGATGAAGTCCAATAAAGGATCAAAGACACCAGGAACAGATGGATTAACCATCAAAGACATCGAACAAAGACCCGAATACGAATTAGTAAGTGAAATCCAATACAAACTGCAAAACTATCGCCCCAAGAATGTCAGACGGAAGCTCATCGAAAAAGATAACGGTAAGATGAGACCGCTTGGCATCCCATGCATCCTCGACCGTATCATTCAACAGTGTTTCAAGCAAGTGCTTGAGCCCATAGCCGAAGCCCAATTTTACAACCATAGCTATGGTTTCAGACCCCTTCGATCGGCACACCATGCCATGGCAAGAGTACAGTTTCTCATCAATCAGGCTTCGATGCATTATGTTGTAGACATCGACATTTTGGGTTTCTTCGACAATGTCAACCATACGCTGCTTTTGAAGCAACTTTGGAACATGGGCATTCGAGATAGAAAGGTTCTAGCCTGCGTCTCTAAAATGCTGAAAGCTGAAATCGAGGGGGAAGGAATACCTTCAAAAGGTGTACCACAAGGCGGTTTACTGTCAACACTGCTCTCAAATATTGTACTAAATGACCTAGATCAATGGGTTGCAGGTCAATGGGAGCTCTTTCCGCTGAGAAAACCATTCAAATCAAGAACTGGTGAAAGGGCTGCGAAAATACGCTCGAGCCTGAAAGAAGGCTACCTGGTGCGTTACGCCGACGACTTCAAAATCATATGTCGAGATTGGAGATCGGCCCAGAGGTGGTATCATGCGGTAATTCTGTATCTTAAAGATCGCCTGAAACTCGATGTCTCTCCGGAGAAATCGCAAATCATTAATTTGCGAAAGAGAGAGTCAGAATTTCTTGGTTTTACAATCCGAGCAAACAAAAAAGGTCAAAAACGAGTAGCGCATACGGGTATAAAAGTGGGCAAAAAGCAGAAAATCAAAAGCGAAGTCAAGAAACACATCCTCGAAATGAGGACTTCGCCAACGGCTCTAAATGCTGCACGGTTCAACAGCTTTGTTTTAGGAATTCACAGCTACTTCAATCGGGCAACACATGTAAGTGTTGCGTTCTCACGTCTTGCCTACGATCTGCGAGCTTTCATGTACAATCGTCTCAAACAAATCGGGGAATATGAGCATCCTGCAAACCCACCGCCAACGTACAGTAAATTTTACAGCTTGGGTTACAGGACTTTTAAAATAGCAGATGTTTATTTATATCCTCTAGCCAACGTGAAAACAAAGAATACGATGGGTTTCAGTACAGGGCTCTCGCTCTTTACCACAGCAGGTAGAGATCAAATACACAAAAAACTTCGACCAGATATACGTCAGGAAATTTATTTACTAACGAAATCTAGCATCCCGAATCAAAGAGTAGAATATATGGATAATCGAATTAGTCGGTACAGCATGAAAATGGGGAAATGCGAAATTACAGGTATGTATCTCTTCGCATCCGATGTTTACTGCCATCACTACATTCCTTTGCACATAGGTGGAAACGACAAGTTTAAAAATTTGCGCATCCTCCATAAAGAGGTCTGGCAACTTATCCTCCAAACACATAAAGAGACGATTGACGTACTCAAGAATAAACTTGGTTTAACGGAATTGATGATGAACCAGATCAACCAATACCGTGAAAAATATACTTTAAAACCAGTTTAACATATCCCAAATCAATGAGTAACGAGGAAGTTATGAATTAGTAAATTCGGTTAGATGGAACGCGGAGTACTGGGAAACTCGTACGCTCCGTGTGGAGCAGGGGAAAAGCTGGAGATGACTTCAAATGCTTACCTATTGCAAACCGAGAGCTCAATAAACAAACAAGTTAAATGAAGCTGCCGCGCGAATGAACGGCAGCTTCATTACGTTAACGGGCAGATTAGTGCAACCCTTTACGATAAATACGGTATAATTTTGTCAAGTGTGTTTGCAGTGAAAATAGAAAAAAATGATAGTGGTCATTTATAACTATACCTAAAGAGAGTATGAAAAAAATTACCCGAATTTGATTAAACCATAACTAAATCCCACGCTTCACCTTGTAAGAATGCATACCTTATCCTTGGAAGTGAAATTTGAAATTTCCAAGGAGGGTAATTCTATGGCGACAAAAATCAAGCAAGTCCAAAAGACAGTTTCCGGAGAAATTGATGTTTTCGTCTCAGGAACCGATTTCCTTAAATCGGTAGTAGCTCTTAATACAGAATGTGGAGGTGCCATTGAAAACAATTTGAGTATAATTCCTGACGGTGCCGTTATTACGCTGCGTCGCGGAACAATAGCTCGCAAGGTGACGGTTAAACAAGAAGGTTCAGGTGAATGTGCTGCTAACTTTATGTCTGTAAGTAAGACTTTAGCAAAAACATTTCACTTCAAACGTGACACACGCTTCATAGGGACATACAATCCTGCAAACAAAACATTAACCTTGCATCGTAAACGAGTGACGGTCCGTAACATATTGGTGACTTCCAGTTCGAAGGCAAGGATAGGAAGCGTCGTTATTGGAAACGGACTGGCGAATTCGATGGGTATCTACTTACCCTTACCTGGGGGAGAACTTCTAACTTTGAAGCACAATACAACGCAGTTACGGCTTCGCTATGTTCGTATTCCGGACATTTTTAATAACGATTTCCGCCTAAATCCACTTAACATTCGTAGGCTGGGACTTAATGCTGGGAAGACGTATAAAGTCGCCTATAATCAATGTACAAGAGAGATAACTTTCTTAACATAAACGCTGATTTTGAAGCGATAAAGTGTTTCCTGGTCGCAGAAAGGAACTCTGATCCTTTCCGATTTAACCTATGCTAGTTTCGTAAGTTAGCTGATCCCACATACAGGGAGTTACATCGCAGTTTTCTGTTTAATAGGATAAAGTGGTTGTCACGGCTAATTGACAAGAACTTTATCCCATTCACGATTTTGACAAGATATTCTTTAATTCCTTATCCTTTATTCAGCTAACGGAGAACGATAGTTCAATTAACCGCCCCATGAAGGCGGTTTTTCTATTGGTTGAAAAACAACAATTTAGTGATGGTCAATTTACAGAGCTAATCAGTTCGTTTCGGTGAATATCTAAAAGAGAATATGCTTGATCAATCATATCTCTGTCTTTCCCAAAGATGTGGCTCGACCTATGAGATACCCCGCTTGTTTGAGAAATTTGATCCAACTGGCTTACCATAAACTGTGAATTACATAGCACTACGGCCTTTCTAAAGTGACTCAGCAGCTTCATTTGCAATTCGATTGCTTTTTCAGCAACTTCTGGCGAGTATCCGATCGGTTCTCCATTCACTTTCATCTCTCGATGATCCACGAAAACGTCCACTTCTCCCTTTTTGAAGTTGCTTACAGCGCCTAATAATATGTTAGTTAAAGATTTTAACTCCTGAAGATTTAAAACACCATTGATCTGCCATGAGACAATTTTATTTTCAAAGTCGATATGATAAACAAATCGCTCGGAAAAGGGAATTTGAAAATCCTTTTTTACGTAAGCCGCTATGGGAGTAAATCGTTCATCTGAAAATAAATAAGAAATGGTAATGTTCAAAGCATCGGCGATTTTTTCGATATTAACCAAACTAACATTACGATCTCCTCGCTCCAAACCACTGATATATGTCCGATCAAGACCAGACCGATGTGCTAAAACCTCCTGCGAAATCCCCGACCGTAATCGCAACTCCTTTACCCTAATGCCAAAATCCGCTAGTATTTCCAATCTCAATGTCACTCCTGACTGCAACTGTGCTTATATGTTGTATATTATAGTATAGTTTCGGTGTGATTTGCATAACCTTGTCACATTTTCTCGAAGATGTGACTCAAAGTCGACAGAAATCAGAATTGATTAGGTATAAAGTAAAATGTAAAAGTTATTACGGTTGCTGAGAATCTAGGATTACCAGATTGATATGTGGACAAGATGAATCAAAAGAAAAGTAAGATTATGACCGAGCGCTAATGGAATATTTGCTATTGACTGAATGATTTACAATATTAAGATGAATTTTTATATAAGGGGAACAAGGGGAAGATATGGCCAATACATATATTTATTACTGCAACAATTGCGGAAGGAATTACCCAAACGAATATGCTGACCACATATACAAAACAGCCTTTAAAACAATTGATAGAGAGAACTACCCAGTCGGCAGTTGTAAAAATTGTAAAGCCAACTACGAAAAACGTGAAAATATTGAAAAAAATTAGGTTTACCCCGAAGGTCATTTTTGTATGACGGTCATGATTTCAAAGATTGTGCGAACTCTGTTTTAGCATCATATGCTCTAACCATTTGGAGGTAATGAGTATGAGGGTAATGCCAATCCAAATTGTAGAAGTCGGCGGTATCGTAGAAGATGAAAAAGGACTTATCCTGTTAGTAAAGACACAACATGGCGGTTGGGTATTGCCTGGAGGGCAAGTAGAAGAACAGGTCAAGGGATTATAGAGCACCTAACAATAAGAATAAGAGCACTAAACAGAGTGGTTGTGTTCTTTCTTTTTTCTCTCTGGTAGGTCAACACCCAAGAACAGTGCAAAGTCAAAACCCCATGTCAGGAATATAATTGTTGTATCTATTGTCGGCTGTATATCTGATAACTGTTTCTCTAACACGTATCCGTGGAACATTGTCATAAATGCCATATATAATATATCTACAGGTGGCTGGCGATGAGTGTGTTAGACCTGCCATATCTGCCAAATACAATATATATACAAGTGTCAGCGGCGACAAGAGATATAAATTATAGTCCTGACATGTGCTCTTGATCTTGAACTTGTCATTACTGTCACAAACAACTGTAAACAACAACTAAGGCATCTATCCATTGTGGTAGGTGCTTTTTCTATATTTTTCTATGGTTTGTTAAGCTAACGGGCAGTTTAACGTGGTACAATAGCATGCTAAAATAAGGGTATTAAAGGAAAACAAAGAAGCTGACATACACATTATCAAAATTTACTAATCAAAGGAGGCTATCTTAGTGAACCTCTACTCTGACAATTTAATCTTAAGACCATTTGAGCTTAATGATGCAAAAAGAGTAAGAGAATTGGCTGGCGACTATGATATAGCGAAAACCACTTTGAATATCCCGTATCCATATCCAGAAGGGGCTGCCGAAGAGTTTATCAAACATACGCATGAAACCGCCAAGAAAGGTAGTGGTTATCACTTTGCAATCGTTCGTAAACTCAACGATGAATTGTTGGGTGCGATTGCCCTTGGTATCACGCCTGAGTACAAACGAGCAGAATTGGCATATTGGATGGGAAAACCATATTGGGGACACGGTTACATGACGGAAGCGGCAAGCAGACTTTTGAAATTCGGATTCGACGAACTTGATTTAAATCGTATCTTCGCTTACGCATTTTCCACAAACCCATCATCCTCAAGGATTATGCAGAAAATTGGGATGGCTTACGAAGGGACTCTTGTTCAAC